>JBDGYE010000012.1:0-61512 GCA_039584255.1 Gemmatimonadota bacterium
TGAGTCGGTCAACAACGACGTAGTCTGCTCCAAGCTCCTCCAACCCGCTGAGCACGACTTCTGGATCCTGGGAGAAGCGATACAGGTCACCCCGGCGACCTGAGAGGAGGTAGAACGTCGCCGGGCTTCGGTTGGCTATGATTGCTCGCTCCGGCGTCGCCTCGGCCGCGTAACGGGCGAGGGCGTAGAAGCTCGCATGCTCCGGCGGGTCGCACGGTGACCCATCCCGGTAGTCGGCCAGGCAGGTGATGCGACTGGGAATCAGGGAGGCCGTGGACATGACCGCCGCCGAGGCGAGGGCAACGGCCACCGCACCAGCCGTCGCCGTCCCTCTGCCGGCGAAGCGCCATTCGGCCAGGCCACGTGCTCCGTCCAGCGCGTACAGTATCACAAGCGGCAGCACGGGCAGGAGCAGGCGTCGATCGGTCCACACCGACGGCCACAGCAGTATCAAGCCAACATAGAAGAACGCGAATAGACCGGCTGGAGCAATCCTTCTCGTCACCGACCGAAACCAACCAGCGACGGCCAGACCGGCTATCACGATACCGGCTGCGAAGGTGAGCGGAGGTACGGGGCCGATGCGTGGGGCGGGCAGCCCGAAGCTCGCCGGCAGTTGGCCGCTGACGTAGACCCAGAAATTGGTGGCGACCCGCGCCAGCAGACCGGACGCTCCGACCGTGCCGGTGCCGAAGTCGTACGGGTTCACCAGCAGCAGCTGCTGGAGGTAAGGCGGTTGCTCCGGCGACACCACATGCTGGTAGATCGCCCAGCCGGCGATGCAGCCGAGCGCGATCGCGCCGGCACCGAGCGCTCGCCGGGGCCTCTTCTCGAGGGCGGCATGCACGGCGAACGCCAGCAACAGGGAAAGTCCCGCTGTTCGCGTGAAGAAGGCTGCGGCGGCCACAACGACCGGCCACCAGTATCGATCCGACTCCTTGGCCCACGTGAGCGCCAGAAGCACCAGGAAGGTGAACAGCGCTTCGGACAGCACAAGATGCGAGAACAGCAGCAACACGGGGGCGACTGCGAAGAGCGCGGCGCCGATCAGCGCCATGCCGTCCCCGAGCCGTCTACGGCCCAGGTGGAAGACCAGCCATACGCTTCCCGCGGTGAGCGAGAGCGAGATCAACTTGAACAGCTGGAGTCCGCCAATCCACCCCAGGCCAGCCAGGAGGGTCGGGTACACCGGAGGGTACTTGGTGTGGAGCGGCATTCCCGGGAGATGCAGGTCACGATACCCTGCCCCGTTCCGCAGCGCCTCTCCGAGTACCATGTAGTGGCCGGCGTCGGACCCCGTGAACAGGATCGGCTCGTAGACGAGAATCGCCGCGACGACGTGCAGAGCCACGCACGCGGCCGCCCACCCGCCGGCTCCGGGCAGCTCCGGCGGAGCGATGTCCAGGGAAGCGGCGGTCTCCTCCGTCACCTCCGGAGTTCCCGGCGAAGGTCCTCCACCTCGCTCCGCAGTCCGGCTATGAGCTCCGCCACGAGGCCGGCAATGAAGAGGAGTCCGCCGAGGAGAACGAGGAAGACCACCAGCGTGAGGAGCGGGCGATAGCCGGCCCCTTGCACGAAGCGTAGGTAGAGCGCAGCCAAGCCGATTATGCCGCCCAACGCGGTGAGGAGCAGGCCCGTCAGCCCGAAGAAGAGCATCGGCTTGCGGCTGAACACGAGCTGGAACCACACTGCCAGCAGGTCGAGGAAGCCGACCATGATTCGGCCGCCGCCCGTGTACTTCGATTCGCCATGGCGCCGCGGATAGAGGCGGACGTCCAGCTCGCCGATCCGGTATCCCCGAGCGTGGGCCAGCACTACCAGGTAGCGATGCCAGTCCTCTCGGAGGTGCATCTCCTTCAGTACCGATCTGCGGAACGCCTTCATGGCGTTCAGGTCCCTGACCGGCACCCCGAAGATCATGCGCGAGAGCCCATTGTAAACGCCGGAAACGAAGCGCTTGGGGTACCGGCCGATCTTCCGTCCCGCGACGACGTCGCAGCCGCTCTCGACGGCCGCCAGGAAGCGCGGAATCTCATCGGGAGAGTGCTGAAGATCGGCGTCGAACAAGACCAGTACCTCGGCATCGGTGGCTTCGGCAGCGGTGAGGATGGCCGCCGTCTTTCCACGATTTGCTCTGTGCCGGATGAATCGGACTCGCTCCAGTCCCGCGGTGGCCGCCGCCGCTCT
Organism: Gemmatimonadota bacterium; assembly: GCA_039584255.1. GTDB lineage: Bacteria > Gemmatimonadota > Gemmatimonadetes > Palauibacterales > Palauibacteraceae > JBDGYE01. The sequence goes on from JBDGYE010000012.1 coordinate 2,188, forward strand.
AGCGGCCTCCACGGTCCCATCGCTGGATCCATCGTCGACGAGAATCACCTCGCCCTCGAGGTAGAACCGATCGAAGGTGCTCGCCAGCTCGGCGAACAGGTCGGGCATGTTGGCTGACTCGTTGAAGGCGGGAACAATGACGGCGAACGACCGGCGAGCCTCTTCGGAAAGGTCCGCAGTGGACGTCTCCGAGTCGGTCATACTCGTTTTCGCATGCGGGCCGAAAGGATGCCGAGCTGATCCCGGTACTTGGCCACCGTCCGACGCGCGATCTGAACGCCCTCCTTCTTGAGCAGATCCACGATGGCCTGATCCGTGAGCGGCTTGTGAGCGTCCTCCTCCGCCACGAGCTTCTGGATTCGCGCACGGATGCCTCTCGCCGAGACGTCCTCACCATAGTCCGTCGCCAGTCCGCTCGAGAAGAAGTACTTCAGGGGCAGGACGCCCCGGGGCGTCTGGACGTACTTCTCGTTCGTGACCCGCGAAACGGTAGACTCGTGCATGTCGATGTGCTCGGCTACTTCCCTCAGAGTGAGCGGCCGCAGATGCTCGACGCCCTTCTCGAAGAACTCTCGCTGCCTGTCGACGATGAAGTTCATCACCTTGAGCATGGTCTGACGGCGCTGCTCGATGGCCTGGATCATCCACTGGGCGCTGTTGAGCTTCTTCGAAATGAAGGCCTTGTTGTCTCCCCGAAACTTATTCTTGTCCCGGGCCACTTCGCGGTAGGAGCGCGAGAGCTTGAGGCGCGGGAGCGAGGAATCGTTGTGGAAGACGTAGTACTCACCATCCACCTTCTCGACCGTCAGGTCCGGGATGACGTAGTTGTCGCTCATGTCAGCGTACTTGAGGCCCGGCTTCGGGTCGAGCTTCGCGATCTCGTCCGCCGAGCTCTGGACGTCCCTGGGCGAGATCCCGTGCTCCTTGGAGAGCTCGCTCCACCGGTGGTTGACCAGCTGCTCGAAGTGGTCGCGCACTATGCGTAAGACCAGGGTGTCATTCTCGCCGCGGTCGCGGAGCTGGATGAGAAGCGTTTCCCTGAGATCCCTGGCGCCGACCCCGCTGGGATAGAAGGTCTGGATGATGGCCAGCACTGCCTCGGCCTCCTCCAGCGTGAACGGCTCCATCTCCTGCCACAAATCCGGCTCGCTGGTGGAGAAGAACTCGTTGGCCGACTCCACCACCTCTTCCAGACTGCAGACCAGGAAGCCCTCGCGGTCGATGTTGCCGATGATCTCTTCACCCAGCATCACCTGTCTGGGCTCGAGCTTCATCAGGTTGAGCTGCTCGCGGAGGTGCTCCCAGAGATCGGGAGGGTCCGCCGGCGTCGGAAGGAAGTGCTCCTTCTTCTCGTACTCGCTGCGACGGCCGCCGACGTCGAATCCGTTCAGGAGGATTTCCTCCCAGTCGATCTCATCCTCCTCTTCCTCCGCCTCTTCGGTCTTTTCCTCCTCCAGCTCTTCTTCGACGGGCTCCGAGAGCTCCAGGAACGGGTTGGCAAGCAGCTCCTGCTTCAAGTGTTGCTGCAGGTCCAGGAGAGGCATGTAAAGGAGATCCATCGCCTGATACAGGCGTGGATTGATCTTGAGCTCCTGTCGCATGCCGAGGCTCTGCGTGAGCCCGCGCCTGAAGTTCGCCATTCAGCCCGGTTTTGTCTTCAGTTGTCCTCGTTGTCCCCTACACCACCGACGACAGAAGATAGCGCTCCCCGACCTCGACGGCACGCCCCTTGCATCCGAAGTCTCCCTCCGAGGTTCTTCGTCTCGCGGCCGCGGGAGGCGCTAGAGCTCGAAGTCCCACCCCAAATACAGCTCCCTCGCCTGCGCGTCCTCCACTAGCCTCTGTGTCGGCCCCTCGATGTGGATCCGCCCGTTAAACATCAGGTAGGCCCTGTCGGTGATCGACAGCGTCTCCCGGACGTTGTGGTCCGTGATGAGAACTCCGAGGCCCCGATCCCGGAGCTCGGCCACGATTCGCTGGATGTCGTCCACCGCGATCGGGTCGACGCCGGCAAAGGGCTCGTCCAGAAGCATGAACTTGGGCGAGGTGACGAGAGCGCGGGTGATCTCCAGCCTCCGGCGCTCTCCACCAGAGAGAGAGTACGCCATGCTCTCTCGGAGATGTCCGATGGAGAGCTCGCCCAGAAGCTTGTCCAGCCGCCTCTCGCGCTCTTTGCGTGTGAGTCCGAGCGTCTGCAGGATCGCCATGACGTTCTGCTCGACAGTGAGTCGCCGGAACACCGAAGGCTCCTGTGACAGGTACCCGATCCCCGCTCGCGCTCGCCTGTACATAGGCACCCGGGTCAGCTCCTCGTCATCGAGAAAGACTCTGCCCCGGTTCGCGGCAAGCAGGCCCACGATCATGTAGAAAGTCGTAGTCTTGCCCGCACCGTTCGGACCCAGAAGACCCACGATCTCGCCCTGTCTCACCTCCAGGTCGACTTCGTCGACCACCCTCCGCTTGCCGAAGATCTTGACCAGCCCGTCGGCTCTCAGAACACTATCAGTCATTGTTGCTCATTCCCCGCAACGGGCTCGAGGTAGACTCCGATCGCGTCGCGCGCCAGGACGTCGGCCGGCTCCCCGCCCTCGAACTGGATCTCTATCGACGATCCGATCACGTAATTGCGGGAGGGGTCTCCGGTCCTGGCCGTGTCGCGCACGGCAGCGTAGAACGATCGGGCGTTTCCAAAGGCGGTGAGCCGCTGGAGGCCGGGTGATTCCTCCCCGGCCACATCGGCTGATGGCTGGGCCGGCCGGTCGAAACGCGCGCGTATTGTATCCGCCACGACCCAGTTCGAACCTAGGTCAATGGTCAGCTCCGCCTCCTCGAGCGGCGAGCCGGGAGCTCCCTCCGGCCGCTCGACAGACCTGGCGGCGCCCACGGCCGTGATGGAATCGACCCGGCCGTCCAGGAAGGCGAAGTCAATCGAGTCCCCCGCGAGCTGAAAGCGGCCGGATGAGACTACGGCGCGGCCGGTACCGAACGCCCACAAACGCTCGATATCTTCGCCGTTGACCCTTGCCCTTATCTCTTCCGAACCGAGCTCGAAGTCCTCCCCGGTCGCGGTCGCGGCTCCGGCGGAGTGCACCTCCTCCAGCTCGTCGTTGGCGAATCGGGCAACGACGCTGTCGCCCCTCAGCTCGTACCCTTCTCCCTTCACCACCGGATCGCCGTACATCACTCCGACTCCATGGGCGTCGAAGCGGGCGCTGTCGGCAGTGGCATCCAGGTCGCTGCGGCCCACTTCGACTCCGCCCCTCGCAAACGCTCGCTCCTCTCCAATGAACTCGGCGACGTCCGCGTCGACGACGAAAGGGTCCGCCTGCGGACCGGGAGCCCCGGTCGGCAAGGTCATGCGCGGTCGACCGGTCGCCACGGTGCGGCCGCCCCGCGTGAGGGTGCGGAAGAACACCACGCGGGGTCCCTCCAGCGTCGCGCCTGTGCGGAAGCGAACGAGACGGACTCGTCCTTCCGCCACTACCCTGTCTTCGAGCCCGTAGTAGGTGACCCGATCGGCATCCAGCGCACGGGTCGTGTCCTGATAGTGGACGTTTCCGATCATCACGGCCTGGGCACGGTGTTCGAGGTGGACCGCACTGTCGCCGGTCATCGTCGCATCCCCGCAGGTTCCCGTCACGATGCCCCCGCCCAGATGCGTCGTATAGGCACCCGGGACGTCGGGTATGCTCAGCATGCTGCTGCGGGGAACCTCTCCCGACCCGGGCCGCGCCCGGACGTCTACTCTGAGGGTGCAGCGGACTCCCGACTGCTGAGCGCGAGCCGAAGGGGTGTGCAGTGCTATGGCAGCTAGCACCAGGGCCACGGCCCAAAGCCAGCCGCTGGCCGATAAGTACGCCGGCCTCCAGCTCATTGGGGCTCCTCGATCGGTGCGCCCGCTCCCGTGCCCTGCGAGACAAACGAAGGCGACTCCGTCTGGATGTTCTCCAGCTCCGGATCGCTGACAAAGCTCGCTCCGCGCATCTCCACACCGCCGCGATGGAAGACGAACGCGGTATCGCCATACAGCGAGTCAGCCTCGGCGACATACCTCAGCCGGTCCGTCGCCAGCCGTTTGCCCTGGCCCTCGCCCACGACGACGACGTTTCCGTCCACCGAGATGTCACCGCTCTCCAGCTCGTAGACTCCCGAGCGCGCGGTCAGTACGCCTCCCGTCTCACCCCCCTCGGCGTAGAACGTAATCTCCAGGTTCTGGAGCCTGACGCGCGCTTCGTCCTGGTAGGTGAAGGCGGTGTCGGCGATTAGACGAGCCCTTCGGAGACCCTCTCTGGTCATGTACGTCTCAAGGTCCACCATGACCTGATCCGCGTCGAAGCCGAGAAGCTCCTCCGAAGCCACTTCACCGGGCTTGTCCAAACCGCAGGACGCGCCGATGAGGGCCGCCACGGCGACGGTGGCGGTGAACCGAAAGCGGGGCGAGGGTGTCATGGCCGTGCCGCGAGCGGTCACCGGGCTACTGAAGCCCCGCCGGCTCCCACTGCAACCGGTCGGCCACACTGCCGGGCTGGGAGTCACCCCTCCAGTCCCGTCTCTCACAGGCCGCTCTGATGAAGGCGGCGAAGAGTGGATGAGGCTCCATCGGGCGGGACTTGAGCTCGGGATGGAACTGGGTCGCTACGTAGTACGGGTGGTTTGCTAGCTCAATGATCTCCACGAGTCCGCCGTCCGGGGACAGGCCGCTGAATCGCATTCCGGCAGCCGATAGCGCTTCGCGGTAATCGTTGTTGACTTCGTACCGATGACGATGGCGCTCGGAGATCTCGGCCTCCCCGTAGATCTTCCGCGCGAGGCTTCCCTCGGCAAGGCGACAGGGATAGGCACCGAGGCGCATCGTGCCGCCCATCATGGTCACCTTTCGCTGCGAGTCCAGGAGCGAGATCACAGGATGCGGAGTATCCGGCACGAACTCGGACGAATCCGCACCTTCGAGCCCGCAAGCATTCCGGGCCAGCTCAATGATCGCGCATTGGAGGCCCAAGCAGATGCCGAAGAAGGGCACACCGTCCTCGCGCAGGTAGCGGACGGTGTCCACCATTCCGGTAATGCCGCGCTGCCCGAAGCCGCCCGGTATCAGCACCGCGTCGTAGCGAGAGAGAGCATCCGTGCCCCGATCGTCGATGGCCTCCGACGCCAGCCAATCGATCTCCACGCCGGTATCGTTCGCGATCCCTCCGTGGGTCAGCGCCTCCTGGATCGACTTGTACGAGTCCACCAGAGAGGTATACTTGCCCACGACAGCCACCCGCACGGGACTTGCCTTTGGATGCTTCACGCGCTCCACCATCGACTCCCAGGCGGAAAGATCAGGTTCTGTCGTCTCCATGTGCAGGTGCTCGACGATCCGGTCGTCGAGCCGCTGCTCGTGGAAGCGCAGGGGCACCTCATAGATCGTGTCCAGATCTCGCGACTCGATGACATCGCGGATGTCCACGTTGCAGAAGCGCGCGATCTTGCGGCGCACCTCCTCAGTGAGAGGCCACTCGGCCCGGCTGATCAGGATGTCCGGCTGGAGCCCTATCTCCATCAACTCCCGCACCGAGTGCTGAGTGGGCTTCGTCTTCAGCTCGCCGGCGGCCGTGATGTAGGGCACCAGCGTGAGGTGAATGAGCACCGTGTTCTTCCAGCCCACGTCCTGCCGGAACTGTCGAATCGCCTCCAGGAAAGGCAGGGACTCGATGTCGCCGACGGTGCCGCCCACCTCGGTAACCACCACATCGTGACCCGGGGCTAGCCGGCTGATGTAAGACTTGATCTCGTCTGTTACGTGCGGGATGACCTGCACGGTGGCGCCCAGAAAGTCCCCCCGTCGTTCCTTTGTGATGATGTTCTGGTATATCCGGCCCGTGGTGACGTTGTTGGCCTGCGACAGAGACTCGGCGATGAACCTCTCGTAGTGGCCCAGATCGAGGTCCGTTTCCGCACCGTCGTCCGTCACGTACACCTCGCCGTGCTGAAACGGCGACATGGTTCCCGGATCTACGTTGATGTACGGATCGAACTTCTGGATCGTGACGCTGAGCCCACGCTCGACTAGCAGCCGACCGATCGAGGCCGCCGCGATTCCCTTCCCGAGCGACGAGACGACCCCACCGGTAACGAATATGAACTTGGTTCCTGACGGCGCAGTGTCAGTCATCTGACTCCCGTTCTCGGTTCCGGTTCATCGGCCCGAGCAGACGCTCGGCCCGAACCAGGTCTGCCGGCTCATCGATTCCCAACTCACCGGCCCGGATGACGACCACGTGTATCGTCATACCGGCCTCCAACGGGCGAAGCTGCTCCAGTCGCTCCAGCTCCTCCAGAGGCGACGGAGGAAGCCCCACCCATCGCTGCAGCGCCCGGTTGGTATACACGTACAGGCCCAGGTGCTGCAGGTACATCGCGTCCGAACCTGGCTCTCCGGGAGCCGAGTGCTCCGGTTCGCCACCCCTTCGGTGCGGTATCGGACCCCGGCTGAAGTACAGTGCGCGTCCGTCCACCGCCCGGGCGAGCTTGACCACCGACTCCGACCGCCATTCCTCGGCACTTCTTATCGGCGCCGCGAGAGTCGAGATCTCCGCTACACCCTCCACGACGAGTCGCAGCGCAGCCGAAACCGCTTCCGGCCGTGTGAACGGCTCGTCTGGTTGGAAGTTTACCACGGTGTCGTGCGGACGTGCCCCTCCCATCCGTACGGCTTCCGCCACGCGGTCGGTTCCCGAGACGTGGTCCGGCGACGTCATGACCACCTTGCCGCCGAATGCGTTCACGCAATCCCGTATCTCGCGGCTGTCGGTCGCCACCCACACTTCGTCTAGCTCGGGCACGCTGTGGGCGGCCCTCCAGCTCCATTCAATGAGGGTCTTCCCCGAGATGACTTGGAGAGGCTTTCTGGGGAGTCGCTCACTCGCGATCCTCGCCGGAAGGACGCAGAGGACCGACATCAGAGTCGAGCTCGGGCGCGCGAGAATGATTGATTCACGCTCCGCAACCTAATGCGGGGACGAAGATTCTGTCAAAGGCGGGCTCTTGGAAACGGAGATCCTGATTCCGGTTACAGATCCCCCGAGAACCGGAAGACAGCGTAGAACGTCGGGTCCAGGTCGCTAGCGTCCAGGTCGAGGGCCAGCCCCAGCTCGAGGACCGAGAGGCGGCCGCCCGCGATGAGATTGGCCTTGAAGCTGGCCGACTCATCCTCCTTCCAGGCCGCCCCTGTGGCAATCCTGGCGAGCACCTCCGCGGTTCCGAGAAAGCCGAGGGAGATCGGCTCGACGGGTATGATGTACGTCGCATGGCCGTAGACGAGGCGTGGTCCCCGCTGAAAGAGAACCGGAAAAGTGGGAAGCGTGGGGCGCCCTCCGAACGCCGACCAACGCTGACGGGGCAGCGATCCCACCAAGTCGCCACGGGTGATCGCGAACAGATCCAGGCGGTGGTTCAGAAAGGCCGGGACCTCCCAGCGAGCTCGCGCCTCACCAAACAGAAAGCTGAAGTCTCCGCCTACCGTCGAGTCGGCGGCCTCGACCAGGAGCCCCAAGACGAGATCCGTCCTGTCGGAACGCTTCGTCAGATCGAGCCCGAGCGCCAGACTCCAGGTGTCGCCCTCGTCTACCGCCGGGTTCTCGCGGATGTTATCCGGACCGAACAGGAAGAAGAGGTTCCGAGCCTCCAGGCTGCGCGCCCTCTCCCAGCCGGCCGACAGCCACGGCGACCAGCTTCCCTCCTTGCTACGTCTGGCCATCAGGGCCACCCGCTCCGCCGAGTAGTAGTCGCGAAAATCGTCACCGACGAAGAAGTAGGACAGCGAGTTCGAGACCGCCTTCTTGGCCCATTCCTCGTTCGTCCGCGTGACGCGTTCCGCCTCGAGGCCGAGCTGGAACTCCCGGGAAGGGTGCCAGTACTGCTTCGCCGTTCCTTCGAACTCGGCCTGCGCCGTGTGAAAGCGGCCAACCAACTCGAGCGACGGCCGCCAGGGCCACTTCACCACCCTGCCCGTTATCCCCCATGCCAGGGTGACCGAGTTCACCCGCTGGTAGGTCGGTGCCTTGAAGCCGTAGAGGCCGTGGAGCTCGATGGGCTTCGGCTCCGGGCGCACGGGGTGGATGGCCCGGCCTCCTTCCCGCGGCGTCACCCGATAGAGATCGTTTGGGCGGTACGTCAGATTCCCCTCCAGGACCGCCATGCTTGAGCCGTAGTAGCCCCCTCCCAGAACCACGGCGTCACCGCGGATCCGGGAGCCCGGGCGAAGGAAGAGGTCTCCGTCAACGACGAAGACATCGCCGGTGATCTCGCCCGCGATGCGAACGGCGGCCTCCAGGACGAGCACGTTACCCTCGACGCGCTCACCCGCACCCAGAACGGTATCGCTCGCCCACAGCCCCCACTCGCCTGCTTTCAGGAAGTCAGCAAGCCGGCGCTCGTCAGGCCCCTCCGGGTTGGCGGCGAAGACCACCTCCTGTCCCACCGCGGATCTCGCACCGCCGGCTGCCAGGAGAATGGTGAGGATCGCCGTGAGCCATCGGGATCGCCGAGGACACATCGGCCCTATCGACCCCAGCGTTCCCAGGACACGACCTCGTCTTCGGCAAGACGCTCCGGAAGCTGTACCAACCCGTCCGAATATCCCAAGGCCAGGAGGCTCACCACGGGCACGTCCGCCGGGATACCGAGGAGCTCTCGAACAGCTCCCTCCCTGTATCCGGTGATCCACACCGAGGCGAGGCCCATATCCGCGGCCGCCAGCACCATGCTTTGCGTGGCGGCAGACAGATCTACCGGATGACTGAGGCGTCCATTCCCGCTCACATGAGTGTGAACACGTGCGCAGGCGGCTATGACTACAGGCGCCGTGCGCACGAGAGGCGAGTTGAAGGCCGCCGCCGACAGTCGGTGCCGTGTCATGGCATCCTGAACGACTATGAATCGCCACGGCTGCGCTTCCTTGGCCGACGTGGTGTGGCGAGCGCATTCGAGGATGCGGCACAGGATCTCCGGAGGAACGGTGCGATCGGCGAAGCGACCGATGCCCTGACGGTTTCGGGAAAGGCTGAGCACGCGTGAGACGGAGCTCATCAGCCGTCACTTCCGTGGGTGGAAGTGTCTGTACTCCTCCTGCAAGTAGCTCCGATCCACATGCGTGTAGATCTGCGTCGTAGAGATATCCGCGTGGCCGAGCATCTCCTGGACGGCCACCAGGTCGGCGCCCCCCTCCAGCAGATGGGTGGCGAAGCTATGCCGAAACGTGTGAGGTGTAACCCGCTTCTCGATACCGGCCCTCGCGACCAGCTCCTGAAGGATCTTCCAAGCACCTTGCCGCGACAGGGGACGGCCGTGTTGGTTGAGGAAGAGTCGGCCCTCCGACTGCCCCCGTCGGTCCAGCTGCGGTCGCCATTCCCGAAGGTAGCGCTGCACAGTCGCGACCGCACGACCTCCCACGGGAACGATTCGCCGCTTGTCTCCCTTGCCCTTCACGCTGACCAGTCCATCCTCCGGCACAAAATCCCGCACACGGAGGCCAATGAGCTCCGAGATCCTGAGCCCCGCTCCGTACAGCACCTCCAGCATCGCCACGTCCCGAAACGGAAGAGCTCTTCGTTCCGGTCGCAGCGACCGTGCGGTGCTGGCGGCTCCCGCCTTCAGCTCTGCGGCGTTCAGGATTGTCTCGATCTCGTAGTATGCAAGCACATCCGGCAGCGGCCTGCTCCGACGCGGGGCCTCGAGGTGCTCCGTCGGGTCCTCGGCGGTCAGTCCCTCCCTGTTGAGGAAGGCATAGTACGTCCGAAGAGCCGAACGCAGACGCGCAAGGCTCGCCGCAGCCAATCCCGCCTCGCTCCGCTCCGACAGGCCCGCGGTCCCCGACTGATGGAGGAAGTCGCGCAGGGTTTCGTAGCGTACCTGGCCGGGAGCCTCCACGCCGCTCGCTCCCGCGTACCTGACTAGCGCCCGGCAGTCGCTCAAGTAGGCCTTGACTGTGTTCTCCGAGACTCCGAGCTCGTAGCGAAGGTGGTCCTCGAACATCTCGAGGTGGAAGCCTTCCTCCAGAGCCTGGTCGTGGATCTCGTCCTCGTTCATTCTTTCGCGTCCTCCGGCGGGTGCCGGGACCGCCACCACAGCCAGATGAGCAAAGCTGCCACGACAAGGGCGATGACTCCGGCTGTCGTGTTCACGGCCCGCAGCGCGCTCACGATTCGTGGAACGTTGCGGGAGGCGAAGATGCCGGCTCCGACCAGAGCCCCGTACCATGCCGCCGAAGCCAGCGCGAGCGGCGCCGACGTGCGCCAGAAGCCGAGGCGGCTGATCCCCGCGAACGCCGGCACGAGAACGCGAAACACAGGAAAGAAACGGCTGACTAGAATCGTGATCGTCCCGTATTCCTCATAGAACACGGACATGCGCCGAAGCTGGGCCGGCCTCAGCAGCCAGTGCCCCCATCGTGTCGCGAAGATCCCGTTGCCGAACCTGCGGGCGGCCAGGTAGACGGTGAGTGCCAGCACTAGGTTGCTCACCCAGGCGACGAGAAAGACAACCCAACCGTCCAGAACCTGGCGATCTGCCAGTACCCCACCCGCCACCACCACCATATCCGACGGGATGGGCGGGAAGAGGTTTTCCACGGCCGCGCCCGCTCCCACCAGGAGGTAGACGACCTCTACCGGTATCTGATTGACGAGGCCGAGGAAGGCCTCGAGCTGATCCTGCATGGAATCAACTGACTCGAATGCTGGCGTGAAGCGCGTCGATGTCCCCGATCTGGTCAACCAGGGCTACGGCAATCGCGGCGAGGCCCTCACCACGACCGACCCAACCCATCCCCTCGTTGGTCTTTCCCTTGATGGAGACCGAGTCGGGCGAAATATGAAGGCGGCCGGCGATCTGTTCCGCCATCTCGGCGGCATGAGGCGCCACGCGGGGCCGCTCCGCGATCACCGTTACGTCTACGTTGACCACCTGGTAGTTGCTCTCCTCGATCAGCCTCACGGCGCGAGCGAGGAGCTCCATCGAGTCGACACCTTCGAGCTCTGGATCGGTGTCGGGAAACCGCCCTCCGACGCTACCGAGGGAGGTGGCCCCGAGCAGGGCGTCGATGATGGCATGCGCGACCGCATCACCGTCGGAATGTCCCGCGAGTCCTGGCTCATCGGGGATGTTTACACCTCCGAGGACGAGGGCAACACCCGGATCGAAGAGGTGGGAATCGTAGCCGACGCCGACGCGCACGAATCCTTTCCCCTCCGCCGCGTCAGACCCTATCGGCCATGCGGATAAGACGCAGTGCCAGGTGGGCGGCATTCCTGGAGTTGTCGATGCCGACGGTGGCCACCGGGACACCGGGAGGCATCTGGGCGATCGACAGCAACGCATCGATCCCGCCCAGGGTGCCTGCGGAGATAGGAACGCCAATCACCGGCAGGTTTGTGTGAGCCGCCACTACTCCGGGCAGGGCCGCCGCCAGCCCGGCTCCGCAGATGACGAGGCGAAAGCCGTTTGATTCTGCGCCCGAGGCGATCTCGGCAGTGCGGACCGGATCCCGGTGGGCGCTGCTCACCACGATCTCCACTCCGACGCCTTCACCGGTCAGAACGTCGACGGCCTTCTGCATTACGGGGCGATCCGACTCCGACCCCATCATCACCAGCACGCGCTCCTTCATCAGACCGCCTTCCGGTCGAGGCACACCCGACAACCACAGTACCAATCGAGCGCGGAGTCCACCGGGGTGTAGTCCTGGTACCTGGCCACCGGACGGAATCCCGCCTGCTCGATCGCACGAACGAGATCTCCCTTCGGCATGATGAAATCGGTGCCGGCGGCGGAGACCACGTTCTCCTCCATCATGAGGGAGCCGAAGTCGTTGCAGCCGAAGTGGAGAGCGATCTGGGCCACTTTCGGCCCCTGTGTAACGTAGCTCACCTGGACGTTGGGGATGTTGTCGATCACGATCCGCGATACGGCGACGGTCTTCAGATACTCCGCCGCCGTGGTCTCCGGCGTTCCCTGCATCTCTGTGCCGTCCGCCTGGAGGGTCCATGGTATGAACGCCGTGAAACCGCCGCTCTCCGCCTGGAGATCGCGCACGCGGATCAGGTGTTCCACCCGCTGCGCGCGGGTCTCGCCGGTACCGAACATCATGGTCGCCGAGCTGAGGAGGCCCTGATCGTGCGCTGCTCTGTGTATCTCGATCCAGCGCGCCGTGTCGATCTTCTTCTTCGCTATCCGGTCCCGCACTTCGTCGACGAGGATCTCGGCCCCCGCCCCCGGGACGGAATCCAGACCGGCGTCTTTGAGCTCCGCCAGAACCCTCCCGATGTCTATCCTGTGCACACGCGCAATGATGTCCAGTTCCGAGGCACTAAAGCCGTGGACGTGGATCGGATGGTTCTGCTTGATGTGAGACAGAAGCTCCGTGTAATAGTCGAGCTTCAGGTATGGGTTGTGACCACCCTGTAACAGGATCTGGACGGCACCGATCGCCTTCGCCTCGTCGATCTTGCGACCGATCTCTTCGTTCGTGAGGACGTAGCCTTCGGGGTGACCGGGACGTCTGTAGAACGCGCAGAAGGAGCAGTCGGTGACGCAGATGTTGGTGTAGTTGATGTTTCGGTCGAGAATGTACGTGACCTCACCGCCGGGGACCGCAGCTCGCGCCCGGGCCCCGGCGATCTGCCCCAGTTCCAGCAGCGGACGGTCGAACAGGGCCGTATACTCGGCCACCTCGGCCTGATCCACCGGGGCCAGCACTGGCTCTGCGGAGAGCAACGTCGGGTTCATGCGGCGATCGATCCATCCACCGGGTTGTAGAGCGAATCTCGCTCCACCGGAGTCTTGCCCGCGTCGCGTATGAGACCGACGATCTTCTCGAGATCCAGGCCCACGGGCGTGTCGGCTCCGGCCGTGTGCGTGATCTTCTCCAACACCACCGTCCCTTCCAGATCGTCGACCCCGAAGTCGAGCGCGATCTGGGAGACGCGGGTCGTAACCATGATCCAGTGGGTCTTGATGTGGTCGAAGTTGTCGAGCAGGATCCGACCCACTGCCAGCGCCTTCAGATCGTCCACTCCACCCGTACGGGTTCCCTGAATGCCGAGCTCGCGGCCGAGAGCCGTGTTGTCCGGATGCCAGGCCAGAGGGATGAACGTGCTGAAGCCCCCGCTGTCGTCCTGGAGCCCGCGCAGCAGCAGCATGTGGTCCACTCTGTCCTCGAACGTCTCGACGTGCCCGTACAGGAGAGTGCAGTTCGACGGTATTCCGAGGCCGTGCGCTTCCCGATGCACGCGTAGCCACTCCTCGGCGGCTAGCTTCCGGTCCGCGATCGTCGAGCGCACCGCCGAGCTGAACACCTCCGCCCCACCTCCCGGGATCGCGTCCAGGCCCGCCGCCTTCAGCTCACCGAGGACGTCCGGGATGCTGACACCCTCGATCCGCGCCAGATGGGCGATCTCGACCGCCGTGAGCGCCTTCACGTGAACCGTCGGATGGCGCTCCTTCAGACCGCGGATCATGTCCGTGTAGTAGGAAAGGGGCAGCTTCGGATGCAGACCTCCGACGATGTGGAACTCCCTGGTCGGCGCGTTACGAGCCGCCTCCGCCTCGGCGAAGACCTCCTCCAGCGTCATCGTGTACGCGTCCTCGGACAGGGGCTTCACGCCGTACGAGCAGAACACGCAGACCCTGTTCAGGATGCAGACATTTGTGGGGTTGATGTGTTGGTTGGCGACGTAGAAGACCCTGTCTCCGTTGCGGCGCCGGTTCATCAGGTCCGCCATCGCGCCGATGGCCAGAAGATCGCTTGACTCGAAGAGAGCGATACCGTCGTCGCGCGATATCCGCTGTCCCGCCTGGACCTTCTCGGCCACGGGGACCAATCTCGGATCGCGGGGCACGACGCTGAGCCCTGCGTCGGCCGCCCCGCCGTCCCCGATCACGCTTCCTCCCATCTGCGTGCCAGAAGGCAGACGTTGTGGCCGCCGAAACCGAACGAGTTGGAAAGGGCGGCGCGAAGCTCCCTCTCAACCGGACCCTCGACACCGTAGTCCAGGTCGCAATCCGGGTCCGGGTGCTCGTAGTTGATCGTCGGAGGGATGACCCCCCTCTGGCAGGCGAGGAGCGAGATCACCGTCTCGATGGCACCCGCCGCACCGAGCGTGTGCCCGGTCATCGATTTGGTGGAACCCACGACCATCCGATACGCGTGATCGCCGAAGACCGCCTTGATGGCCGCCGTCTCCGCAGCATCATTGGCTGGAGTGGAGGTTCCATGGGCATTGACGTAGTCGACGTCCCGGGGCTCGAGGCCGGCATCCGACAGCGCCTCGCGCATGGCGATCTGGGCTCCGGCTCCCTCGGGGGCGGGAGCCGTCATATGGTGGGCGTCGGCGCTCTGACCGAACCCGCCCAACTCGCCGAGTACGGTCGCGCCGCGGGCGCGGGCGGTCTCCAGCGACTCCAGGATGAGCATTCCGGCGCCCTCGCCCAGGACGAACCCGTCACGTGTCGCGTCGAACGGGCGGGAAGCCGTGTCGGGTGAATCATTTCGCTCGGAGAGTGCCTTCATCGAGGCGAATCCCGCCAGGCACAGCCTCGTCACGGTGGCTTCGGTTCCACCCGTGATCATGACATCGGTCTCGCCGCGCTGGATTGACCGGTACGCCGCGCCCACCGCGTGTGCGCCAGACGCACAGGCGGACACGGTCGCGTAGTTGGGACCCCTGGCACCGTAGCGCATAGAGATCATTCCCGCCGCCATGTCCGAAATGAACATGGGAATGAAGAAAGGCGACACGCGGTTCGGGCCCTGGTTCAGCAGCTTGGAATGCTGGGCCTCCATGGTCGCGAGGCCGCCGATGCCGCTCCCCACGATGACGCCGGCCCGCTCAGCAGGGATCTGGGCCATCACCGCCTCGAGGCCGGACTGTTCGGCGGCCTGGTGAGCCGCTGCCATGGCCAAGTGCAGGAACCGGTCGGCTCGGCGGACTTCCTTCCGGTCCATGTACAGCTCCGGATCGAAGTCTTTCACCTCGCACGCGAACCGGACGGTCATGCCGGATGGATCGAACTGGGTGATCGGCGCCGCACCGCTAGTGCCTTTCACCAGCGCCTTCCAAGACTCCTCAACGTCGAGGCCCACGGGCGTTATCATCCCGAGGCCCGTGACGACCACGCGCCGCTCGTCGGACATCGGCTGTCCCCCCGTCGCTCGGGCGGGCCTAATCCTGCTTCTCGTTCAGATACTTGATGGCGTCGCCGACACTCTGCATCTGCTCGGCGTCCTCATCCGGGATCTCGATCCCGAACTCCTCCTCGAACGCCATCACGAGCTCTACCGTATCGAGGGAATCGGCGCCCAGATCTTCGACGAACGATGCCTCATCGGTCACCTTGTCGAGCTCCACGCCGAGCTCGTTGGCGATGATCTCTCTGACCCTGTCTGCCGTCTCGGACATCTCTTCCACCTCTTTCCCTGTTTTCGTACTCGAGAGCCGTACAGGCTCGGTCTACATCAGCATGCCACCATCTACTACGAGAACCTGGCCGGTGATGTAGGACGAAGCCGGACCCGCCAGGAAACGCACGACTCCCGCCACATCGTCGGGAGCCCCGAGGCGTCCCAGCGGGATCCTTTGAAACAGTGCCTGGCGAGCTTCCTCCGGCAAATCCTCCGTCATGTCGGTCTCGATGAATCCCGGTGCCACCACGTTGGCCAACACGCCCCGGGAGGCCAGTTCCTGTGCTATCGACTTCGTAAGACCTATCAGGCCGGCTTTCGAAGCCGCATAGTTGGCCTGTCCCCGGTTTCCCGTCAACCCTACAACGCTGGAGATGCTGATGATGCGGCCCGAGCGCCGCTTCATCATCCCTCGTGCCACGGCCCTTGTCATGTTGAACGCGCCCCGCAGGTTGGTCTGCATAACCGCTTCCCAATCTTCGTCGCGCAATCTCAGAAGGATGTTGTCTCGCGTGATCCCGGCGTTGTTGACCAGGATTCCCACCGGGCCGATCTCCGTCTCGACGCCGGCCAACAGCTGCTGGCAGGACTCGGCGCTTCCAACATCGCAGGCGTAACCGGCCCCACCGGCGCCCGGCAGCTTCTCCGCCACGGCAGCGGCCCGCTCGCCATTTCGCGCCACCACCGCGACCCGAGCTCCCGCCGTGCTCAGCTCACTGGCTATCGCCAGGCCGATGCCACGCGAGCCGCCGGTAACGATCGCGACCTGTCCGTCCAGCTCAGCCATTCTCCAAAGCCTCCGCGAAATCTCTGATCTCCTGCATGTCGGCGGCGGCGTGTGCGGTCTGGGTCCGGTCGATCCGGCGCAGCAACCCCGAGAGCACCCGGCCGGGACCTAGCTCGAGCCAGAGATTCGGTCGCAGCTCGCTCATCACGCCGACGCATTCTACCCATCGGACGGGAGAGGTCAACTGCCGCACGAGCAGCTCTCGTGCCGATTCTCCGTCCGTCACCTGTGTCGCCGAAGTGTTGGCGACGACTGGGAAAGCGGGGCTGCCAATCTCGACTCCGCGGAGCGCCTCCCGCAGCCCGTCCCGAGCGGTCTCCATGAGCGGGGAATGAAAGGCCCCGCTCACGTTGAGCGGTAGCGCTCGCTTGGCTCCGGCCTCCAGAGAGTCGGCCGCAGCGCGCTCGACAGCGGCGACGTCGCCGCTGATGACGATCTGGCCCGGTGCGTTGTAGTTGGCTGGCACGACAGTCCCAGCGGATACGCCGTCGCAAATCGCCTGCACCGTGGAGGGGTCGAGACCGATTACAGCCGCCATGGTTCCGGGCCGCTCCCGTCCGGAGGCGGCCATCAGCTCGCCGCGCCGCCGCACCAGCCGGAGGGCGTCATCGAAGGCAAGCGCCCCGGAGGTTAGATACGCCGTGAACTCTCCCAAAGAGTGCCCGGCCGCGACCGTGGCTGAGGCTCGAACCTCCTCCGGCAGCATCGACCATACGGCAAAACTGTGGAGCAAGATTGCCGGCTGGGCGTTCTCGGTTCTAGTGAGATCATCGTCTGGCCCGTCCCAGCAGATGCGGCTCAGCGGCACGCCGAGGATGTCGTCAGCCTCCTCGTACAACGCCTTCACTTCGGGCTCCAATTGGGCCAGACCTTTCCCCATTCCTACGAACTGCGAGCCCTGGCCCGGCAGCAGAAGTGCGATGCTGGCCTGTGACATCCGATCCCTAGTCCTTGCTGTCGAGGGGATTCCGGGGCGGCCTGTCTCAGGTGGTCGCCGCCAGTGCTCCCAGGTCGGCTGCCATATCCGCTATCATCCCGGACTCGACGCTCTGGGACGCCACCCTGATCGCGTTCTTGATCGCCTTCGGGGGCGACGAGCCGTGGCAAATCACCGATACGCCGTTGACGCCCAACAGCGGCGCACCGCCGTACTCGGTATAGTCGAGAACCCGATAAACCTCGTCCAGCCCCGCGCCGACGCGCTCGGCATCGAGCGTCCGGTGTAGCAGACCTGCGATGAACCCGGCGATGGATTCGTAGAACTTCAACAGGACGTTTCCCACGAAGCCGTCGCAGACGAGGACGTCACACGCACCGGCGATGATCTGATGCCCCTCGATGTTTCCGACAAAGTTTAGCGCCGGATCCTGGCAAAGGAGCTGGTGGCTGGCAAGGGCCAGGTCATCCCCTTTCACGATTTCCTCGCCGACGTTCAGAAGGCCCACGCGGGGGCGCTCGAGACCCAGCAGATCCCGCATGTAAACGGTTCCGAGGTGGGCGAACTGGTGCAGGTGCGCGGGTCTGGTGTTCACGTTGGCTCCGGCGTCCAAGACCAGTGTGGGGTCCGCCGAGGTCGGGAACACCGTCCCCACGGTCGGCCGATCGACACCAGGCAGGGGCCCCAGCAGCAGAAGCGAGGCCGCCATCACGGCCCCGGTCGAGCCGGCCGAGATGAACGCGTCGACGCCTCCGTCGCGAAGCATCTCCACGCCGATGACGATTGAGCTGTCGCGCTTCGTGCGTATCGCCTTCACCGGCGGCTCGGTCTGCTCGATGACCTGCGACGCGGGAGCTATGCGAAGGCCTGACGGCATTCCTGCCGGGAGAACCGGGCCCAGAACCTCGGGCTGGCCTACCAGAACTACCTCGAACCGGCCCGGCCATTCGTCCAGAGCCGCGAGCGCGCCCTCAACCAGTATCTCGGGCGCGCCGTCGCCTCCCATCCCGTCCAGAGCTATCCGGTGCACTCTAGCTAACCCCTCGGGGGCTACAGAGGTCGGGAGTTCCTAGAACTCCTCCGTCCGGACGACTTCACGGTCAGCGTAATAGCCACAGGTCGGACACACCCTGTGCGGCCGACGCGGGTCTCCGCATCGCGGGCACGCCTGGTGCGCCGGCCCTCCCGACGCGTGATGAGTGCGGCGCTTCCTCTTGCGCTGCTTGGACGTCTTTTTCTTTGGTACCGCCATGGTGATCCGTCCCTGTTGTCCTATTCGCCCGGCATGGCAAGATGGAGACTACTCGCCGCGTACTCTCTCTCTCAGAACCGCCCACCGAGGATCGATCTCCTCGACCGTACAGTCGCACTCGTTCTCGTTCAGGTTCCGCCCGCACGTCGGGCACAACCCCCTGCAGTCCTCCCGGCACACCGGATATTCGGGCAAGGCCAGCAGAACCTCCTCCCGGAGCGGTCTCGCGATGTCCAGCGTCGCCTCACCTGCATCGAAGCCGAAGACTCCGTCCGCCTCGTCCCAGGGCTCCAGCGACGCGTCGAACCACAGGTCCAGATCGACCTCGAGCGGCCACGTCATTCCCTCCAGGCACCGCCGGCATTCGAGGCGCAGCCGGGACGCCAGGTAACCCGTCAGGTGCAAACGGCCTTCCGTAGCGGCCGACAGCCTCAGCTCGGCTCGCGGGGGAGCCTCGAAGACGAGCGCCGGGGCCGACCAGTATTCCTGGCCCCTCGGGAGCTCGCCGCTCCAGTTCACCGCTCCGGCGCGGATGCGCTCGAGTGGTATTCCGTCGGCCGGAAAGCCGCTACTCATAGCCGTTTCTCGGTTTCTTGTCAATCTGCCGCCGCCAACCGCTCGGTGCCGGCGAAGAAGAACGCGATCTCGAACTCCGCGTTCTCCGGGGAGTCGGAAGCGTGAATGGCGTTCCGCTCCCTGCTCTCCGCGTAGAGCGCCCGAATCGTACCCGCAGCGGCCTCCGCCGGGTCCGTGGCGCCTATGACCTCGCGCAAGGAGGAGACCGCGTCCATGCCGCGGACGAGCAGGGCGCGGTGAACGGCATAGAACGCCTCGGCCTCGTGTCTTCGCAGGTGGACGACCCGGGCGGCGACCACCTGGAAGCCTTCTTCCTCGAGATGGGAGATGATCGTCCCCGCCCTTCCTCTTCCCAGGGCATCCGGTTTGATGATAGCCAAAGTATCGGTTCGAGTCATTCCGAGTCTTTCCTCGTCTAGAGCGCATGCCGCGGGCCGCACGCGGCGGGGAACGGGGCCGCAGGCCACTGCCCGGGGGTCGCTACACGTACTCCCGAACGAGCCCCACCAAGTCGGCCGGCCTCTCGGCAACGGCGATGCCGCAGTCACGGAAGGCTTTCATCTTCTCCGCTGCCGTACCCTCCGAGCCCGAGATGATAGCTCCCGCATGGCCCATGCGTCGCCCCGGCGGGGCCGTCTGGCCCGCGATGAAGCCCACGACTGGCTTGCTCATGTGGTCGCGGACGTACTCCGCGGCTAGCTGCTCATCGGTGCCGCCGATCTCGCCGATCATGGCGACGGCCAGGGTCGCCTCGTCCGCCTCGAAGGCCTCTAGGCAATCGACGAAGTTCGTCCCGATGAGGGGATCGCCGCCGATCCCCACGCATGTGGACTGGCCGATTCCGCTCCGCGTGAGCTGGTAAATGACCTCATAGGTCAGCGTTCCGGAGCGGCTCACGATCCCCACCGAGCCAGGAGCCACGATCTGGCCCGGGAGAATTCCGACTTTCGCTGCGCCGGGCGCGATCAGGCCGGGACAGTTGGGACCTATCAGGCGCGCGCCTTTCTCGTCGACGTACGGGAGCGCGCGCATCATGTCGTGAACCGGGATTCCCTCCGTTATGCACACGATGAGCCCCAACCCGGCGTCGGCCGCCTCGAAGACGGCGGCGGCGGCGAAGGCCGCGGGAACGTAGATGACGCTGGCGCTGGCCCCGGTCTCGGTAACCGCCTCTCCCACCGTATTGAAGACGGGCACCGAATCATCGAAGCGCTGTCCGCCTTTCCCCGGCGTGACCCCCGCCACGACATTCGTCCCATACTCGATCATCTGCCGTGTATGAAAAGACCCGTCCCGCCCGGTGATTCCCTGGACGACCAGTCTCGTCTCTCTGTCTATGAAGATGCCCATGCTGTCAGGTCTTCCTTTCGCGCGGCCTCCACCCAGCCCCGGCGGTGGCCCGGGCCTCGGCTAACCGGCCAGCTCCACTGCCCGTTTGACGACCTCGTCCATGTCGGTCATGGCCGAGAAGCCGTGCTCCTTCAGAATCTCCACCGCCTCGTCCTCGTTCGTCCCAGTGAGACGGATCGCGATGGGCACCTCGATGCTTATCCGGCCCGCCCCCTCGACTATGCCCTTGGCTACGTCGTCGCACCGCGTGATCCCGCCGAAGATGTTGAACAGGATCGAGCGCACGCTGGGATCGGAGGTGATGATCTCCAGCGCCGTTACTACCTTTTCGGAGCTCGATGACCCGCCGATGTCCAGGAAATTCGCGGGCTCGCCACCATAGTGCTTGACCAGGTCCATCGTGGCCATGGCCAGGCCGGCCCCGTTGACGCAACAGCCCACGTCCCCGTCCAGCTTGATGTAGCTCAGACCAGCCTCGCGGGCCTTCGTCTCCGCCGGATCCTCCGCCTCCAGATCGCGCATTGCCTGCACCTCCGGCAGGCGCAACAAAGCATTGTCATCGATGTTCATCTTCGCGTCGATGGCAAGCACGTCGCCCTCCCCAGTCACGATCAGCGGGTTGATCTCGGCAAGCGTCGCCCCCACCGCGGCGTACGCTTCGTAGAGCTGCAAGATGACCTTAGCGGCCTGCCGGGCGAGCTTCGGGTCCGCATAGAGGTGGTAAGCCAGGACGGCGGCCTGGTGAGGGAGCATTCCGTACCTCGGATCCACCGACTGCCTGTGGATGGCCTCCGGATGAGTGCGCGCCACTTCCTCGATGTCGATCCCACCTTCGGCGGAGACCATGACCACCGAGCTCTGAGACGCGCGGTCCATGACGATACCCACATACGCCTCGGACTCGATCTCGACGGCCGGTGTGATCAGGACCTGGCACACCGTGAGCCCCTTGATCTCCATTCCCAGGATCCTCTCCGTTGCCTCACGGGCCGCTTCAGGAGACTCGGCGAGCTTCACACCACCGGCCTTTCCGCGGCCGCCGGCATGGACCTGGGCCTTGACCACCACTGTTCCGCCAAGCTCCCGAGCCAATCCCTCCGCCTCCTCCGGCGTCCGCGCCACCTCGCCCGGCGGGACCGGTATTCCGTGGGCGCGGAAGATCTCCTTCGCTTGATATTCATGAATATTCATCGTCGAACCTGGCAGGTATCCGTTATTCCTGATCCGCGGGCGATGACTCGTCCGGGATGATCGAAGTTCCATCCACACCGGCGAGGGCCGCGGAGCCCGCCTCCAAAGCGGCGATGATGGCGCGCTGCCCCCCGTCCTCGACGAAGTGGGCAGCGGCCTCCACTTTCGGGAGCATGCTCCCGGCTCCAAGCTCGTCGCTCTCGATGAGCTGTCGCGCCTGGCTGGCGGACAGCACGGGCAGTCGGCGCGCCTCCGGCGTGCCCCAGTTCTCGTACACCCCGTCGACGTCCGTCAGGATGAGGAGGAGCGCTGCTCCGATCTCGTTCGCCAGAATGGCCGCGGCCCGGTCCTTGTCCACGACCCCGTCGACTCCCTCCAGCCCGAGGAGAGTATGCTCGTAGGCAGGAATCCCGCCGCCACCAGCCGCGATCACTATGTCACCCCGCGCCACGAGCTCCGCCACCATTCGCGACTCACAGATCTCCACCGGAATTGGGCTGGGAACCCGGCGGCGCAGGGCGCCTCGCGGGTCCTCCTGAATGAGGATGCCCTCCGACTTCAGCTCGTCCGCGACCGTCGGCGAGATCGCCCTTCCGATGAACTTCGTCGGCTCGTGCATGGAGGGGTGGTCGGGGTCGACCAATGCCTGCGTTATGACTGTTACTACCCGGCGGTCGCTGCCGGCCGCCCGGAGAGCGTTCTGCAACGACTGCTGGATCATGTAACCGATCCAGCCAGCGGTAGAGGCCACGAGCACACCCAGAGGCAGCTGACTGACGACGCCCCGGGCGGTCTCGTTGCGCAGCAACTCGTCGCCGACCTGCGGTCCGTTACCGTGTACTACGGCAATCTTCCAGCCGTCGAGAGCGAAGTCGACTATGGACCTGAGGCTCTCACGCGTATGACGGAACTGATTGTACACCGAGGCCGACTCGCCGGAAGGCGACAGCGCGTTGCCCCCGATCGCTACCACGACCGACCGTTTGTCCCTCGTCACCGCTCCCTCCGCCTGGGCAGGCCTGGACGCTCTATCCCCCACGCTCCCGCTTCATTCAGTCGATCTCCGGAACCGCCACGTCTTCGCGCTCCATGTACGAGGCAACTTCATCCCGGATCCGGAGAAGTCCGTCTCGATCCTCGGCCTCGAACCTCATCACGATCACGGGCTGCGTGTTGCTGGCCCTGATCAGCGCCCAGCCATCCTCAAACTCTATCCGCGCCCCGTCGATGTCGACGACCGCGTGGCTGCGTCGGTAATGCTCCACCGCTCGCTGAACCACATCGAATTTCCTGTCCTCCGGACACTCAACCCTCAGCTCCGGCGTGGAAGGATATCCGGGAATCGCCGCCGCCAGCTCCGACAGTGGTCGCCCGCTGCGCTGTACAAGGCCGGCGAGCCGGGCGGCGGCATAGATCGCATCGTCGAATCCAAAATAATTGTCGGCAAAACAGATATGACCGCTCATCTCACCTGATACTGGAGATCCAGATTCCTTCATTCGTTCCTTGATCAGCGAGTGTCCCGTCTTCCACATCACCGGACGGCCGCCGGCACCGGAGATCATCTCCGGCAACGCCTTCGAGCATTTGACGTCGAAGATGATCTCCGCGCCCTGCCGGTCCGGCAGCACGTCGAGTGCGTACAGAAGCAGCAGGTGATCGCCCCGCACGATAGTCCCCTGCTCCGTGACTGCGCCTATTCGATCGGCATCTCCGTCGAGACCCACGCCCAAGGCCGCACCCGTGGAGCGAACCGTCGAGATGAGGTCCACCAGGTTCTCGTCCACTGTGGGATCGGGATGGTGATTCGGGAACGTGCCGTCCGACTCGCAGTACAGGCACTCGACATCGATCCCGGCTGCCCGCAGTGCCTTGGGCGCCACGACGCTTCCTGTGCCGTTGCCGCAGTCGAGCACCATGTGAACCGGCCCATCGACCCGCGCCCGAGACCCGATCTCCTCTACGTACCGGTCCAAGATCTCCACTCTTTCTGTCGACCCCGTGCCGCTCGAGAAGCGATCGGTCTCGATGGCGGCGCGCAGCTCCTGGATAGCCGAGCCGTAAAGCGGCCGATCGCCCACGACCATCTTGATCCCGTTGTACTCCGGTGGGTTATGGGACCCGGTGATCTGGACCCCGCCGTGTGTTTCCAGCTCCAGCGTCGCAAAATAGAGGGCAGGGGTCGGTACGGTACCCACGAGTCGGACGGAGACGCCGGTCCTGTTCAGACCGGCGCTCAGCGCTGCCGCCAGCTCCGGCGAGGAGGGTCGGTTATCGTACCCAACGGCCACCACCGGACCATCCACGTACGTCGTCGACTCGTCCCGCAGTCGGCTCCCGTAGGCTCGGCCAACGGCTTCCGCGACCTCAGCCGTGAGATCCTCCCCCACGATTCCCCGAATGTCGTATTCCCTGAAGATCGTCCGCGATACGTTCATGTAGAGCTCACGGCTTGGTTGCAGTCGCCCGTTCCGCCTCGGGCGCCATTCGAATAAGACACGGGCGCTCACAGGAGCGCCCGCTCTGCCACTTCGCTGGCGTGTCGTTGGCTACTCCTCGTTTCTTCAAGTCTGCCCGGCGGGATCCGTGCTGACTCTCATCGGGGCCACGGGCGTCTCCAACGGAGCCACCTGGCGCGGCACCAGCTCGGAGCTGGCCCGCTCGACCGCGCGCAGAGCGGGGCCGGGAAAGATCCCGGCCACTAAGATCGCTGCTGCAGCCGCGATCGCGCCTACCCGGTAGGCTACTCCCGGCTTCGCCAGTGGTGCTCTCTCCGGTGCTTCCTCGAAGTACATCTTCCAGATAACGCGGAGATAGTAGTAGTACGACACGAAACTCGTGAGCACGAGCGTCACGGCCAGGGCCAGTTCACCCGCCTCGACGGCAGCACTCAGAAGGTACAGCTTCCCGACGAACCCTCCGGTCGGGGGGAAGCCGGCCAGCGACAGCAGAAAGACAACCAGCAACGCTCCCAGCAACGGCCGCCGCCAGCCAAGACCCCGAAAATCGGACAGCGTTCCTGCCTCGTCGCCCTTCCCCGCCACGACGTAGACGACCGCGAACGCTCCCAGCGTCATGAGGGCATAGACGGCGAGGTAGAACACGGCCGCGGACCGGCCGAGGGCGCTGGCGGACACGACGCCCACCAGCAGATAGCCAGCGTGGGCCACCGACGAGTAGGCCAGCATCCGCTTCACGCTGTCTTGCGCAAGCGCGATGATGTTGGGAACGATCATCGTGAGAACGGCCAGCCACCAGAGGATCGCCTGCCAGACCGGCGCGGCCGGAGCCAGCTCCACCGTGACGATTCGCACAATCGCCGCGAAGCCTGCGGCCTTCACGCCCGCCGCCATGAAGCCGGTCACCGGCGTCGGCGCGCCCTCGTAGGCATCCGGTGTCCACATGTGGAAGGGAACGGCCGAGATCTTGAAGCCGAAGCCAACCACGAGAAGGGTAACCCCGGCCAGAAGAAGGAAGTTGCGCTCGGCTGCGCCGCGCGCGACCTCCGGGGCCACCAGGGCCAGGTTCGTGCTTCCGACCGCTCCGAAAATGAGAGCGATGCCGTAGAGGAGGAACGCGCTGGCGAAGGCCCCCATCAGGAAGTACTTGAGCGCGCCCTCCGAGGACCGGGGGTCCCGCCGGTTGAGCCCGGTGAGAACGTAGACCGACAGAGACATCAGCTCCAGCGAAATGAAGACGACGATGAGGTCTCGGGAGCCCGCCAGGAGCATCATCCCAATGGCCGCCATGAGGACCAGGAAGTAGTACTCCCCTATGTGGAGACCCTCTCTGTCGAGGTAGTCGAACGAGAGGAGCAGGCCGACGGCCGTGGCGCCGAGGATGATGAAGTTGGTCGCCACCCGGAACGCGTCCATCGCGATCATGGCGTTGCGGGCGGGGACGTCGAGGGTCAGCAGCCAGGCGTTGGCCGCCGCAGCTAGGAGCACGCCGGCGATGGTCGCAGGGCCTACCCAACGTCCGCTCTGCTCGCTCCGTGAACCCCTCTGCCAAACGTCGGCCACGAGGACAATCAGCGCTACGAGGGTGAGCGTCGCCTCCGGCAGAAGCGCCCACAGGTAATGCAGCTGCGAGCTGAAATCGAGGGTCACAGTCTATCCTCTCACTCGCTTACGTCGATACCGTAGATCGGCATCCGATCGAAGCGGAATTCGACGGGTTCCATCGCCGCGGGGGCTCGGCTCGCCCGCTGTTCGATCTGGTCAATGAGTGCGTCAACCGAAGCCGACGTACGGGCAAGGAAGGGCTGGGGGAATACGCCAATCACCAGTATCATGGCCAGCGCCGGCAGCAGGACGATTCGCTCGCGCACGTTGATGTCGACGAGCTTCCGGTTCTCCTCGCGGTCGATCTTGCCGTACAGAATGCGCTGGACCATCGGAAGCATGTACGCGGCGGCGAAGATCACGCCCGTCGCCGCCAAGAACGCCGCCACGGGATGCTTGCGGAATGTCCCGAGAAGGATCAGGAACTCCCCTACGAACCCGTTGGTGCCGGGAAGCCCGATCGAGCTCAGCCCGACCAGGACGAACGACGCCGCGAACACCGGCATGACCTTGGCTATCCCACCGAAGTCTTCGATGAGCCTCGTGTGGCGGCGCTCGTAGAGCATCCCGACCAGGAGGAACAAAGCGCCCGTGGAGATGCCGTGGTTCACCATCTGGAGGATCCCACCCTGGACTCCCTGAGAGGTGAGCGCGAAGAGACCCAGCATGACGAATCCGAGGTGCGCAATCGAGGTGTACGCCACGAGCTTCTTCGCGTCCGGTTGCACGGCGGCAACCCAGGCTCCGTATATGATGCCGATGAGCCCCAGAAGGATTACCGTATTCACCACGGCGGTGCTGGTCGCGGCATGGGAGAAGAACGGCAGGGCGAACCGGAGGAAGCCGTATGTTCCCATCTTCAGCAGCACGCCGGCCAGGATCACCGAGCCCGCCGTGGGCGCCTCGACGTGAGCGTCCGGAAGCCAGGTGTGCACCGGAAACAGCGGTACCTTGATCGCGAATGCCAGGGCAAAGGCCGCGAATAGCCAGAACTGGAGGTCACGCGCGATTGGAAGCTGAACGATCTCGTTGTAGGCGAACGTTATGACGCCGAACTGCCGGTAATACAGGTAGACCATCACGACGATGGCAACCAGCATCAGCAGCGATCCGATCGCTGTGAAGAGGAAGAACTTTACCGCGGCGTAGATCCGCCGCTTGCCGCCCCAGACCCCGATAATGAAGTACATCGGGATCAGCATGATCTCCCAGAACACGAAGAAGAGGAACAGGTCCAGGGCCACGAAGACGCCCAGCATCGCCATGAGGAGCAGCAACATCATGGCGTAGTAAGCCCGCTGATTGCGCTGGATGTAGCTGTACGAACCAAGGATGGCGAGCGGCGTCACAAACGTCGTTAAAAGCACCATCAGCAGGGAAATTCCGTCGATCCCCACCGTATAGCCGATGCCCCACGACTCGATCCAGGGAACGGATACGTAGTTCTGGAGGGCCGCCGTTCCCTCTCGGAAGACCCAGAACAGCGGCAGAGAGAGAGCGAAGGTCACGACGCTCGTGGCCAGGGCGACGTGCTTGGCCTGCTCCTCTCGAACCGCCAGGCAGAGAGCCCCTCCCGCCAGCGGTACCAGCAGCAGCAGATCCAGAACCCAGTGACTTTCGAAGAAAGTGCTCAACGCTCTAATCGCTCAGCGAGTCGTTCACAGCAGGAAAGCCGCCAGTATGACGATGACGCCGGTCACGAACCAGAACATGTACCCGGCGACACGGCCCGTCTGGAACAGGCTCCCCACCCAACCGACCATTCGGGTGCCCGAAGCCAAAGCGTCCAAGGTGCCATCGATGAGACCCTCGTCCACGATTCGCCAGCAGGCTCTCCACAGGGCTAGCAGCGGCCGCACAACGACTCGGTCGTACAGCTCGTCGATGTACCATTTGTTGTACAGAACCGCGGCCACCCCCGCGGGCTCGGCCGCCTCTTCCGCGGGCACGTACTTCCGGCGCATTAGGGCCCGGAAAGTCAGAATGATCACCAGCGCCGCGGCGCCCGTCGCCGCCACGGCCCACAGCGCTTCGCCTCCGCCCAGCGGAGCCGAGTGCGCCTGCTGGAATCCGTGCTCTGCCATGACGTGCCGCGCCGGCTCGAACACCGGCTCGAGCCAGTGGTGCAGCGCACCGACGGCCGGAATCGCCGGGAGCGCCTCGGGGATGTTCACCCAACCACCCACCACCGACAGCACGGCCAGAATGGCCAGCGGAACCCACATCACGGCCGGCACCTCACGCAGGTGTGGCCGAACATCGTCGCCCATGCGGTTGTCGCCGTGGAATGTCATCACCATCAGCCGGGTCATGTAGCCGGCGGTGAGCAGAGCGGCGACGACCGACACCACCCACAGGAGCGTGTACCCGTACGTACCGGAGCTCCAGATGATCTCGTCCTTGGAGAAGAAGCCGGAGAGCGGGAAGATACCTGAAATGGCCAGGGTGGCGATCCACATGGTGGCGGCGGTGATCGGCATGAAGGCCTTGAGGCCGCCGTGGTTGCGCATGTCATTCGGGTCCTCGTGGCGGTCGGTCGAATGGAACGCGTGGTGCATTGCGTGAATCACCGCCCCGGAACCCAGGAAAAGGAGTGCCTTGAAGAAGGCATGGGTCATCAGGTGGAAGATTCCCGCCGTGAAGGCTCCGATTCCGACCCCCAGAAACATGTACCCCAATTGCGAGACCGTGCTGTAGGCCAGGACCTTCTTGATGTCGTACTGCTGCGTGGCGATCGTTGCGGCGAACAGGGCGGTTCCCGCCCCCACCGCCGCCACCACGGCCTGGGAGACGGGCGCCAGCGCGAACAGGACCCCCGCTCTGGCAACCAGGTAGACGCCCGCGGTCACCATCGTGGCCGCGTGGATCAGCGCCGAAACAGGTGTCGGCCCCGCCATGGCGTCCGGGAGCCACACGTGAAGCGGTATCTGCGCCGACTTGCCGGTGCACCCGAGGAAGAGGAGAAGTGTGATCAGCGTCACCACCGCCCCTCCGTACACGAGCGTTTCCGGTGCCGGTCCAAACACGCCCGTGAAGCTCAGAGTTCCGAAGTGCGTGAAGATGAGGAACATCGCTACCAGAAAGCCGAAGTCACCGATCCGGTTGACGATGAAAGCCTTCTTCCCCGCACTGGCGAAGTCCATGTTCTCGTACCAGAAGCCGATCAGCAGGTAGGAGCAGAGTCCCACCCCTTCCCAACCCACGAACATGACCGGGAAATTCGCCGCCATGACGAGGACGAGCATGAAGAACACGAACAGGTTCAGGTAGGAGAAGTATCTGGAGTAACCCGGGTCCTCGCCCATGTAGCCCACGCTGTACACGTGGATCACGGAGCTGACGCCGGTAACGATCAGCATCATCAGCACCGAGAGCTGATCGAACTGCAGGTCGACGCCTATGGAAAGGTCGCCCGCGGCCATCCACGTCCAGTAGCTCACGATGGCCGGATCGTGCGGCCCCACGGCTCGCATGGCGAAGAAGTTGACGAGGACGACCAGGAAGGCACCGATGATCGCCATCGGGCCTACGACGCTCGGGATCGTCCTGTTCTCCCGCCACAGGAAGGCTCCCAGACCGTTGATCGCCGCCCCGGCGAGCGGCAGAAGCAGGATGAGCCCGGGCAACAACGGAACGAAGTCGCCGGCGGCGTGCTCCGCCTGTTGTACGACCGGCAGGACGGCCTCTAGAAGATTCACCATTTCAAGAGGTTGAAGCGGTCGACATCAACCAGCTCGTAATGCCTGAAGATGGCTATGATGATAGCGAGTCCGACGGCAGCTTCCGCCGCCGCTACGGCCATCACGAAGAACACGAAGACCTGGCCCTCGATGCCGAGCGTACGGGAGAACGCGACCAGTGTCAGGTTCACGGCGTTGAGCATGAGCTCCACACACATGAAGATGATGATCGCGTTGCGGCGCAGGAGGACGCCGGCGACTCCGATGCCGAACAGCAGCGCGCTCAGAACCAGGGAGTAGCCTTCTATATCCATGCGGGCCTCAGGGTGCCCTCCGCCGCGCCAGCACGATGGCCCCGACTATCGCGACCAGCAGCAGCAACGAGGTGATCTCGAACGGGACCAGGTAGCTGCGGAAGAGGGGGTCGGCAACCGCGCCTACCGCTCCCCGCGAGCGAAGCAGCGCCTCCATCGCCTCTCTTCCCATTCCTCCCGCCATCGCCGTCTCTTCGCCGCGCCGCAACATGGTCGCGAGCAGGCCGAACACCGCTCCGCCCGAGATTATCGCGACGATGCGGTAGACCGCGCCGCGGAAGTCTCGCTTCCTCCGGTGCCCCAGGTTCAGGAGCATGATCACGAACAGGAAGAGGACCAGGATGGCCCCGGCATAGACGATAACGTTGACCGCCGCGATGAAATGGGCGCCGAGAAGAACGAAGATCCCCGACAGAGCGAAGAACGACAGCACCAGGTACAGCAGGCTCGCTACCGGGTTACGGGCAGCCACCATGGCGATCGCTCCGCCTACCGCCATGACCGCGAACAGAACGAAGAAGAAGTCGACGATCATTCAGACGTCGGGTCGGCGGGATCCCAGAGCGCCGTGACCGGATGGTCGAGCGCGGTCAGCCGTTCGAGGTCGTAGACCCAGCGCTCGCGGCTGTACTCGGCGTTCTCGTAATGGACCCCAAGGTGAATCGCCTCGACGGGGCACACCTCCTGGCAGAAGCCGCAGAATATGCAGCGGAACTCGTCGATCTCGTACACGGCGGCGTAGCGCTCGCCGTTTTCGTCTTCGGCCGGGATCAGCTTGATGCAGTTTACCGGACACACCGTGGGGCAGAGGCCGCAACCGACGCACTTGGCCCGCCCGTCCTCGTGCGTCGCCATGCGATGCGTTCCGCGCAGGCGGGGCGACAGCTCCCACTTCTCATCCGGGTACTGTTGCGTGACCTTCTTGGGCCTGAGGAAGTGCCCGAGAGTGACCCCGAGTCCCTTCGTGATGGCCCGGACGTAGGAACCCTGACTGACGGGTCGCTCGATGACCTTCACGGTTCCCGGCATTACTCGGCCTTCCTCGCTCTCAACCGTTCGATTTCCGCCGCCAGCTCACGCGGGCTCCGCCGCGTCTTCGCCGTGGCGCCGCTCACCAGGGCACCCCGATCGAGCACAAACAGGAAGAGCAGCATGAGCATCAGATTAACCGCGAACAGCCCGCCGGAATAAAGCAGACCCACCTCGATTCCCGCCGAGTCCAGGAGGTACACGACGAGAGCGGTGAGCATGATGTAACCCATGAGGGCCGGGAGAAACACCTTCCAGCCCAGGTCCATCAACTGGTCGTACCGGAACCTGGGAATCGTCCACCGGATCCACATGAACACGAAGACGATGAACACCGTCTTCACGCCGAACGAAGCCAGAGTAAGAAGCGTCTTCCACCAGGTCGGTTCGCCGACCACGGTTCCATCGGCCAGCACCCTGATGTTGTCTCCCTGCCAGAACGGGATGTCCCAGCCGCCGAGAAAGAACACGGTGACGAGGGCGCCGGTCGTGATCAGGTGTGCGTACTCACCGAGGTAGAACATGCCGAACTTCATCGAGGAGTACTCGGTGTGAAACCCGCCGACGAGCTCTGCCTCGGCCTCCGGTAGATCGAACGGAACCCGGTTCGTCTCGGCCAGTCCCGACACGAAGAGGAAGAAGGCGGACATCAGCAGGGGAAGCAAGAACCAGACCCCATACGTAGCGGGTCCCTCCGTGTATCCCTGCTGCATCGCCACCAGAGCCGGCATCTGCACGTTGCCCGCGAGCATCAGCACCGGTACCAGGCTCATCGCGAGCCCGATCTCGTAGCTGATCATCTGGGCGGAGCCCCGCAGGCCGCCAAGGAACGAGTACTTGCTGTTCGACGCCCACCCGCCAATGACCACGCCGTACACACCCAGCGACGCGATGGCCAGCACGTAGAGAAAACCGATCGGCACGTCGGCGACGATCATGTCGACCATTCCCCACGGGGTCGGGAGAGGAGACCCAAACGGAATGACTCCGAACAACACGACCGCCGGAACGAACGCCAGGACCGGGGCCAGGAAGAAGAATTTCCGGTGAGCGGCGCCGGGTTCTACCTCTTCCTTCAGGATGAACTTGAGGGCGTCCGCCACGACCTGAAACAACCCGAGCGGGCCGACTCGATTCGGACCGCTCCGGTCCTGGATGAATCCCGCGACCTTGCGCTCCGCGTACGTCGAGAGAGCGACCATCAGCAGGAGGACGACGAAGAAGACGGCAGTCTTGAGGACCGTGGAGACGACGAAGGCCGTTCCGCTCACCGCTTCCATTCCGTCCCCTACTCTCCTGTCGCGGCCGTCGTGCCGGCCTCGGCGATGCGTTCACCCCTGAGCCCCAGGCTTTCCCACGACAGGTCTCCCATGGCCGGTGTGGCAGCCGACATTGCGGCGAACGCCGCTCGCACGTCGAGCACGCCTTCGGCCTCGCCGAGCATTGAAAGAAGTCGACTCAGGATCATCCAGGCAGGCCTGGCGACGCCCGCCGGTCGCAGGGCCTGATGAAACCGCTGGAGCCGCCCATCGAAATTCACGAACGATCCTTCCATCTCCACGAACGTCGTCACGGGAAGAATCGCCGACGCGCTCGAGGCCGCCAGCTCGACATGCGACCCAACATAGAGGAAGAAGCCGGCTGCGCTTCCGTAGTCCTCTGGCAGATCGGTGAGCCTCTCGCCCATCACGACCAGAGTGTCTCCGTCCCGGCAGTCCGGCACCGAGTCCTCCCGCTGGAACCCGAACAGCTCGGCGCCAGCCACATTCGGCGCTCTCTCCGCGCGCAGCCGCAGCTTCGGGAATCCGGCGAGGCTCGCTTCCTCGCCCGACCCGGCCCTGAATGTTCCACCGTTGATGCCCATCCGCGACAGGAGGCTCCTCAGGTAGAACAAGCTCTCGCACGACTCCGCGGCCGACACCACGGCGGATCCAGGTCCGTTCTGCGGGAGCCGAGTGGCGACCCACTCCAGGGCCTCATGCCAACCGACGGCCTCGAGCTCTCCGTTCCGCCGAACCAACGGCCTGTCTGCCCGACGTCCGCGATTGGCCATCACGAGGTGTTTGCGACCGTAGTCACACATCCAGTAGGCGTTCACCTCCGGATTGAAGCGTGGCTTGACCCGGACGATCTGATTCTCCGTAACGTTGATCTCGACGTTGCAGCCCGTGGAGCAGCCGGGACACACGCTCGGCGCCGAGTCCATGTCCCACGCCCGCGCCTTGAAGATGAAATCCTCGTGGACCAACGCTCCAACCGGGCAGACATCGACTATGTTGCCGCGGAACGGGTTGTCGAGCACTGCGCCGGGGAACGTGTCGATGTAGGCCTTGTGACCCCGCTGCGCCACTATCAGGCTGTTGTCCCCCGCCACCTCTTCCATGAAGCGGACGCAGCGCGTGCAGATGATGCACCGGTCGCCGAAGTATAGGATGTCGTCCGCTATCCGGTCCCGTCCGAGCACCACCTTGGCTTCGGCATAGCGGCTCCTGAGCTGCTCCGTCTCGAACGCATAGTCCTGGAGCATGCACTGTCCGGCCGCATCGCAGATTGGACAATCGAGGGGGTGGTTGAGCAGCAGGAACTCGATGACCGACTTCCGGGCCACCTGCGCCTGTTCGCTGTCGGTGCGCACCACCATGCCTTCCTGAACCGGCATCACGCACGACGGCTGCAGCTTGGGCTGGCCCTCGACTTCCACGAGGCACATGCGGCACTGCGCCGGCCGGCTGGGGATGCCCGGGTGGTAGCAGTAGTGCGGCACGACGACCCCGGCGTGCTCGGCGGCCTGCAGAACCGTCTCGCCCGGCGGGACGCCGACTTCGACCCCGTCGATGGTGAGCGTTATCGTTCCCTTCTTCGACTCGTTCATCCGTGGCGGATTCGCTGGGTGTCAGTCAAGATCCGTTGCGGATCAGTCGCTCGTACTCACCCCTGAACTTGTCAAGCGATGAGCGGAGCGGGAACACGACGCTGTCGGCCAGAGGGCAGATCGTCCGTCCCGTAAGCTGGTCACACAGGTGGTAGAGCGTGTCGATATCGGACAGCTCGCCCTCGCCCAACTCTATGCGGTGAAGGATCTTGGCCACCCACACGGTTCCCTCGCGGCACTGGACGCACTGGCCGCACGACTCGTGGGCGTAGAACTGGGCGATACGGCGCATCGATCGGACTACGTCGGCGTCCTCGTCCAACACGATCGGCGAGGCCGTCCCTAGGGCCGTCCCCGCCTCCATCATCGCCTCGTACGTCGTCTCCACGTCCAGCTCGTCGGCCGTCAGCATCGCCGTTGACGATCCGCCCGGGATCACGGCTTTCACCTTCTTTCCGTCGGGAGCTCCGCCGCACACCTCGTATATGATGTCCTTGAGCGGCCCTCCAAGGGCCAGCTCGTAGTTTCCGGGCCGCAGGAGGTTGCCCGAACAGCACCACAGCTTCGTCCCCGGGGTCTTCTCGGTTCCCCACTGGCGATACCAGTCGGGGCCTTCGAGCAGGATCATCGGCACTGCCGCAAGGGTCTCGACGTTGTTCACGGTCGTCGGTCGACCGAAGACACCCGCCTGCGCTGGGAACGGGGGCTTGATCCAGGGCTCGGCGCGTCCGCCCATCAGAGAGTTCATCAGCCCGGTCTCCTCACCGGCGATGTACGCCCCCGCGCCAATGTGCACCGTCAGGTCGCAGCTCCAGCTCGAGTCCAGGATGTTCTCGCCGATGTAGCCAGCCTCGTAGGCCTCGACGACCGCGTCGCCGAGAATGGTACTGAACGGGAAGAACTCGCCCCGCACATAGATGTAGGCGTGCTCCGCACCTATCGCGCGAGCTGCGATGAGGCAGCCCTCGATGAGCAGGTGAGGCACCCAGCGCAAGATCTCGCGGTCCTTGAAGGCTCCAGGCTCGCTCTCATCCGCGTTGCAGCACAGGTAATGCGGCCCGTCGGGCTCCTGCGGCATGAAGCTCCACTTGAGGCCTGTCGGAAAGCCGGCGCCACCGCGACCGCGGAGACCGGAGTCCTTTACGACCGCGCTGATCGCCTGGGGCTCCATATCGAGGGCCTTCTGGAGCGCCTTGTAGCCTCCGCGCTCCTTCCAGCCCGCGAGGGTGCGCGCCTCCTCCTCTCCGAAGTGGCAGGAGAGCAGGGTCACGGTCTCAAGATCGTGACTGTATGGATAGCCCATGAATCGGCTTCTCTAGTCGTCGAGCTGCTCGAGAACGGCCGGAACGTCTCCCGGTTTCACGTCCTCGAAGTACCTGTCGTTCACCTGGACCGCCGTCGCGAAGCCGCACGCACCGAGGCATTCCGCCTCGATGACGGTGTACTCCCCGTCCTCGGAGATCTCCCCCGGCCTCGTTCCGGTCTTCTCCAGGAACCGCTCGAAAACTTCTTCGCCCTCATTCAGGAAGCACGAGATGCAGGTGCAAACCTGGATCAGATGCTTTCCCACCGGGCGCTTGTTGTACATGGTGTAGAAAGTGGCCACCGACTGGACGTAGGCGGGCGTAAGGTCCAGCGCATCCGCTATCTCCTTCATCGCATGCGGAGACACCCACCCGTTCCGTTCCTGCGCGTAGCCCAGCATCGGCAGGAGGGCGGCACGCCTTTCCGGATAACGGCTCAGCGCCTTGGAGAGGCGGTCCTTTCCCTCGTCGTCATCGAACAGCTTCTCGGTGGGACGTAGATCCGCCACCTGGAAGGGCTGTGCGCTCACGACCGCAGGGTGGATACTCTTCTTCGCGCTCACCTGTCGATCTCGTCGAGAACGATATCCAGCAACGCGTGTTTTGCCTCCGGCAACGACGCGAACCTCCATCTCGGGGCCGGGCTGATTTCGCTCACCTGTCGATCTCGCCGAGAACGATATCCAGCGACGCGTTGATCGCCGTAACGTCCGCGACCAGGCTCCCCTCCACCAGATAGGGGAGAATCGACATGTTGACGAAGGACGGGCCGCGGAAGCGGCACCGAACAGGCTTCGAACCGCCATCCGATATGAGGCCGAAGCCCAGCTCGCCCTTGGATGCCTCTATCGAGTACCACACTTCTCCGGGCGGAACCTGGAGGCCCTCCATGACCAGCTTGAAGTGCGAGATCATCGCGTCTATGGAAGACATCGCAGCGCTCTTGGACGGCAGGATCACGGTCGGGTCATCGACGTTGATCGGCCCTTCGGGCAGCCGATGCAGAGCTTGCTGGATGATCCGGACGCTCTGCCGCATCTCCTCGATGCGGACCAGATACCGGTCGTACGTGTCGCCCTCGGAGCCGACCGGAACGTCGAAGTCGAATTCGTCGTAGCCCAGGTACGGCCGGGCTTTGCGAACGTCGTAGGCCACGCCGCTGGCCCGGAGGTTCGGACCGGTCAACCCGTACTGGATCGCGGTGTCCGCCTCCAGCCTCCCGACGTCGACCGTGCGAGCCAGCCAGATCGAGTTCTTCGTGAGCAGCCTCTCGGCCTCGTCCAGAGTTGCCGGCAGCGTATCGACGAAATCCCGGCACGCCTCGTCCCACCCCACCGGGAGGTCGGCCACCATCCCCCCGATACGGGAGACCGACGTCGTAACCCGCCCGCCGCAGTACGCCTCGTGAAGGTTGTAGATCCGCTCACGCTCCTCGAAGGTGTATAGGAATACCGTCAGAGCGCCCAGGTCGATCGCCGTGGTACCCAGCCACAGCAGGTGGCCGAGGATGCGGTTCAGCTCGCACAGAATCAGCCGTACCACCCGGCAGCGAGGTGTCACCTCCACGTCCAGGAGACTTTCCACCGCCAGCGCGTATCCGATGTTATAGAGCATCGGCGCCAGGTAGTCCATCCGATCCGTGTAAGGGATCACCTGATTCCACTCGCGGTACTCGCACGTCTTCTCGAAGCCCGTGTGGAGGTATCCGATGTGGGGTATGCAGCGAAGGATTGTTTCGCCATCAAGCTGCAGCACGAGGCGCAGCACGCCATGGGTGGCGGGGTGCTGGGGACCCATGTTGAGGACCATGGTCTCCCCTTCGAGGCCGTCAGCCGTTGCGGACTCCCCGAGAGGTCCGAACGGCGTCAGGCCCTCGGTGCTCTCTCCCGGCAGCTCACCCGCCATTGCCAGCTCTTCGCGTGCGTACACGTCCTCTGCGCCGCGATCGAGCGCTCGCCGGACCTGCTCCGATCGGCTGAAGCGGCCGCGCAGCGGAAAGTCCTTCCGCAGTGGAAAGCCCTCGTCGTAGTTCTCAGGCATCAGAATGCGGCGGAGATCAGGGTGCCCGGCGAAGTGGACCCCGAACATGTCGTACACCTCGCGCTCCAGCCAGTTGGCCGATTCCCAAAGCGGCACGGCGCTGCTGACGCTGAGGTTCTCCCGCGGCAGCGGACAGACGATCCGCAGGAGCCGCCCGTGCTTCATGGACCAGAGCTGGTACCAAACGCGGATCCCCGTATCACCACCCAGATCGGCACCCATTACGTCGAGTAGCAGCGCGTACGCTTGCTCGGCGTCGTGCCTGAGGAAAGCCAGTACGTCGTAAGCGCTCGAAGGATCGATCGTCACGACCGGAACGCCCGTGGCATCGGCGTTCACCTGCCGTACCGCCTCGGGGAAGCGCGTCCGGATAGCCAGTACGGAGGAATGCGAGTCGACGCCCGCGTCCGGGGGAGGCGTTCCGAGAATCAGCTCCGGGCTCTGTTCGGTTGCCGCGGTCGGGGCCATTCTTCAGTCCTGATGCTCCAGAAGCCTCTCACGCCGGTCGCGAGACCGCTGAACGGCCGTCGTGGATTCGATACCGCTAGCCCGGTTCTGCCGGGTCGAGTTGCCGAACGGCTGCGCCACCAGCTCGATCGTCTCCGGGGGGAGGTTGGGCTCGCCGACGGACTCCGGGCTCTCAGCCCGGTACAGCGGGTTGGAGAGCGATTCGCCCTTGATCTTCTCCTGAATCATCATCAGGGCGTACAGAAGGCTCTCCGGCCTGGGCGGGCATCCGGGGACGTAGACGTCCACCGGAACGATTTGGTCGACCCCCTGCACGATCGTGTAGTTGTCGAACATCCCTCCGGAGCTCGCGCAGGCGCCCATCGAGATGCACCACTTTGGCTGCGGCATCTGGTCCCATAGGCGACGCACTACCGGAGCCATCTTGTACGTCACCCGACCCGCCACGATCATCAGGTCCGCCTGTCGCGGGCTGTATGAGAAGCGCTCGGCGCCGAAGCGCGCGATGTCGTACTTCGACGCCGCGGTCGCCATCATCTCGATGGCGCAACAGGCCGTGCCCATCGGCATCGGCCACAACGAATTGCGTCGAGACCAGTTGACGAGGGCGTCCACGCGCGTGGTGATCCACGAGACAGGTGCCCCGGTGTCGAGTTGGCGCGATCCCCTCGCCCCCACCGTCGGCAGTGTCCTTCTCTTGTCCGCCATCACCTCAATCCCATTCCAGAGCACCCTTCCGCCAGGCGTAGGCGAGGCCCACCGCCAGAATGACGATGAAGATGAACATCTCGATCAGGCCGAAGAGGCCCAGGTCCCTGTAGATCGCTGCCCAGGGTAGAAAGAAGATGACCTCGATGTCGAAGACGATGAACAGCATCGCGACGATATAGAACTTCACGGAGAAGCGCTCGCGTGTATCACCGAGCGGGTCGATTCCCGACTCGTAGGGCAACGACTTGGCAGGCGTCGGCCGATACTGGCTCGCCAGGTGGGACGAAGCGACAAAGACTGCAGACATCAGGAGTCCGAAGACGAACAGAACCGCGATGCCGAGGTATGTCTGTGTCATCAGATGTGCAGACACCTTGTGAAAATGTTCACTTGCCGGGCCGATTATAGCGCGGCTCGCCTTTCGGCGTCAAGCGGCCGGCGGCAGGCCGCAAGACCTGCTATTATGCTGGTATTACAGCCATTTCCAGACCCCTGATGGCCGTCGGATGATCGAGACCCCGACCTCTGGTACGATCTCGGTTCCCGTGACGGGTGGAAGCCTCGTAGCGGGCCTCCGAGGAGCCGGTATCCCTGTGCTGCTATTGCACGGGCTAAGCGCCAACCGGTCGACATGGGACCGGCTTCTGGAGCTTCTTCCGCCCACCGTTCTCACCGTCGCTCCCGACCTTGTTGGCCGCGGCGCTTCGCCAGCGGGGGCGGGTGCGAGCTTCCGACTGGTCGACGAAGCGGAGAGAGTCGAGCGGCTACTGGACCAGCTGGGGCTCGAACGGCCGGTGCTGGTGGGGCACTCGCACGGGGCGGCGATCGCCGTGGCGGTGGCAGCCCGCCGCCCTGTCCGCGGGCTTCTTCTCATCTCGCCCGTCTCCCCAGCCATAAACCGCCCGTGGGTCCTAGAGCTTCTTCGCCTCCAACGACTGCGCGGAATCGCGTCACGCCTGCTCCGCCTTTTCCGTCGCCCGCTCACTCGCTATATCCTCGAGCGTCGGGTGTATGCCAACCCGGCCCATGTGAACGCAGCGACGGTAGAGAGATACTCCGGACCCTACGAAGTCCCGGAGCGCGCTTGGTCTCTGGCCGGTGCGCTCCGGGACTGGCACCCCTCGGAAGTCGGGGGCTGCGCGCCGATGGCCGGGGTACCGTCGGCCGTGCTCACTGGCGCCCTGGATCGGCGAATCCCGGCGGCGACGGCCAAGGCCTGGGCTGGCCAACTCGGCGCCGAATGTGCGGTGCTGCCCGACTGCGGCCACGGGTTGCCAGAGGAGCGACCCGACGAAGTGGCCAGACGACTGCTGGAGCTGACCTCACACAGCGTAGGCGAAAGAGCCGAGACATGAGCATAAAGAGTGACCGCTGGATCCGGCACATGGCCCTCGAGCACGCGATGATCGAGCCCTTCGCGGAGAACCAAGTCCGCGACGGTGCGATCTCATACGGTGTCAGCAGCTACGGATACGACATGAGGGTAGCGGACGAGTTCCGCATATTTCATAACGCCCTGTTTCCCGTTGTGGATCCGAAGGCGTTCGACGAGAGGTCGTTCCTCGAGTACGAAGGAGCCGAGTGCATCATTCCACCCAACTCTTTCGCCCTCGCGCGCTCCATCGAGTACTTCCGGATACCACGCAACGTGCTCACGATCTGCGTCGGAAAGAGCACGTATGCGAGATGCGGAATCATCACGAACGTTACGCCCTTCGAACCGGAGTGGGAGGGTTTTGTCACGCTCGAGATCAGCAACACGACACCACTGCCCGCCAAGATCTACTCGAACGAGGGAATCGCTCAAGTGTTGTTCTTCGAGTCCGACGAGGACTGCGAGACCAGTTACGCAGACAAGAAGGGTAAGTACCAAGGACAGACGGGCGTCACGCCTCCGCGCCTGTAACAGGCCCCGTCCCGCTACCGGACGGAGCGGGCCACGCTTGTTGCGCAGAAGAGCCAGCCAACGAGGAAACAGATGCCGCCCAGGGGTGTGATCGCACCCAGCCACCGGATTCCGGAAAGGCTGAGCGCATACAGGCTGCCTGAGAAGAGAACGGTCCCGCTCGCGAACAGCCAGCCGGCACGGGCCCATAGCCTGTCCGGCCAGCGATCGGCAGCCAGGGCCACCAGTGCCATCGCCAGAGCGTGGACGAGCTGGTAGCGAATGCCGGTCTCGTAGACCGCTAGCAGATCTGGCGGGATGCAAGCACTCAGCAAGTGGGCACCGAACGCGCCTCCGGCAACGCCGAGGAGAGCGGAAATCGAGGCCAGAAGAAGGAATATCCGGGACATGAGGCGAAGATGAGGGTCGCGCGGCGGTGGCGCGAGTCCGAAACTTGCCACGTCGAAGCACATCGGCCCGTCGCATCTGCGGCGGAGCCGGAAGGAAGGCGGTGAAAGCGCGAATGAGCGAGAAACAGGACAACCCGGGGCGCGGGAATCAAGGGACGATGGCCGTCGTTCTCCTGGCCGGCCGGGAGGAGCTCGATCGGATCACCCGAGCGGCTATCGCCCGGCTTCCGTTTCGGTCCGCCCTTTGTGGGGACGCGGCGGAGGCTGAACGGCTTGCCCACGTTCCGTCCACCGCTCTGCTCGTCGTCGATGGCGAGGGCGACGAGGAGGCGGTCCAGCGAGTGGTGGCCGCTCACGCCGATTCAGATGCGCCCCAGTTACTGCTCCTCCTACCGCCCGGCGCGGACACCAGCGAGGTGTTGCCAGATCAGGAGGTCGCCCACTATCTGGCCCGGCCGTTCGCCGGCGAAACTCTCACGGCGCTCGTTCGACACCTGGTGGAGGCAGGGCCGACTGCGGAGCCAGATCCAGGGCCGGACAGTATTCAGGCCAGGCTGCCCCGCCCCCTCACTCCCAACCGTCTGTACGAGGAAGCGCGCGCCTTCGCCGCGACGATGCTGGAGCGAGCCCGCCGCGGGGAGATGCCCGACCCGGCCCGCAGCCGCATCCTCGCTGAGGAGATTCACACCGATCTCCTGTACCACAACGCGCTGGTAAACCGCTCGCTGGAGCCCCATGAAGTCTACGATCTGGCCAGCCATTGTGTGAACGTGGCCATCATAGGCGGCAAGGTCGCCATGGGAATGGCCCTCCCGGTTGAAGACGTCGTTCGGGTAATCCAGGCCGGCCTCCTTCACGACCTGGGCATGGCACGCCTGCCCGACGAGCTGATTCGCAAGCCGACGGCACTGTCCGACGACGAGGTGGCCGAGCTCAGGCGCCACCCCGAATACGGCGCAGACTTGCTCGAGGATCTGGGGGCCGACTACCGCTGGCTTCAGGATGCGATCCTCCACGAGCATGAGCGGTCCCGGGGGCAGGGGTACCCGGCAGGCCTGGTGGCCAGCCAGATCGATCCGGTAGCGCAAATCCTAGGAGTCTCTGACGTCTTCGAGGCCCTCTCCCACCCCCGCACCTACCGCTCTCCCTACACCGGTCTCCAAGCGCTCGAAACGGTAGTGGGAATGCAGGATGAGTACTTCGAGCCCCGGGTCGTGGCTGCCCTGGTGAACGAGATTTCTGCGTTCCCCCTCGACAGCTACGTCCAGCTGAGCACCGGCGAGATCGCCCAGGTCGTGGCGACCAACCCGTTGAATGTCCTTCGCCCGACGGTAGAGGTTCTGTACGACACCAAGTGGTCGCCGCTGGAGAAGCCAAAGCGTCTCGACTTGAGTGACAAGCCGGAGATCAACGTGGCCCGGGCCCTGCTCGAGGCAGAGCTTCCCATCACCTGAGACTCGGGTCATACCGCCCGTCTCTGCTCTCGAAGCGACGTGTGGCCGGCGGAGGGTGAAACAGAACAGGGGCGGCAGACGCCGTCCCTGTTCTGTTTGACCCTGAAGAAGCTTCCAACGTTCGGGGGCCGAGGTCCGTGGCGTCAACCCGATGGACGTGGACCTACGCGTCGGAGTCGGGAACCAGGATCCCGGCCAAGACGGCCGCTCGCCAGAGAAGACCCACGCCACGCCAGTGCCACGTGTTGATCGCCTGTGCTCCGGCGTCCCTGAGCCGGATGGCGCGGTGCAGCAGAGCCTGCTGGTGCGGAGTCGGATTCTCGCCGATCGCTTCCTCTGCGGCCGCGATCATCCTGTCGGCTAGATCCAGCAGCATCATGGCGTCCTCGACGGTGGGTCGCTCGCACTCGAGGACCGCGAACAGGGCCCTGCCCTCGGCCCGGCGGGCCAGTACGACGGCCCTCCTGTTGGCGCCGTGCTCGAAGGCGAACTGGGCACGCCTCAGCAGCTCTTCCGCGTGGAACAGGACACGCTCCTGCTTGAGCGTGGGCTCCTCGATCACGCCGTAGGCCAGTTTCACGGCCTCGACACCACGGGCCATGGCGAACCGCGCGAAGGTCTCTGGATTGTGAATGAACTCGCGGTGTCGGTGCCGCATCCGGTCGGCACACTGCAGGGCAAGCACCAACCGCTCGCCGGCGCTGACCAGATCACCGTCCGCCAGGAACGAGTCGGCCTCGTCCAGAAGCCCCTGGATCTTGTCCTTCAGGTCTGCCAGCCGCTCGAACTCGTCATCGGCCTCCTCCAGGCGCTCCAACAATAAGACGACTCGGTCCCGGAGCTCGTCGATGGCTTCCTCGCCACGCTCCGCGATGAGCACCTCCAGGAGCATCCTGCGGCACTCCTCAGCTTGTGCCTTCGCGCCCTCCTCGTCACCAACCCGAAGCAGCGTTCGGGCGTCTCGGAAGCAGGTCCGCGCCTCGGCGAACGGCGTGCCCGCGCCATCGGGCGGAGAATCCATGCTGAGAAGCATGTCCTCCACAACTACCTCGGCCAGCACGTCGTCGCCGGATACCTGGAGCTCCATATCTGAGTTGACGCTGAGATCGACGGGCGCGTCGCCGACGGGTGAACCGCTGTCCAGACCCGTGGGGTTGTCACTACACGCTGCGAGACCGGCCACCACCAGCGTCGTCAGTAACACGTTTTGGATTCCAGTACGCATTGATCCCTCCCCGGAAAAGGCCGGAGCGCAGCGCCGGCCGGTTCGTCGTCCCTGCAATAGCTCGACAGTAAGACGACTCCAGGTGGCCCCAGGTCACACCGACGGGCGGGGAGGAGCGTCCTCTCCCCTGCCGTCCCCCTTCCAGCGACCCTTTCTTGGAAGCTGAACGGCCAGGTAGGATTCGGTCTCGGCGTCGAACTGGACCAGCCTCACCTTTGTTCCGAAGCCGAGACCCTCGCCCGACGTGTGCACGTGCACGAGATGGAGAGTTCCCCTTTCATCCTGCCACTGAGCTCGGCCCGAGCCCGGCTCCGGACCTGTATCGCGGCTCACGATGAGGGCTTCCACCTCCTCGTGTCCCGGGCGGTTGAAGCTGACGCCCCTAATCGGCCTGAAATGTCGATTCCGAAACCGTGCCGCCCACTGGCCGAACAGAACGCCGATCGCGGCGGAGACAAGCAAGACGAGGGGGAACCGCGGCGCCGGCGACCCGAGCGCCAGGTCGTGAATGGCTCCGTTCCAGGTGAGTCCGACCACTCCCGCGGCGATAAGACCCGCCGCCCAACCAAACAGATCGCGGCCCCGCAGCCTTCCGTACCCGGCGCACGCCATCCCAGCCGCCGTCATGGACACGAAGGCGATGTTGTACCACTCCCCGAGGAAGTCCAGGTAGTTCAAGCGAACCGGAACGGAGCGGGCGGCGGGCGGCCTGCCAGGCCGCCCGCCTCGCCGCCGGCAGAAGTATGGCCCGCCTGGCTAGAGGCTGACCAGGGCCATCGTTTCCTGTACCGCCCCGGCCGAATTCTGTAGCGCCGCGCGTTCGGCATCCGTGAGCTCGACTTCCAGTACACCTTCCATTCCGCCGCGACCGAGCTTACAGGGAACGCCCAGGAAGAGATCGCTGAGCCCGTACTCACCCTGCAACCAGGCGGCGCACGGCAGCACCCGCTTCTTGTCACGAGCGATGGCTTCGCACATCTGCACCGCGCCCGACGAGGGCGCGTAGTACGCGCTTCCCGTACCCAGCAGCTTGACGATCTCGCCACCCCCTTTGCGGGTTCGCTCTACTAGTGCCTCGATCCGGTCCGCAGCCATGAGCTGCGTCAGCGGGATTCCGCCCACGGTTACTGTACTCACGATAGGCACCATGCTGTCCCCGTGCCCGCCGAGGACCAGCGCCTGGATGTCTTCTACGCTCACGTCCAGCTCCATAGCGATGAAGCTGCGGAAGCGCGCGGTGTCCAGGATACCGGCCATCCCCATGACGCGCTCACGGGGAAACCCGGTGACTTCCTTGACGACGTAGCACATGACGTCAAGCGGGTTCGTGACCATGACGATGATCGAGTCCGGGCTGTAGCGTGCGATCTGCTCCGCCACGGAGCGCACGATGTCTGTGTTCGCGGCCAGCAGGTCGTCGCGGCTCATCCCGGGCTTACGCGGCAGACCCGCCGTGACTACGTAGATACCCGATCCACCTGTCTCCTCATAGGTCTGGGCTCCACTGACCATGCTATCGAAGCCCTCGACGGGCCCCGATTGCCACTGATCCAGCGCCTTGCCTTGTGGCACTCCTTCCAGGATGTCGACGACCACCACTTCGCCCGCGAGCTCGCGCTCCGCAATTCGCTGCGCCGCCGTTGCGCCGACGTGTCCTGCGCCGACTACGGTTATCTTGTCCACGGTGACCATCCAGTCAGCAGGTTGGGTAGACGCGGAAAACGTAAGGAGGGACCCGGCAGGGGGTACTCGCCGCTGCCCCGCCAGGGTTCAAGCTATCTCAAAAACTCGATTCCGCAACCGGTTACTAGCCCCGGCGCGCGGCCAACATCTCGGCCCTGCGGGCCGCTTCTCCGACGATCGCTTCCAGCGTTTGGTCCCAACGCTCTGGGCTGATTCGCTCGGCCATCTGCTCCAGCAACTCCAGGATCTCGAGCGCCTCGCTCCTCGTGAGAGGCGACTCGGGATCGCCGGACTCGATCCGC
This sequence comes from Gemmatimonadota bacterium, assembly GCA_039584255.1. Classification (GTDB taxonomy): domain Bacteria; phylum Gemmatimonadota; class Gemmatimonadetes; order Palauibacterales; family Palauibacteraceae; genus JBDGYE01. Next base: position 47,164 of record JBDGYE010000012.1, read on the forward strand.
CCCCGAAGCTCCTCCAGCGCCACACGTTGCTGCCGGTAGTGCTGCCTGTCCTCGTAGGTCATCTGCCAGTCCACCCCGGCTCGCCGGCCGGCTCATAGTTTCGATTCGAGCGCGGGAGTCCGATCCCGGACGTCCGGATCAGCCTCCCACCTGACTGAGCGCTGCTAGACCGCCACTTCCCTTGGCCGTACCTAGCTGCAGCCAGTGGCGCTCGGGCTTGTCGGCCAAGGCTCGCGCCACCGCCGGGAGGACGTCTCCGGTGCGGCGTAACGGTCCCCTGAGATCCACCTCATGGGTGCCGAACAGGCACGTGCGGAGCCTGCCGTCTGCCGTCAGGCGCATCCGGTTGCAGCGATCGCAGTAGTTGTGGGAGAGGGGCGTGATGACCCCTATCGAGCCCGGCGCACCTTCGAACTGACAATACTTCGCCGGGCCGTTTCCGGCGGGCCCCCGAACAGGGATCAGTTCTCCTAGCTCCCGGATTCGCCGGAGGATTTCGTCCGCCGCGATGAAGCTCCCGGTGAGGTGAAGGTTCTCCCCGGTGGGCATGAGCTCTATGAACCGGACGTGCCACGGACGCTCCCGGGTCATCAGAGCGAAGTCCGACAGCTCGTCATCGTTGAGGCTCCGCAGCATCACCGTGTTTATCTTAAGAGGTCTGAAGCCCGCCTTCTCGGCCGCCGCGATCCCCTCCATGGTGGCGTCAAAGAACCTCGGCGAACGACGTGCGATCGCCTGGAAGCGCTCACGCCGCAGCGTGTCCAGGCTGATGTTGACGCGTGACACACCCGCTTCCCTCAGTTCATCGCAGAACTGCGGAAGAAGTACGGCGTTCGTGGATAGAGCGATGTCCTCGATGCCGGGCACGGAGGCAAGGAGGCGGACCAGCTCCGGCAGGTCGCGGCGGACCAGCGGCTCGCCTCCCGTGATGCGGATCCGTTGGAGTCCGATCCCGGCCAACTGGCCCACGATCGCGCCTATTTCCTCGTAGGTCAGAAACTCGTCCTTGTCGATCCACTCGAGGCCCTCGGGCGGCATGCAGTAGGTGCAACGGAGGTTGCATTTGTCCGTGACCGAAATGCGGAGGTAGTTGATCCGCCGCCCGAACTGGTCCTTCATTCCCCCTCCACCGGCTGGCTCTCCACCCACTCCGAGGATCCGTCCGCGTATTCTTCCTTCTTCCAGACCGGAAGGCGCGCCTTCAGTTGCTCGATGACGTAACGCGCGGCGTCGAAGGCCGGATCCCGGTGGGCTGCGGCGACAGCTACCACCAGGCTCACATCCGCAACGTCGAGCGTGCCTACCCGGTGGCGGATTCCGACCTGAGTCACCGGGTACTGCGCCTGGGCCTCCCGAGCTATGTCCCGCAGCACTTCATCGGCCATCTCAGGATACGCCTCGTAGTGGAGGCGAACGACCCGGCGACCGCGATTGTGGTCCCGAACGCGTCCCTCGAACGCAACCACGGCGCCGTCGGAGTCAGTACCCAGAAGGGACACAAGATCCAGGGCGGTCAAGGGTTCCTCCGTCACCGAGGCGATCGTGCGAGGCCCCTCCTCAGAGCCGTCCAGCCCGTCTGCCTGCACGAACCCTCTCAACCTCCGGCCACGGGCGGAATCACCGCCACCTCGTCACTGGGATCCAGGGCGTGATCCCGGGATGCGAGTTTCCGGTTCACGGCCACCGCGACCGATTCCATCCCGAATCCGACCACTGATTCCGCACTCAATCGCTCCACGAGGTCGCCGACTACGCCGCCGGGAGGCAACGAGACCATCATTTCCGCGGTCCCCGCCGCCTCGCGGCAGCGGCCGTACAGCAGTACCCGAACCGAGAAGGCCTCACTCACGAGTCCTCGTCCATTCCTTGCTCCGGATTGGCGCTCTCGATGAGGGAGAGGAACTTGCCCACCGAGTCGTGCCGTCGAAGGGTGCTGACCCTCACCTTCGTGCCCTTCCCCGCCGGATCGGGATACGCGCTGATGGCCAGTCGACTCCGGAACGTGCTCATGGTAACGTGGCTCGCGCTTTCGTCCACGAGGGTAGAGGGATAGACGGAGCCTTCTCCAGTGAAGAAGTCTTTCGCTTCCTCGAGAACCTGCTGCGGACTCAGGCTGGTAATGGTCTCGCTGGTCATCCGGCCTCACCGTTGTTCCGCTTCTTGACGCCTTCGCGACGCCTCGGGTATGATCCGCATCGCCCCCCCGAGCGGGAGGCCAGTCGCCGGCCGCGTCGGCGGTTGACGGAAGTTAGCCGGCAAGGATGTCTCCTACAATCATCCGCAACGAGGTATCGATCGTGCGATTCTCGAGGAACGTCGATTCACTGGTACCGTCGGCGACGCTGGCCCTTCGGGCCCGGGCCAAGCGGATGCAGGCGGAAGGACACTCGGTCATCGACCTCTCCGCCGGTGAGCCCTCATTCGCCACGCCCGCTGTGGCCACGGAAGCGGCTCTGAGGTCGATTCACGACGGTCGGGGCACCGGCTACCCACCGACCCCGGGTGTCCCGGAACTCAGAGAGGCAACCGCGCGATACGTAGAGGAAACGACCGCGCACCCGAGCGAGGATGCGGCCGTGCTGGTCAGCGCCGGAGTCAAGCAGGCCCTGTTCAACCTCGCCTACTGCCTGTTCGAGGACGGAGACGAAGTGCTCGTCCCGGCGCCCTATTGGCCGACGTATCTGGCCGTCGTCGAATTGGCCGGCGCCGCTCCCGTGGTCGTTCCGACCCCCTGGCAGCGGGCGTTCAGGATAGACCTCGAGGAGCTGGAACGGCTACGCACACCTCGCACGAGAGGCCTGTTCCTCAACTCGCCGGCCAATCCCAGCGGGCATGTCTACGATAGAGGTCTCCTGGAAGACCTCTGCGCATGGGCCGCCCGCAACGACATCTGGATCCTGTCGGACGAGATCTACCGGCGACTCTACTACCGTGGCGAAGCGGCGCCATCGGTGTTCGACGTACCGGAGCGTTCCCACAAGGTGGTCCTGCTGGACGGAGTCTCAAAGACTTTTTCCATGCCTGGCTGGCGGATCGGATTCGCCGTCGCCCCCCCCGAGCTGATCGGGAAGGCGAGCGCGCTCCAGAGCCAGACGACGTCGGGCGCCGCGGGCCCGTCTCAGTACGCGGCGGCGGGAGTCATCTCGTCTCCCGAACGTGAGAGAATCATTGCGCAATTCAAGGAGGTGCTGGACCGTCGCCGTCGGGCCGCCGTGGCCGGTCTCAGAGGAATCGCGGGCCTGGACGTTGCGGAGCCCGAGGGCGCAATCTACCTCTACGTCCGGCTGACTGATGCCGAGGAGTCGGCCGCGGCAGCCGAGTCGCTGCTGGTGGATTCGGGTGTCGCCTGCGTGCCGGGCGAGGCCTTCGGCACACCCGGTTTCCTGCGGCTCAACTACTCGGTGGACGACGCCGAGCTGGAGGAGGGGATCGCCCGGATCGCCGCCCACTTCGGAGGGTAAGCGCGGGCGGTGCGCCGGACGCCCCGCCCGACCAGCTCACACGCTCGCGTCGACCTTTGTCTTGAACAGGCGGGACGGCTTGAATACCGGCACCGCGCGTGCCGGAACCTGAACCGAGTCACCTGTCCGGGGATTCCTTGCCATGCGGGGTCGACGCCGCCTGACCTTGAAGGTGCCGAAGCCTCTGATCTCGATGTGCTCTCCGTGGGCGAGAGCCTGCTTTACGGCGTTGAGAAAGGCATCGACAACCGCTCCGCAGTCCTTCTTGGTGACGCCGGGCCCGATGGCCTGGTACACCTGCTCGACAAGGTCTGCTTTCGTCATGAATCAGCTCCCTCTTCGCCCGGTTGATTATGCCGGCTCTCTAACTCGCCGGCCGCACTACGGCCACTCGTATCGGAGGCTCGGAACGCCTCCGGAGCGCGACATGACGGTCCTCACCCAGGAGAGCAACCTGGCTTCCTCGACTCCCCTGAGGAGATCGAACAATCCTACGCGGCGCTGCGTCGGTCGGACCGTCTTCGGACGCTCGCCAATCCCCGCCATCCGCCCCGCCACCGCCACCGCCTCGGGCAGTGTGCCCACTCGGTCGACGAGGCCGAGCTCCACCGCTCGCTCGCCCGAGAAGATCCTCCCGTCCGCGAGCGCTACCACCTCCTCCTCGGGCAGCCCCCGGTTGTCGGCAACCGCCGACACGAACTGACCGTAGACATCGTCGACCAGCTCCTGGAGGATTCTCCGGTCCTCGTCGGTGAGCTCTCGTACGGGCGATCCCAGGTCCTTGTGCTCGCCACTCTTAACCACCTCCAGGCCCAATCCCACCTTGCGGAGCAGCTCCTGCGCATTTGGAAACTCCATGATGACGCCGATGGAGCCTGTAATGGAGCCCGGAAGGGCCAGGATGCTGTCCGACGCAAGGGCCACGTAGTATCCGCCCGAAGCACCCACCTCACCAATCCAAGCCACGACTGGCCGATCGTCGGTATCCCTGAGCCGAAGCAGCTCGTGGTAGATGCTCTGTGCGGGACCGACGACGCCGCCCGGCGACCGGATCTCGACGACGAAGGCGCGGACCGATTCGTCGTCGCGGAAACTCTCGAGGTGCGGCAGGACGCGCCGATCGGTGTCGATGATGCCGGTGACCGGCAGGATAGCGACCCTGTTCTCGGAAACCAGAGGAACGTATCCACCCACCAAGAGGCGGCCAACGATCATTGCCCCGATGGCGAAGAACACCAGGAGAATGCCTATGCCCAGAATTGTGGTACGACGCCGCACAGCCATGGCTCCCGCGTGCGCGAGCGGCTTGCCTCGCTGAGTGGATGCGAGTCGCGGGAACCCGGGAGGAAGGCCCCGCCCGTACGCCCGAGGGAAACCTACTGTCCGTTGTGGAACCCTGTCAACCGGTTGCCACTGCGGGAGTTGCGCCCATGATTTCTACGAACTGCTCGAACAGGTAGCGGCTGTCGTGTGGCCCCGGCGCTGACTCCGGGTGATACTGGACCGCGAACACCGGCTGCCGCCGGTGTCGGACCCCCTCGATCGTGCCGTCGTTGAGGCTGCGATGGGTCACTTCGAGATGCGTTGAGCCGGCCACCGCGTTGCCGTCAGCGACGATGGCGAAGCCGTGATTCTGCGCCGTAATCTCGACGGCACCGGTGTCCAGGTTCCGTACCGGATGGTTCCCGCCCCGATGGCCGTAAGGCAGCTTGAACGTATGCCCATCGAAGGCCCGTGCGATCAGCTGGCATCCCAGGCAGATGCCGAACAGCGGAAGGCCGCCGTCCGCGAGGGCCCGGATTCGTTCCGCCGCGCCAAGAATCGCCCCAGGATCTCCCGGGCCGTTCGATATGAACGCGCCTGCCGGCCGCCGAGCTTGAATCTCCTCAACCGGGGTCGAGGCCGGAACCACCAGAACCTCGTAACCCTCGCGCGCGATCAGGTCCAGGCTGCGCCGCTTCACTCCGTAGTCGACGCAGATGACCAGGCCACGGCGATTTCCGGCAGGGGGTACCGAATAGGGAGTGGGCGTGCTGACCCCGCTGGCCAGATCCCGCCCCCGCATAGCAGGCTCCTCGAGCACCAGCCCCGAGGCCCGCTCCGGGTCCAGAGAAGCCGGTCCGATGATCCCGCGCATGGCTCCGAGCTCACGCACGTGCCGGGTTACGGCCCTTGTGTCCACGCCGGCGAGACACGGTATGCGGTGGCGCTCCAGATACTCCGATAGACCACCGTCCGCCCGCCAGCCCGATGTGAAGCGCGACAGTTCCCTGACCACGAATCCGGCGACCCACGGCCGGCCGGATTGAGCATCCTCATCCGCGACCCCGTAGTTGCCTATCATTGGGGACGTCATCACTACGATCTGCCCTGCGAACGAGGGGTCCGTCAGCACCTCCTGGTACCCGGTGAGATTGGTCGTGAACACCACCTCGCCGGTCCCCACCGCTCGACTCCCCGCCAGCCAACCGGGAAACCTTCTCCCGTCCTCCAGCAGCAGATAATCGCTCTGATCTTGCGGGAGCGTCACGACCGTCGTCCAATTGAAACGTGAGCGAGACTGCCACCACGACCGCTTCGGAAAGCGACATGGACGAAGAGCTGGTCTATATCTACGCGGACGAATCCTGCCTCGGCAACCAGCTCCAGGATACGCCGAGGCCCGGCGCCGCCGGGGGACTCGTGGAACGCTTTCACCCGCGCACCGGCTGGTACCGAAGGGACTTCGCTCACTTCGAGCCGGACACCACGAACAATCGGATGGCACTGCTGTCGGGGATTCTCGGCCTCTCCACCCTCCGCCGCCCTTGTAACGTGATCTTCATTTCGGACAGCCAGTACCTGGTCCGCGGCATGAAGGAGTGGGTGCACGCTTGGATCCGGCGCGGATGGCGGCGCAAAGGGGGGGCCGTCGAGAATCTCGAGCTATGGCGCAGGCTCGTGGAGGTGGCCGGCCGTCATCGGATCGAGTGGATCTGGGTGAAAGGCCACGCGGAACATCCAAAGAACGAGTACGCCAACGAGCTCGCGGTGCGCACGGCCCGGTCCGGCAGCGGGATCGACGGACTGGCCGCGTCCGGGTTCGCGGAGTGGCTGGAAGTCCAGATGGATAGGGGCAGGTTCCAGAGCTATCTGGATCTGCCTCCCGACAGGCCGTTCGAACCGGATCCGACTCCGGGGAGCGCCTGAGGAACCTGTTCTTCAGTTCTCCTCTAGCGCTCCGCCTTCCTCCTGGCCAGCCTCCGGCGCCGGCGCAGCGCCCTCTTCAACCGCCGGACCGCCCAGTGTCTCGCTCTCCAGAACCGATGTTGGAGCCGCCTGTCCAGACTGCCCGAACTCGGTGCGTAGAATCGACTCCGGCGGTGCCGACTGCCGCGCCGACAGGACGGCGAGAACTACCGCCAAGAAGAGGAAGACTCCTCCCCCGATCCAAGTGGACTTGGTCAGCACGGTCGCGGCCTGTCGTCCGCCGATGATGGAATCGGTGGACGACGAGGCGCCTCCGAACTCGGCGGCAAGGCCACCACCCTTCCCCGACTGGAGAAGGATGATCAGGATCAGCAGCAGCGCGACGAAGCTGATGATCGCTACCAAGGCCGTGAACATGTCTACCTTCCTCCTCAGACAAAAAAAAGGTGCCGGCCATCGGGGACCCGCACTAGGATAAAATCTAGTCGCAACGACCGGGCACGTCAACGACCTACGACGCTCCCCACCGGCCTATCCCACGGCACAGTTGCAGATCGCAGCGAATGCCTCCGCATCCAGGCTGGCGCCGCCGACAAGCACGCCATCCACGCCGGGAGCCGCCATAAGCTCGCCGATATTGCTCGGGTTCACGCTGCCTCCGTACAGGACCACTGCGCTTCCGGCCGCGCCCGCGCCTCCGAAACGTTCGATCTCCCGCCGAAGGATCGTGTGGGCGTCGGCCGCGTCGGCCGGAGAAGCCGTCCGGCCCGTACCGATGGCCCAAACCGGCTCATAGGCGTAGGTGAGCTCCAGCCGCCAGTCGGCTGCGACATTGGCAAGCACCGCCTCGACCTGCCGCGCGAGGACCGCCCCCAGCTCACCGCGCTCTCGCTCCTCGAGTGTTTCACCCAAGCACAGAACAGGACGCAGTCCCGCCTCAAGGATACGGAGCACCTTGTAGCCCACCGTCCCGTCATCATCGTCGAACTCCCGCCGGCGCTCCGAGTGTCCCGCCAGGGCCCAGGCAGCCTCTGCCTGAACCGCCATATGGGCGGAGATCGACCCCGTGTGAGCGCCCTGTTCGGACTGGTGCACGTCCTGGACGCCGAACTCGAGATCCGGCCTGCCAGCGGCCGCCCGGGCGAACGCCGGAACGCTGATGGCCGGTGGAAAGAAGACCACCTTCCGGTCGGACCTCGGCGCGTACAGATCACGGAAGACCGCAACGTACTCGGCCGCCTCGGTCGGCCCCTTGTACATCTTCCAGTTCGCCGCGAACACCGGCGTTCTCGCTTCACTCATGCCTCATCCAGAGCCTCGATGCCCGGTAGGGATCCGTGCGCCAGGTACTCGAGCGAGGCTCCGCCACCCGTGGAAACGTGAGAGACGGCGGCGTCGAGACCAGCCTGCCTGACCGCACGCGCGGAGTCGCCACCCCCGATTACCGTGAAGGCTCCGCGCCGTGTCGCCTCCGCCGCGGCCCGTGCCACCACGACGGTACCGATCTCGAAGCCGGCGCGCTCGAACAGACCCATGGGACCGTTCCAGAACAGTGTGCTCGAACCCTCGACTGTGTCGGCGAAGCGGCGCCGGCTCTCCGGACCGATGTCCAGAGCCGCGGCCCCGTCAGGTACCTTTCCGGCCGGCACCACCTGCGCCGACGTGGCGTCGGCGGCATCGGGACGGGCAACCACCAGGTCGGTCGGCAGACGGAGCTTGTCGTGGGTGCGGGAAAGGAGGTCACGCGCCATCTCCACCGCATCAGGCTCCACCAGGGATGCTCCCAGGCTTCCGCCGGCAGCCATGAGGAAGGTGTTTGCCATGGCACCGCCGATGACGATCTGATCCGCCCTCTCGAGAAAGGTCTCGAGAAGCCCGATCTTATCGCTGATCTTGGCACCGCCCAGCGCCACGACGAACGGTCGCTCCCGGGCAGATCTAAGGGCTTCGAGCGCTTCCAGCTCTCTCTCCACCAGGAAGCCGGCGACGGCCGGCTTCAGGAATTCCGTCACCCCGACAACCGAGGCGTGCGCGCGGTGGGTGCTGCCGAAGGCGTCGTTGACGAAGAGGTCCCCCAGTTGCGCCAAGCGACTCGACAGCTCGCGATCGTTAGCGGTCTCCCCCGGCAGGAACCGAGTGTTCTCCAGCAGTAGCACGCGTCCCGGAGGAAGGTCACAACTGGCGGCCAGGGCTTCATCTGAGTCGGTACGCTCCCCGAACACGACCGGTCCCCCCAACGCCTTCTCCAGCACGGGGACCACCGGAGCGAGCGAGTACCTTGGCACCGCCTGCCCCTTGGGCCTCCCCAGATGTGACAGGAGCACGGGTCGGGCTCCGGCGTTCAGGAGGTGTGTCAGGGTGGGCACGGTGGCCTCTACGCGGCTGGCGTCCCTCACGATGCCTTTCTCATCGAGGGGAACGTTGTAGTCGACCCGGACCAGCGCCCGCCGGCCCGCCAGCTCGCGCGGCGCCAGAACCCGCAAGGTCATCGTGTTCATGAGAGAATCCCGTTCAGTCCAGCTGCTCTCCCATGACTCGCGCCAGGTCCACGCAGCGACTCGAGTAGCCCCACTCGTTGTCGTACCAAGCGACGACCTTTACCAGCCGCCCCTCGATGACGATCGTAGCTAGACCGTCAACGATCGAGCTCCTTGGATCTCCGATGTAGTCCACCGACACGAGCGGGGTCTCCTCGTAACCGATTATGCCGGAGAGCTCTCCGTCGGCCGCGGCCCGGAATGCGTCGTTCAGCTGCTCCTCGGAGGTGTCCCGGCCGACATTGGCCACCAGGTCGACGATCGAGACGTTGGGCGTCGGGACGCGCATCGCCATGCCGTCGATCTTGCCCCGAACCGCCGGTATTACGAGCCCAGTCGCCTTCGCCGCCCCCGTCGTGGTCGGGATAATCGACTCGGCCGCCGCCCTGGCCCTGCGCAAATCTTTGTGAGGCAGGTCCAGGATTCGCTGATCGTTCGTGTAGCTGTGGACCGTCGTCATCAGGCCGCTCTCGAAGCCAAACCCGTCCACCAGGACCTTCACGACAGGCGCGACGCAGTTGGTTGTGCAGCTGGCGTTGGAGACGATGTGGTGGCTCGTGGGATCGTAGTCGTCACCGTTGACACCCAGTACCAGCGTCACGTCGGGATCCGGCGCCGGCGCCGTAATGACCACCTTCCGGGCCCCGGCGGCCAAGTGCTTCTCGGCATCCGCGCGCTTGCGGAACAGCCCTGTGCCCTCGAACACGATGTCCACCCCCAGATCCCTCCACGGAAGCTGGGCCGGGTCTCGCTGTGAGAGCACGTCGAACCTCTCTCCATCGATCACCAGGGCGTCCCCCTCTACCTGCACCTCTCCGTCGTACGTGCCGTGTACGGAGTCATACTTGAATAGATGGCCCAGCGTGGCCGCGTCTGTCAGGTCGTTGATCGCCACCAGATCGAGGTCACCCATCCCCTGCTGAAGGGCCGAACGCAGGATGTTTCGACCGATGCGCCCGAAGCCGTTGATCGCGATTCGCACGGACATATTCGTACTCCCGTCTTGCTGTTCACTGGGCAAGGCCGGCTGGACGAACACAGCAAAGGCGCCGGCGAGGCATACCTTGCATCGCACTTGCCTGCCACACAAGCCCCGCCGCCGTGGGCGGGAAGGCGTCAGCTCTCCTCCGCGCGGGAAAGAGACCTAGCGAATGTGACGACCCCTATGCAATCGAGGCCGGCGTTGTGAAGGGCGGCCGCGCACGCAGCAGCCGTCGCGCCCGTCGTCAGCACGTCATCCACCAGCAGAAACCTGGCTACGCTCCGGCCGTTGGTGAGTGCCACGCGGCCCGGCGGACACCGGCCGCGACATCCCGACAGGAGTTCCTTCGGATTCACCGTGTAGAGCGCTTGGACCCGCCGCACCCGGGCTCGGCGACCAAGGGAGGCCTGGGCCGGACCCGCACTCCGACGTTGTAGAAGGTCCGCCATCGGCCAGCCGCACACGTTGGCGAGGCCCCGCGCCAGGAGTTCCGCCTGATTGAATCCTCGCTCCCGCCGGCGGGACCGGGCCAAGGGAACCGGCACGAGCATAGCCGGCTCGGACCCCACGACCCTTCGCGCCGCATCTCGCATCGCCGAGGCCATGAAGGGACCGAGGGTTGTCCAACCGCGGTATTTTAGCCCGTGGACCAGGACCGACGCCTCGGCGGTGTAGCGGAACGGTGCGGCGGATCGGCGAAGTAGATGAGGCCATGTCTCGCACTCCGTGCAACGGCCCGCGGATGCGAAGTCGCCGAACTTGGTGGCACCACACCTGGGACACCAGGGCGGATTCAGCCTCGGAAGGCGGCTCTCGCACAGGCCGCACAGGGGAGGAATGTCTCCCACCGCGGCCCCGCACGAGGCACAGCCGGGAGGCAGTAACAGATCCGGCAGGTGGGCCAACCTCGGCACGAGGTCAACCACGTCGCTCAGCTTCAACCTACGCGACCGCGTTCCCGCAAGGCCTCCGCCGCCGCGCGCCTCATAGTCGGCAAGATGAACTCGACATCGGTGCCGGGGAACCAACACCCGATCGACAGAGCCGCCTGGTGGACGAGCATGGTCAGCCCGTCGATAGAGGGAAGTCCGAGCGAGGCGGCGCGGCGACTCCATTGGGTTCCGCCGTAAGCGTAAACCAGATCCACGAATGCTCCGGCGCTTACGTGAGCCGGTTGGAGCGGCATGCGATCCGCGGAGGACAGTCCCAGGCTCGTGGCGTTGACGGCCAGTTCGTATGTATCGCTTCCAATGCCGTCGGCCGTGACCACTCGGATCCAACCTCCCGCGGGATCGACCTCCGCGGCTAAGGACAACGCCCGTTCCCGGGATCGATTCAAGATGTCCACCCGCTGGACCCCCGACAGCGAGCACGCTGTCAACACGGCTCGGGCCCCTCCTCCAGCGCCCAGCAGCAGCACCCGGGCCCTGCCGAGCGTGACGCCCGGCAGGCTGGCGACAGCGGCCGCAAAACCTCCCACGTCCGTGTTGTCGCCGGCCAGGCCGCCCGCTTCGTCCAACCAGAAGCAGTTGCAGGCCCCGGATCTCTGCACCCAATCGGAAGGGCTCTCCAGGGCACGAGCCGCCGCCGGCTTGTGAGGCACGGTCACGTTGCCACCACCGCCGACTGCCAGCTCCCGCATTGCGACAGCCATCTGCCTCTCCTGTCCCGCAGGGATCCGACGCACTCTGTACTCCGCGTCGACTCCCAGCTCGCGGAAGGCAGCTGCATAGATCGCGGGCGAGATCGAATGCATCACCGGATCGCCGATGAGTGCGAAACGCCGTCTCAACCGTCCTGCTCCGGCTCAGGCCCCTCTCCGCCCCAGCGTCCGAGACCTTCGAAGATGCTCTCGACGCATTCGCCTAGCACCGCTGCCGTTCGCTCGTAGTCGGCCTCGCTCCCACCCAGTGGATCCGGCACGGGCGTGCCAGCGAGAGGGTGGCCTGCGGGAAGGAACTGCGTGGCCAGGGCGGCGCCAGCGCCCGGGGCCAAGTGAACGACGGCTTCGAGATGGGCCGGGGTCATCGCGACCACCATGTCGGCACCCTGGATGAGCTCAGCCGTCAGTGGTCGTGATCGGTGGCCGGATAGGTCCAGGCCGCGCCTCGATGCCGCCTTTACGGCGAGAGCGGACGCCGGTTGTCCCTCGACCGCAAACGTCCCTGCGGAGGCGACCTCGACCTGTCCCAGTCCGCACCGCGCCGCGCCCTCGCGCGCCAGGACCTCCGCCAGCGGGCTCCGGCACGTATTGCCCGTGCAAACGAACAGGATCATCCCGTTCATCGGGCCATCGACTCCCCGAGACACGCCTCTATGATTTCAGCCGGTATCGCACCCTCTCGCAACAGCCGTATGCTTCCTTCCCGCGCTGAAACCAGCGTGGAGGGGGGAGGACCGGACAGAGACCCGCAGTTCAGAAAGGTGATCGGCAGATCCGTGGACGGGAAGCTCGCGAGAGTCTCCCGAGCCTCCCCCGGGTTTGTCGCCGGCGCGCGGCCAGAGCGGTTCAGGCTCGTCGAAGAGAGCGCCCCGCCCCAGTGAGCAAGGAGCCGGCGCAGAACCGGGTGAGGCTCTGCACGGACGGCCAGGCCTGCAGGCGACCCATCATCGAGTACGATCGTCAGCGGGCCCGGCCATAGCTCTCGCACCAGACGTCTGGCTTCTGATGTCCACCGCGCCGTCGGATACAGCCGCGACACCGAGGCGGCGTCCGCGACCAGGCGAAGGTACGGGTGGGCCGATGGACTTCCCTTGAGCCCGAGCACCACCTTGTCCGTCGCCTCCGAGGCCTGCCCTCCGATGCCGTAAACCGTGCTCGTCGGATGGCCGAGCAGGCCACCGGCGTCCAGGAGGGCGATTGCAGTCCCGAGAACCTCGTCGAGTGTTGCGGCTTGTGGATCGCAGGCAATCTCGGAGAACTCAGCCACCGGCCGACTCTCGCTCGGCGGGCCGTGGTACGCGACCGGTCGAGACAAGCCATCGCGCCAGCTCCATATCCGCTGGCGTCGTGACCTTCAGATTCCAGTGATCGCCCTCAACCGTTGCCACATCGACACCGCCGCGCTCGCAAAGGAAGGCGTCGTCGGGAGCGTCCACTCCGTCGATCGCCGCGGCTCCGTGCAGCTCGCGAATCAGGGGAAGTGAGAAACCCTGCGGCGTCTGGACCCACCGCAGACGGGCCCGGTCCAGCGTGGCGTAGACCAGGCCTTCGGCCGACACCTCCTTCACCGTTTCGGCAACCGGCATGACCGGAATCGCGGCACCACCGACCGCCGCTTCCAGCACCCGGCTCACAAGCGAAGGCGAGATGAAGGGTCGTGCTCCGTCGTGGATCAGCACCAGCTCGACCTCCCCCGCGAGGGCCGCCAGACCCCTGGTCACGGATTCGCGGCGCGTCGCACCACCGGCAACCACCCGGTCGCACTCGCCTGCCAGCCAGGCAGGCGGCGAGGCCGCCTGGTCCGCTGGGAGCACTACCACCAGCTGGGCCACGTCTGGGTGAGCGCGCAAAGTTCGGCAGCTCCACAGCAGCATCGGAAGATCACCGATGTTGCGGAACTGCTTCGGCGGACCGACGCCCAGCCGCATGCCGGACCCGCCCGCCGCGACGACGGCTGCCGCGCTCATGCGTCCTCCAGCGTCCTCGCCACCTCGCGGACGTGCGCAACCCAGCGAGCCCCGGCCAGATCTGGAAGGCTCGTGCGGTGCACCTCGGGAAGCACGACCGTGCGGATCCCTGCTCCCCGCGCTACACGAACGCGTGCCTCCACGTGCGACACGCCTCGCAACTCGCCGCCGAGCCCGACCTCGCCTATGAATGCCGTTGCCGGTGGAACGGCCCGGTCGCGCTCCGCCGAGACAAGCGCTGCGACCACCGCGAGGTCCGTCGCAGGATCCGACAGCCTCAGTCCGCCTACCACGTTGACGAAGACATCCGCTTCCCCGAGCGGAAGGCCGGCCCGCCGTTCCAGCACCGCCAGCAGTATCGCCAGACGGCGCGGTGCGAAGCCGGTGCAGATCCTCTGAGGAGAAGAGAATCGCGCCCTGGCCGACAGCGCCTGTACCTCCGCCAGAAGCGGTCTCGTTCCCTGTATCGGCACGCCGACGGCCGAGCCGCTGACTCCTTCGGGTCGGTCGGTGACGAACAGAGCCGAAGGGTCGTCCACCGGTCGCAGGC
>JBDGYE010000077.1:0-13533 GCA_039584255.1 Gemmatimonadota bacterium
CGCAAGAGAGCCTTCACTCACCATCGCCACACCGTCGGAGGTGTGGCTCGGGATTGCCGGCGGCGAGATCTCAGGGCATGACGCGCTCCTGGAGGGACAGTACGAGGTCCGGGGTGACGCCGGCCTGCTGCGGCGGATGGATCGGCTGTTCAGGCGCGCCGAGGAGGTTTCGGTAGAGCCGGAGCCGAAAGACGCGGATCGCCCACCGGGCCCCATTTCGCTTCCTGGTCAGCGATGGATGCTGGTCGCCTTTCTTCCCTGGCTCGCGCTGTGGATCGGGCCGGCAGTAGCGGGTGGACCGTCGGGCCTCGTCCTCGGAACTGCGCTGGCGTTGGCTGCCGTGATCACGAGCTACAGAATCGCCTTCCGCTCAGCCACCTGGTTCGAGACCGCCACCTTGGTCGTTCTGGCCGCGGCCCTCATGGCCTGGCCCATACTCGACTCGTGGCTCGCCAGCTGGTTCGACGCCGGTACCGACCTGGCACTGGGAGCAATATGGCTGAGCTCACTCGTTCCCGGCCGCTTGCCGGCTACGGCCGAGTACTCGCGGTGGGATTTCCGGCCGGAGCTCCGCTCCAACTCGACCTTTCTGCACGTGAACGGCGTCCTGACCCACCTGTGGGGCTGGCTCTTCGTCCTGTGGGGAGTCTTCGCCGTCGTGTCCGTCGTCCGTCCGCGGACGGCCACCGCTCTGGTGATCGCCCATTACCTCATGCTGGCGGGAGCGATAGTCCTGACGGCTGCCCTTCCCCGCTGGGCACACTCGCTTCGGATCGCGAATCCCGAGGCATCGGCCCGCCGGCGTCGCGCGAGCGCCGCCCTGGGGCTGGCCGCAGCCGGGACTGTACTCGTCGCGACGAGCTTCCTCGGCGGCTGAGCGGTGGACGGCAGTGCCATGAGGGTACTGGCCCTGAACGGCTCGCCCCGTGTCGGCGCCGGCACGACGCATCGCCTGCTGAGTCCGTTGCTCGCCGGGATGGACGAGGCGGGAGCGGAGACGGAGCTGATTCAGGTCCGGGAGCTCGGTCTCGCGCCTTGCACGGGCTGCTTCTTCTGCTGGGTGCGGACGCCCGGGCGATGCGTTCACGACGATGGGATGTCGAAGGCCATGGCCTCGTACAGCCGCGCCGATATCATCGTGTTCGGGACCCCCCTTTACCACGGCTCGATGACCGGGCTGCTCAAGACCTTCCTCGACCGTCTTCTTCCCCGATACGAGCCGTGGCTGATCCCGAGCCCGCACGTGCCCGGCGCGTCGGCCCATCCGACTCGCTGGCCCGAGCCTCGGCGCATGGTCCTCGTTTCGCCTTGCGGCTTCCCGGGTCGCGAGAATTTCGATGCGCTGGTCCACACGTTCCGCCACATCGCGCGCATGCACGGGATGGAAGTGTGTGGCGAGATACTAAGGCCTTACGCGGAGCCACTCCGCCTCAAGACACTGCACGGCCTGTTCGAGGATTACTTCGCCGCCATTCGGAGGGCGGGACGGGAGATCGTCGAGGACGGCCGCATCTCCGATCTCACCCAGGCCGAGCTCGACCGCGACCTCCTTCCGGGCGAGCTCCACGAGAAACAGGAGATGGCCAACGCGCACTGGCGCCGGCTGATCGATCGCGGCGGCGGGCACCCGCGCCGGAAGGCTTCAGCCTGAGGTGACATTCGGCCATACTGGGGAGCGCTGCTCGGGCGGCCGCCCGCCCCGCGCCAACATCTAAGCGCCGAGTGCACCGAATGACCGAAGCCCGTGCCGGTTCCCCCGCGCCCCACGCCCAGGCGACGGACGGCGGAGGACCTGTCGCTGGAGAGGGACGCCCCTCTCTGGCTCCGATCCTGGCCGTCAACTTCGTCGGGACCCTGGGCTTCAGCATCGTTCTCCCGTTCCTCGTCTTCCTCGTCACCCGATGGGGGGGCAACGCCCTCGTCTACGGCTTCATGGGGGCCACGTACTCGGCCTTCCAGCTCGTGGGGGCGCCGGTCCTGGGCCGCTGGTCCGACATCCGGGGTCGGAGGAAGATCCTGCTGCTCAGTCAACTCGGCACGCTCCTCTCGTGGGGCATCTTCGTCATCGCCTTCTTCCTGCCGGTGCTGCCCCTGGCGGAGGTGGACTCACGGCTCGTGGGCTCCTTCACCCTGAGTCTGCCCCTTCTGGTGCTGTTCGTGGCCCGAGCCGCGGACGGCATCACTGGGGGAAACGTCTCGGTGGCGAACGCTTACCTGGCCGACATCACTCCCGAACAGGAACGGAGCACCAACTTCGGGAAGATGGCGGTGTCGGCGAACCTGGGGTTCGTTATTGGTCCGGCGCTGGCGGGGCTTCTCGGCGGAACGGTGCTGGGCGAGCTGCCCCCGGTCCTGGCGGCGCTGTCCATCTCGGCGGTCGCGACAGGTATCATCCTGTTCCGGTTACCCGAGTCGAGGCCCTGCATCCTGTCCAGCGATCCCGCCGAGCCCAGCATGCGACGCGTATTCGGGCAGGAGCCGAAGGACTGCTTCCAGATGCTGGGAGCCGAGAAGCCGGCATTCCGTGACCTCATGAGGCTGGAGCGAGTGCCCCTGCTGCTGGCGATCTACTTCCTGGCTATCCTCGGCTTCAGCTTCTTCTACGTCTCGTTTCCGATGCAGGCGGTCGTCGGGCTGGAGTGGACTGTGCGTCAGACAGGAGCACTCTTCGCGGTGCTCAGCCTCATGATGGCACTGGTTCAGGGCCCGGTTCTGGGCCGCGCCGCGAAGCGATTCGACGACGTGCGGCTGGTCCGGGCCGGAAGCCTGATCCTGGCGGCTAGCTTCCCGCTCTTCGGAGGCGCGGGAGCCACTTCGGTGTACCTGGGCGCAGCGTTGCTGGCGCTCGGGAACGGCCTGATGTGGCCATCCGTGATTTCGGTGCTCTCGAAGGCAGCGGGTTCCCGCTACCAGGGTGCCGTGCAGGGGCTGGCCGGGAGCCTCGGCTCGGCGGCGAGCATCGCCGGATTCCTTGTGGGAGGTCTCGTCTTCGACGCGGTGGCTGGCCGGACGTTCATGCTCTCCGCCGCCGCCATCTTCGTCGTCTTTCTGCTGGCCTGGGGGCTTGGCTCCAGCGCACTCCAGACGGAGCCGACCGCGGCCGCAGAACCCGCGGCGGCCTCCTGAGAAGTCTCGCCGCGACCTCGTGGGCGGGTGCGCCCGGTTTCAGCCAAATGAAGCAGTTTGCCCGTCGGTGGCAGGTACTTGCAGACCGCCAGAGCGCCGCGGCTGCACGCGTCAGTCACGAAAACACTAGATATAAATACCGTATATTCTTACTCTACAGCAGTATACGCGTACCAATCTGGAGCGAATGTCCTTCGGTTCATCATAGGTATGGGAATTGCTCGTGATGTTGGCTCGCGGCTCCACTTCAGGAGAAGGAGCACACGATCGTGCGCAGATGCCCGATCTGCGGCCAGACGGCCGCTCCCAACAATCGCTACTGCCTGGATTGCGACTTCCAGGCGAGCAGCTCGAGTGCGCTCCCGGTTCAAGCCGGCGGCCAGATGGCTATCACTTCGTCGCGCCGCGCCGCAGTGAGCCTCTTCTTCGTGGTGTTCTTCCTGACGGCCCTCGTCGTGACGTTCATCGGCCTATCGGCTTCGAGCGGGTTCTCCTTCCCCAGTCTCTCGTTGGCGGGGGCCGATGCCCAGCCGGGCACGGCCGAGCTGTGGGGCGAGGTCCGGTTCACCCATGGCGTGGTCAGGATCAGAGCCGACCGCAGCACCGACAGCGCGATCCTCGGGAAGCTCATGCCGGGCGACAGTGTGCGAGCCGACTTCGCGCAGGCCGGATGGTTGGCGGTGTTTCCTGTAGACGCGGCCATCCGCGACACGAAGAAGGCTCTTGGCTATGTGTACGCTCCTCTTCTGAAAGAGAGGCCTCCGGGAGGAGGTAGCGGAGCCACACAGTAGAGATTCCAACCAGGCGGCGGTGCCGGAGCAGCGGCTTGTAGGAGCAGCTCACTTGCGAGGACGGGAGACCCGAGCGAGAACCGGCATCAGCGCGCTTGGTTTTAACGGGGCCGGGACTTCGTTCCCGGTCCCTTTTTCTAGCTCTCCACGGCCTTGCCTTCGTCTCGCGTTGTGGACTAGTCTAAGGAGCGTAAGCATGCTCGTTTCGCGTCACGAGCAGGAGAAGCGCGTGCGCCCTCCGTCCCGTCGTGGCACACCGGCCGCTCTCGTCCTCGTCCTGGGGGCGCTGGTTGGACTCGCCCTCCACGCGCAGCGAAGCGCACTGCTGGCGCAGGATACGAGCGTCCTCGGGCTTACGCCGGCCCGCGTTCTGACCCTGGTGAAGGGCGATCGGCCGGCCGAAGTCAGTCAGCCCCTTCGCTCCCTGGTGACCGACGACGGGCGCCTCTTCCTGACCGACCCGGGAAAGGGCGACGTACTCCAGTTCGACGAGAACCTGGTATGGCAGGGTAGCCTGGCGGCGGCTCATCCGCAGCGAGACCTCGGCCGGCCGGTGCGTACGGTTCTGGACTCGCGAGGACGGATCTACGTCGCCGACGCCGACTCCCGCCAGATCTGGGTAATCGATGGCGGCGTTCTCCAGGCCCGCCGCGGCGGGCGCGGCGATGAACAGGGTAAGTTCGGCTCGCTGGACGACATAGCCGTCGACGTGGACGACATGGTGTGGGCGGCGGACGGTGACCGCGGCAGGCTCTACGTGTTCACGCGGGATGGACTACTGGAGCGCGTCGTGCTCGGCTTCTCCGGCGCGCCGTTTAAGAGGCCTAGGCTGGTCGCCGTCGACGCCGCCCGGGACATCTACGTCTACGACGAAGGTCGGAAGGCGGTCCTGGCGGGTCGGGCCGACGGGAGCCATCGCTGGACTCTCGACCTGAACCAGCGGCTGGACGGCGAGGAGCTCTACGATCTCGCCGTCGATCCGACGGGAGTCCTGTTCCTCGTCCTCAAAGACAAGTCGCGAGTCGTGATCGTCGAGCCATCGGGCGACGTTCGACGGGAGATCTTCGGCCCGGGCGGACAGCCCACAAGGCTGGAACGGATCACCGGGATCGCGATCTCCGGACCGCGCCGTGTCATGACGCTGGTCGATCAGAAGGATCTGCTCGTCCAGGAAGTCCGACTCGAGTTCCCGGACGTCTCGCAGTTTCTCGAGCCCGTCCACCGCCGGTACTCGGGCATGGCGGTGGACACGCTGAGCGGAAGGCTGCTGGCGATCTCTCCGGCATCCCCGAGCGGCCCAACGGACGAGCGCTGGTTGATCCAGAATGAGCGTGGGATGGCCGTCACGTCCCCAGCCGGCGACGTGATCGCGCAGGTCGCAATGGCCGTCGAGCCTGCGGAGACTCCGGCGGCCATGGGCTCGTACGAAGGCTTCGTGGTCGTCGACCGGAGTCGCCGCATGCATCACCTCTCCCGCGACGGAGCGCTTGTGGGAAGCATGCCGCCCGCGACGGCCGGCGGTGAGCTGAGGCGGCCCGAGGCCCTGGCCTGGCGTGCCGAAGACGGTGCGATGGCGGTCTACGATCGTGATGACGACGAGATACAGATCCTCGGACCGGACGGTATTTTTCGGCAGCGTGTGGGCAGGAAGGGGACCGGCGAAGGCGAGATCTCGAAGGTGGTCGCCATGGCGTTCGACGCCTCGGGGAAGCTCTTCGTCACGGACCTGCAGGGGACGCGGATTCAGGTGTTCGACGAGCACGGGATCTTCGTGAGCAAAGCGGCACCCGCCACCATCAACACGCGAGCCGGGGGCACAGTGCTCGGCGCAGGCGCGGACGACTGGGGCCGCGTGTTCCTGCTCGATGGAGAGACCGGCACGGCCGTCCAGATCGCCGAAGGTCGGGTGCAGTGTCAGATCGGGGCGCCCTGGCTATTGAGTCCGGTGACCGATCTGAAGGTGACGCCGTCAGGCGACATGGTCGTGAGCGGCGGCGAGCACGCACCCCGTGCGGTGCGATTCCGCTGCGAAGGGCCTCCGCCCGCGCCGAAGGGACTTCGCCTCATCCTCGACCCGACGCGCGAGGGTGGCGCGGTACTCTCATGGGACCGAGGCACTCCCGGGGCCGTCTCGTACGAGATTCGCCGGCGTCAGGGCGGCGAGGACGAAAGAGTAGTGGCGCGCTCGGAGGAAAGCTCCGTGGCACTGCCGCAGGCTGGGTGGGGCACCGACACGGGCGAGCTCAGCGTCCGGGGAATCTCGCGGGGAGAGCTCCCGGGCCTCTGGTCGGAGTGGACCTCCGATCGCCTGACTCCGGCGCTTTGGGCGCTGGTCTCCGGTGACGACCCGGCGGACGCCGAGGCCAGGCTGCGCGAAGAGCTCGACGAGGCACAGGCGACGGAGCGCGAGGACGTCGTGGCTCTCCGGGCCCTCTATCTGGAGTCGATCGTCGCCCAGGGCGAGCACGAGCGCGCAGCCGCCGAGCTGGACTCGTTCGGCGAGGGGCTCGACGCGGAGACCGCGGAGGGGCTTCGGCTCGAGATCGCCCGGTCTGCCATCTCGGCCGCGATCGTGGCGGGAGCCGGAGCGGTCGCTCTCGACTGGCTACGCCCCGTTGGCCGTATGGCCCCCGAGACTCTGTCGGCCGTAGAGCAGCTCGCTCTGGAGATAGACGGCGCCGGCGATGGAGCAGTGGCGGCAGAGCTGCTCGGCCGCCATGGAGACGACCGGAACCTCGATGGCGCCGAGCTCACGATCGCGCTCGCAGAAGTACAGATGGATGCGGGCCGCCCGGAGAGGGCCATGTCGACGCTCTTGGAGGCGTCCAGAGAGGCGTCCGACGTGAGGCTCCGCCGCGAGCTCGACAGGGGTATCTTCCGGCTCTCCGTGAGCGTGGTCGACGGCTTGCTGGATGGAAGTGTCGCCCACAGGCTCGATCTCACGGCCGAACAGCAGATCGATGTCCTGCTACGGGAACTGGAGCTATACGCCGCGGAGTCCGCACCCGGATCGCAGGAGGAGTGGGATCTCCGCCTCGGTGCCCTTGGAGCGAAGCCCCGCATACACCGCGCCCTGAACCTGGAAGGAAGCGACTTCGAGTCGGCACGGGCGCTGTACAGGAGCATCCTGGACGAAACGCCGTTCCTCCTCGGACCCGACGAGATACGTGTGCGCGGCCACCTGGGGGCGTTGGCACTCGCCCAGGGGCGGGAGGACGAAGCCCGCTCCGAGTTTGGCCAGATTCTGGAACTCGTGCCGAATTGGGCTCCCGACGAGGATGAATTCAGTCCGAGCGTCCGGGATTTCGTTGCCGCCATGCAGAGGAGCGGCGAAGAGATGCCGTGAGCAGCGCCGACTCGATAGGCCGGTACCGCCTGGAGGCGACGATCGGCCGTGGCTCGATGGGAGAGGTCTTCCGGGCATACGACCCGGAGCTGGACCGCACGGTAGCCATCAAGACCATCCGGCTGGACTTCAGCACTCTCGGTGATGACCCTCTCGAGCCCGTCGCCCGTTTCCGTCACGAAGCCCGATCCGCTGCGGGCCTCCAGCACCCAAACATCGTCACCGTCTTCGACTATGGCGACCACGATGGCCTTTACTACCTGGTGATGGAGTACGTCGAGGGAGAGACGCTCGGCCAGCTCCTCTCCGCAGGGCCGCTCGGGGCGCGCGAGGCCGCGGTGGTGGTTCAGCAGACCTGCGAAGCCCTCCGCGCCGCGCACGCCGCCGGGCTCATCCATCGGGACATCAAGCCCGGCAACATCATGATCGACCGCTCGACCGGTCTGGTGAAGGTAATGGACTTCGGCATCGCCAGGCGGGAGACCGACGGCCTCACCAGCGACGGCGCGGTAATCGGGACTCCGCGCTATATGTCGCCGGAGCAGGTCAAGGGAGGCCCGGTCGACGGACGCTCCGACCTGTTCAGCCTTGGCTCGGTGTTCTACGAAATTCTGACGGGCCGCAAGGCATTCGGTGGGGATAACATGGCCACCATCGCACACCGAATCGTCAACGAACAGCCGGAGGGATTCGAGGGGATCGACGAGGAGATGGAGGAGGGATACGCCCGAGTGCTGAGGCGTGCACTGATGAAGGAGCCCGGCGAGCGCTTTCAGTCGGCGGAGGAATTCCGTAACGCGATCGAAGACTATTGTCTGGAGTCGAGCCCGACGGCCTCGCAGCCGGTTGCAGCCTCCACGCCGCATGACGCGGGCACGGAGGACCAGCGGCCCACCGACACCTCTCCGCGCGAAGGAGCGCCGGAAGAGGGTCTGGCAGCGGGTGCGGATGTCTCGGGCGGCGTGGACCTGGCCTCCGGACCGTTTCCGCCGGCGCCCCCGACACCCGGCAGGGACGATCCCCTGTTCACGGCTCCGCGTCGCGGAAGGCGCCGGGGGCGCGGCCTCCCGCTCGGGATCCTCGCCGTTGTCGTCGTTGTCGCGATCGGGGCGTGGGCCTGGCTGCGCTACGGCGGCGGAGGCGGACCCGGTAGCTTCCCTGCCGCGGCAACTCCAGCGGATACGGTCGCAGACGATACCGCCCCGGCAGGGGTCGTGGACTCGACGACGACGCCTCCCCCCGTGCGGCTCGTCGTCTCGGTCGAGCCGGCTTTTGCTGCCGTGACCGTGGATGACTCGCTCTCGCCAGACCCGGAGGGAACGCTGGAGCTGGCACCGGGCGCACATCGGGTGCATGCGGAGGCAGCCGGCTACCTGGCCGTCGACACGCTCGTCGAGCTCTCCGCGGACGACTCTCTGGCGCTCGCGCTTCGCAGGGCGCCGCCCGCGACCGGCGTCCTGGAGGTGCGGGCCAGCCTTCCCGGACAGGTCAGCGTGGACGGCAGCGTCCGAGGCGCGGCCCCGCTGACCGGGCTGCGCCTCCGGCCGGGCGCGCACGCGATCGTGTTCACTCCGCAGGCCGGTGAGGCCCTGGCGGAGGCGCGCCAGGTCAGCGTGCAGGCCGGCCAAACCGCCAGCGTCTCGTTCGATATCACCGACGCCCTCATCACCGTGGCGATCCGGGAGCCAAGGTGGGCGACCGTCTATGCGGGCAGCGCGCGTCTTGGCGACACGCCGCTTATCGACTATCGGCTGGCGGCTCGTGTGCACACGCTACGGGTGGTGCGCGACGGCTACCGTACTCTGGAGCGCCTCGTCAACCTGGCGCCGGGCGAGCGACTCGAGTGGGTCGACATCACACTGGAGCCGGAGAGCGGCCCGTAGGCTACCCGAGCAGGGCCTCCACCTCGAGTCTCGCCTCCGCATGGGTGGCGAGATCCGTTTCCAGCTCATCGGCGACACGCCTCAGACGTTCGCCCACCGGCTCGCCGGAAGCGGCCGATATCCGGGCCCGGCCGAGCACGGCCAGTGTCTCCAGGAGCTGGCGGGCGAGCCCGTCACGGGCGCGCGTCGCGCGGGTCTGGAGGGCGATCCAGTCGGCGTCCTCGGCCGACCCGTCCGCCGCCGCCTGGGCGGGGACCTTCCCGTCCAGGATCGTCAGACTCTCGTCCAGGTCGCCGAGGTCCACGGCCACCTCGCAGGCGGACCCGAGCAATTCGGCGAGCGGCTCGGCGACGTCCGGGCCGCCGCTCGTATCTGACCGGGAGTAGAGACCGGCGCCCATGCTTACGACGTCGGTGAGCAGGTCACGGGCCGGTCCGGGTCCGAGGTGCGAAAGGGTATCACGCACCGCGGCGTTGGCCTTCGCCGGTAGCGTCAGCCGCGAGCCTCCCCTCCCTCCCGGAACCGGACTCTGGAGCCGGCGGACGCCCAGCAGGAGCAGCAGCACGGCGAAGGTCGGAGTCAGCCACAGCATCGGAGGATGGGCCACCAGGGCCGCCAGCAGGCCGGCTACGAACACTGCCATCAGTACGGCGGCGAAACTGGCTGGTAGCTGCGTCCAGGCGCGGCGCATCGGAACGGCCGCAACCGGGATCCCCCGCTCCGCCAGACGCGCCACGGCACCCGGAGCGCTCTCGGCCGGCAGGCGCACCAGGGGCCGCAGACCGTTCAGCACGTCCCTCAGGTCGCCGCCCCGCAGCGAGCCCGCCAGGGGCTGCGCCAGCTTCCCTTGCAGCTCCCGCCGCTCGGTGGCCACGGATGGAGTACGAATGAACAGGAGTGTGTCGGCCCTGCCAGCGCCGCCCGCACAGGACGGGCAGACGCCGAGGCCTATCTCATCCACCGTCCCGCACAGCGGGCACCACTCTCCTACGGAAGCGTAGGGCAGCCGCGCTCCGGCTTCTGCATCCGTCCCTCCGCGTTCCGCAGCCGTCTGGACCCGGAGGGCATCCGCCAGGGCTCCCGCAGTCGGGAACCGGTGGCCGGTAGAGGCCGAGGTGGCGCAGGCGACGATGTCATCCAGCCATACCGGCACCTCGCCGCGTTCTGCGCGGGGCCGGTATCCGCCCTCCCTGGGGGACGGAGGCAGGTGGGTCGAGGGGCGGTCGGGCAGTGTCCCCGTGAGCGCCCAGTACAGCGTGAGGCCAAGCGAGTAGACATCCGAGCGGGCGTCGGCTCGTCGTCCCAGCATTTCCTCCGGTGCGGCGTACGCCAGGGTGCCCACGAGCCCCCCAGTGGCCGTCACAGTGGCCTGCCCCTCCAGGCGTGCCGAGCCGAAATCAGCCAGCCGTGCCCGACTGTCGCCGTCGAGGAGCACATTCTGAGGCTTCACGTCGCGGTGGAGCACGCCCTGCCGGTGCGCCGCGTCCAGGGCCGTGGCTACCTCGACGCCCAGGCGCACGGCTTCCTCGACCGGCAGCGGGCCGTTACGCCCGACTCGGTCTCCGAGGTCGGATCCCTCGACGTACTCCATGACGATAAAGGTCCACGGACCGTCCTCGAGGAAGTCGTGGAGGGCGACGATGTTGGGGTGGGCGAGGCCTCGCGCCGCCATGGCCTCACGGCGCATGCGCTCGCGGGCAAGCCGTGCCAGGGCTGGAGGCGGAACCAGCAGCTTCAGCGCAACGTCGGTCTCCAGCTCGCGGTCGCGGGCGAGGTAGACCACGGAGTACCCGCCTCGGCCTATCTCGCGCGCGATCTCGTATCTGGCTGCCAGGACGGTGCCCGCGCCGAGGTACGTCTGGCCGGCGATCTCCGTCTGCGGGCTCACTCGCCGATCTCCTTCAGCACTGCCCTGGCGCTACCCGTCCAGCCGTCGTCCTGGTGATAGTAGTCGAGGAACCGGTTCAGGTAGTCGCGCGCGGAGGCCTCGTTACCCAACGCGTAGCGCGACATGCCGGCGTGGTACAGGGCCATGTAATGGTTCGGCCAGAACTCGACCACGAGCTCCATGATCGGCCCGGCGGAGAGGTCGTCGCCGGCATCGGCCACGGGGTGCGCCACGTTGAACACGATCCCGGCCGCCTTGTACTGGTCGTCCGGGTCGACCTCCACAATGAGCTCGCGGGCACGATCTACCTTGCCGGCCAGAGCATAGCAGGCGGCGCTGTAGGCTGCCCCCTGGAGGCCCGAGGGGGGCGGGTTCCACCGATGGCGCGTCTCGACCTCGACCGAGTTGCAGTACGGCTTCATCCGCTGGAACCATTCACCCGCGGATCCGGAGAAGGAGGACGTGGTTACGGCTCCCGGATGCATCGTCACCGGGCCCCGGGCGCCCCGCAGGATGAGCATCGCAGCCAGCGAAACGAACAGCAGTCCTGCCAGATACAGCTTGCGCATCGTACTCCTGCCCTATTCCGCCATTCCAGAGCCGCCCAACCGCGGGCGGCCTTTCGCCCATAGGACGCGCCACAGCCCGGATGTTGCACACAGGCGCGGCGCCTCCGGCACGTGAAACCGCGCAACTTCCGTTCCGATGGTGTCTTGATACGCGGGGGCGGGATGTAGGATCCTGCGAAAAAGTGGAGGGCGCCGGACCGGTGGTGGATCTGCCTCAGCGTGAGCTTCGGCCGCGCATTCACCGGCCGGCCACCCTCCAGATCTGCGTCGATTGCGCTTACGGCACGGACCAGCCGGCCGCTTCTCCTCGACGACAGTTTGTGGCTCTGCCCCAATCCGCTTTGAGCGGACCGGGGAATCTGAGCGCGACTTCAAGGGTCAAGATGCGTGCCGCACGAAGGCGGATCCGATAATTGTATATGTGTCAAGCATGTACAGTGACGAAGCGGGATGTGGTACAGCCCGCAGGGGCAGCAGATTGTGGCGTGGTGAACATGGATTGCGGTGTAGCGCGGCCGAGCGGTTCAGCCGGCTTCCCGAATTGACAGTCGATCGCGGCGATAGCCAGTTTGCCGGCCATGTCTTCGCCAGATCCCTGGGCGAGCGAGAGAAGACCCGGGCCGCATCCGGCCGTTGCCCTCGCCGTGCTCGTCTTCCTGCTCGGTGCCTGCACTTCTCCCGACGACGAGGGCCGCCCCGGCTTCCCGCGCACGCCTCGCACGCCACTGGCGAGCGCGCCCTTCCCGTACGCCAGTCCTGAAGAGGTCGGGCTGTCGACCGATCGCATCTGGTGGCTAAAGGAGCGCCTCTACTCGCGGATCGTCGCCCGTCATGTCGTGGGCGCCGAGATCCTGGTCGTCAAGGACCGCCGGATCGTTCTGCACCAGGCCATGGGGTGGGCCGACCGCGAGCGGCTCATCTCCCTGGAGCGGAACGCGATCTTCCGCATTGCCTCGATGACCAAGCCCGTCACCGGGACGGCGGTCCTCATGCTCACGGACGAGGGGCGGCTGAACGTGGATGATCGCGTCGCGCAGCATCTTTCGTCCTTCGACAACGTCCACTCGGGAGCGATCACCATCCGCCAGGTGCTGAATCAGTGGTCGGGGTTCGTGCAGGGAGGGCTGCCCGAGTTCCAGCATCAGCCAACGCTGCGCCACGGCGTCGACCTGGCCGGCCAGGCGGGACCGACGTTCCCGCCTGGCGACCGCTTCGTCTACTCCAACCTCAACTCCGCCACGGTGGGAGCGCTGGTCGAGGAGATCGCCGGCCAGCCCGTGGAGAGGTTCATCCAGACGAGGATTCTGGAACCGCTCGGACTCGAGGATACCCACACCTGGTTCGGCCCCGACTCCTCGTGGGCGCCCCGCGTCGCCAGCTCGTACCGGCGCTGGGGAGCGGGCCCCTGGGAGCGTTACTGGAACAACACCCGGACCGAGGAACGTGCCTGGTTCTCGCCGAGCGGCGACCTGTACGCTACCGCCTTCGACTACGCCCGGTTCCTGGCCGGGTGGATGGACCTGGGGCGATACGAGGACGGGCGGCTGCTGGCGGAGGATACGGCCCGGGAGGCGCTGGCCGATCCCCTGGCCGGCGACACGGCGCAGGTGCGGCCCCGCTACTACGGCTTTCATTGGGAGATCTACGCGCCGCCGTCACGGCCCGGCGGCCTGCCCGTGTTCGGACACCGGGGCGCCACCGGCACCCTGGGCATGGCCTTCCCCGAGCAGGATGTGATCGTTCTCTACTTCACGCAGTCGCAGGAGAACGAGGTCGTCGACGAGGTGATCGAGATCGCGCTGGAGATGTTCGGGAGCTGAGCCCGCCCGGGCGCCTTCACGACGACGCCGGCCTTTTGAGGCGTCTCTGGAGTGATATGAGTTCTCCCTTTTGAGTTGGTGCCGAGCGGCAGCCGGTTCCCGAAATCCTA
>JBDGYE010000078.1:0-13321 GCA_039584255.1 Gemmatimonadota bacterium
GTCTCGAAGGTGGCATACTCCTCACGGTACATGCCCGATGAGCTAGAGCGCCCTACGATACGCACGTTCCCACGGCAGAGCTGGAGCGCGATGGTGCCGTTGACCTGGCGCTGCGTCACGTCCACCAGCGCATCCAGCGCTTCCCGCTCCGTTCCCCACCACCGCCCCTCGTAGACCAGCGCGGCGTACCGGCGAGCCAGGTCGTCCTTGAGGTCCAGGGTGCGCCTGTCCAGCACGAGCTGCTCCAGCTCGCGATGGGTGACATACAGCAACGTTCCGCCTGGTGTCTCGTAGACGCCGCGCGACTTGAGCCCTACGATGCGGTCCTCGACGAGGTCCACCCGCCCGATGCCGTGGCGACCGCCGATGTCGTTCAGGGCTTCCAGAAGGCGCAGCGACGACAGCCGCTCGCCGTTCACCGCCACCGGGATGCCCGCCCCGAAACCGATCTCCACCTTCTCAGGTTCGTCGGGGGCCGTCTCCGGGTCGGCAGTGAGCAGGAACAGTGATTCCTCGGGACCCGTCGTAGGATCCTCCAGCGGACCGCCCTCGTGCGAAACGTGCCACACGTTCCGGTCCCTCGAGTACTTGCTTGTCTGCTCCGGCGGCAAGGACACGCCCCGCTCGCGCGCGTAGGCCATGGCGTCCCGCCGGCCTCGAATGTCCCATTCCCTCCACGGGGCGATCACTTCCAGGTCGGGGGCGAGCCATGCGAACGTCAGCTCGAAGCGCACCTGGTCGTTGCCCTTGCCCGTGCAACCGTGCGCTACCGCGTCACAGCCCTCCCGGCGCGCGACACCGACCACTTCTCTGGCGATGATCGGCCTCGCCATGGCCGTGCCCAGCAGATACTTGCGGGCGTAGATGGCACCCGCCCGCAGCGTTGGCCAGATGAACCCGTCCACGAACTCCCGGCGCGCGTCCACGACGTGGCATCCCGAGGCTCCCGCCTCGGCCGCCCTCTTCTCGATGCCCTCGAGGTCCTCCACACCCTGTCCGACGTCCACCACGACACAGACGACCTCTGCCCCGTAGGTGTCTATGATCCACGGCACGGCAACGGAGGTGTCGAGCCCTCCGGAGTACGCCAGCGCGACCTTGCGTGTCTTCTTCATTGTCCAGGCTCGGTGATGACCGGATGAGGAGGGAGAGCCTCCGGCGTCGCCCGGAGCCCTCGCTGCTCGTGATTCGGCAGGGAATGGATCGTACGGCGGTGAGCCGCTCTATCCCTCCCCTTCATATGCGGCCGGAGAGGCCGTCAGCATGTCGGGCTCGAGCGGCCTGCGCCCGGCGAAGCCATCCTCCAGCTCATGCCAGAACCGGATCTCTTCTTCGCCATAGTGCCAGCACAGGTATACCGGCCGTCCTTCGTGGGTGGAGTAGAAGTCCACCAGGCCCTGCGGCCCCTTGAAGAGGCAGCCGATATGAGACAGCTCGCCCAGGTAGCCCTCGAGGCGAGCCGAGATCTCCGCCACCTCCCGGCGCAGCCTGTCGAGCTGTTCGTCCGGCCCATACCTGCGGGCCCTCAGCCTGGCCTCCTTGAGGACCGGCAGGAGCTCCTGAAGGCGCTCGTTCTCTTCGACGATGTCGGCCATGATCCGCCGTACCAGTGGAAGAGCGCGGTTTGCTTCGTCGACCGTGAAGAACCGAATGTTCTCTCGCTGTCTCATTCCTCGCCCGCGTCCTTCGTCGAAGCTGTTCCGGCTGGCTCGACGTCCGGAACCTCCACCTTTATTCCGCCGACCATCGATGCACCCGCATTATAGAGGGCCGCGGCCACCGCCGCAGTCAGCCCACCGGCCAGCCCGTACAGGACCGGGAAGACGACAACCGACCAGGCCCCCAACTGCTCGAGAAGGTTCTCCTCCGTTCCCGGCGGTACCTCGACGGTCGCTACGACGGCGAGAATCACCCCCACCAGCAGGCCGATCAGGCCGTACAGCACCATGGCGAGCAGGAAGACGGATCGAATGCTGATTCTTCGAATTTGGACCAGCATGCCGCGTAGCATAGCACGCTCGGCGGGCCGCCGCACGATCGGCCCGGCCGACCCTTGCGGACCCATCCGGCTGTCGCCCCCTCGAGGTAGCGGTCGCTGCTCCGGGCGCCTTATCCTTCCACACCCCGGCAGCCTCGATCGGCAACAGATTGGCGATGACGCATGGACCAGGATACGAAGCTCGGTCCCCTTCTCGATCCCGAGGACGGCGACAGACTCGAAACGGAGGATCGGAAGCGACCCATCCCGGGCGGCGCGCCGAAGTGCCCGCGGTGCGGCTCGCGGATCGAGCGTCACGTGGAGCGGTACCCGGCCCCGCACGGAGGTGCTTCGCCGTTCCGGGTCCGCCTGGTGTGCTCCTCGGACGAGTGCCGCAGCTGGACGGTGTACGACTGGTAGCGCTGAGGCGCCGACAGCGATTGTCCGGCTGCCCCGTCCTCAGGAGCGCAGCCTGACCTCGGTGCCGTAGAACTCGGCCGGCGGCGCGGGCGCCGGCTGCCCCGGATCAGCCCGAAATGCCCTGAGCGCAGCTGCCTCTCTCTCCAGCGTCTCGAGCGTCTCTACGTCCGCGGCCTCGATGAACTCGACGAAGGTTCCCTCCCAGCCGTCGACCTCGAACAGCCAGAAATTCCCTCCGAGTCCCGCCGCCTTCCGGGCCAGCGCGGCCGCGGCCGTCAGGTAATCTGGCAGCGCACCGCCGGCGACCAGGATCCACCTGACCTGGAGCTTTCTGCCCGCGCTCACCGCGTCTCGGCCTCCGCGCCCTCGCCAGCGGCGCTCGGAACGCTGAACTCGCGTGCCCGGAATCGCTTCCCCGTCACATCGCGGGATCGGTCTGACGCCAGGTAGACGAACACGTCGGTGATGTCGAGCGGCGGCGGAACCGAGCCCGGATCCTCCTCCGGGTACGCTTCGGCTCTCATCTCCGTCCGCATCGCACCCGGATCCACGGCATTCGAGCGCACGCCGGCCTCAGCGAGCTCGCCGGCCAGCATCTCCGACAGGGCCTCGAGGCCGTTCTTCGCGACGCAGTAGGCTCCCCAGTTCGGCCTGCCATGGTCTCCGACGCCGGAGGAGACATGGATCATCGAGCCCCGGGTCTCCGTCAGCGTGGGAATGCACGTCCGCGCGAAAAGGTACGCCCCCGTCAGGTTCACCTCGAGCACCTCGCGCCAGGCGTCCGGCGGGTAACGGACGATCGGCACGCGGGGTCCGAGAATCGACGCGTTGTTCACGAGCACATCGACGCGATCCAGTTGCTCCACTGTGGCACGCAGCCAGCCCTCGACGTCCTCCTCGCAGGTGACGTCGCAGCGGAAACCGAAGCACACGCCACCGGCCTTCCGTATCTCGTCGACCAGGGGGTCCATCGCGCCCGCTGTCCGGGCGCAGATCGACAGCGCCGCTCCTTCCGCGGCGAATCTCCGCGCGAGAGCCGCTCCCAGGCCCTTCGACCCGCCCGATATCATGGCGACCTTTCCAGGCAGCTCCATCCTCGTCTCCTCTCGCCACGGCGTGTCAGTTCTCGTTGACGCGACTTCCGGGCCCGGCTAGCGTTGGCCCTGTCATGAGCCAGCCCGTCCACACCGACCTGCCGCCCCGTATACGCGTCCCGCCGCCCGGCAGTGCCTCGCGACGGCTCGCTCAGCGCCTGCACCAGGTAGAGTCATGCAACGTAACGTGCCTGGCCGGCGACGGTCCCATCTTCTGGGAGAAGGCCCGCGGGAGCAACGTGTGGGATGCGGACGGTAACCGCTACGTGGATCTCACCGCCGGCTTCGCCGTTGCTGCCACCGGCCACCGTAACCCACGCTCCGTAAAGGCGATACGTCGCCAGATCGCCCACCTGCTCCACGGCATGGGCGATGTCTACCCTCCGTCGGCGAAGGTGAACTTGCTGGAGCGGCTCGCTGCCCTGTCGCCGCTCGCGGGCACTCGCTCGGTGCTGGCGAGCTCCGGGGCCGAGGCGGTGGAGATCGCCCTCAAGACCGCGCGTCTCTTCACGCAAAAGCCAGGCGTCGCGGCCTTCACCGGAGCTTATCACGGGCTGACCTACGGAGCTCTGGCCGTCACCGATCGAGCTCATTTTCGGGAGCCCTTCGAGGACCAGCTGAACCCCTACGTGGTGCGGACTCCGTTTCCGCACCCGTACCGGCCGCCAGCATCGCTGGGGGAGGCGGGCGGCGATCTCGGGCCGGCTGCCCTGGACGCTCTCGACGAGCTCCTGGAGGGGGCCGCCGGGCAACGGGTGGGTGCCGTGATCGTGGAGCCGATCCAGGGACGGGGCGGCGACGTAGTACCACCGCACGGATTCCTGGCCGGCCTGGCGGACCTGTGTCGAAGCCGGAGCCTTCTCCTCATCGTGGACGAGGTCTACACCGGCTTCGGGCGCACGGGGCACATGTTCGCTTTCGAGGCCGAGGGAATCGTCCCCGACCTGGTGTGCATCGGCAAGGCTCTGACGGGGGCCCTACCCCTGGCCGCCTGCCTCGGATCGACAGAGGTCATGGCGGCGTGGCCGACGTCGGAAGGTGAGGCGATACACACGTCGACCTTCCTGGGCAACCCGGTTGCCTGCGCCGCAGCCATGGCCTCGCTGAGCGAGATTGAACGGCGGGGCCTCCCGGCGCGCGCCGCGGATGAAGGACGCAGGTGGAAGGACCGTCTGCGAGAGCTGGCCGAGAGACACTACTCCGTGGGAGATGTCCGCGGCCGGGGCCTCATGATCGGGATCGATCTGGTGGCGGACAGGAGGACCCGCCGCCCCGACCCGGAGCTCGCGAGCCGAGCTGTCGCAGGCGCGCTGCGACGGGGGTGGATTCTCCTGGCGGGCGGCCCGGATGGCAACGTCCTCTCTCTTTCTCCGCCCCTGACCATCAGCCGACAGCTCCTGGAAGCCGCCACCCGGATGCTGGATGATGTCCTTACGGAGGCGCGGGCCGAGACTCCGACCTGAGCGGCGCGGCGCGCGCTTTGAGTGTAGGTTGGGGCCCTGTACGCTCCCGGCTCTCTCGAGGCAGGGGCTGGAAGGAGAAGCGAGATGTCAGAGACCCGAGTGGTCGTCCAGGGCACGCCGAATCCGAACGCTGCGAAGTTCGTGATCGAGCAGGGCCGGCTCGGCGATGAGAGCCGGTCGTACTTCGGTGCGCACGAAGCTGCCGAGGACCCGCTCGCTACGCGCCTGTTCGGCATCGAAGGAGTCCGGGCCCTTCTCATGGTCGACAACTTCATTACGGTTACGAAGACGGAGAACGTGTCGTGGGACGATATGGTGCGGGAGATCGTAAGCGTGATAGAGGAAGAGCTGGAAGAACGAGGGGCATGAGACACCGGCTGTCGTCGGGGATCCTAGCGGGAGCGATCGCGGCGCTGGCGGCTTGCGGACCGGCGGAGGAGCCTGCGACACAGTCGGCGGAGGAGTCGGGAACGGCCGAAGCCGCGGCGACCGCGGAGGGGCCTTTCCGCACCGGAAGCGAACCCGCCGAGGGTCTCGTTCACGAGTCGGAGACGCACTTTGCCAACCTGCGCCAGCTCACTTTCGGCGGACAGAACGCCGAGGCCTACTTCTCAGCCGACGACGAGTGGCTGATCTTCCAGGCCACGCCGCGCGAGGCCGGCTGCGACCAGCAGTACACGATGCGGATCGATGGCTCCGATCTGAGGCTGGTGAGCACGGGAGCCGGCCGCACCACGTGCGGCTACTTCGTCCCGGGAACCGACAAGATCGTGTACTCCTCCACCCACCTGGGCGGCGACGCCTGTCCGCCGGAGCCGGACTTCTCACAGGGCTACGTGTGGGCGCTGTACCCGGACTACGATGTCTTCATCACCGACCGCGACGGAGACGACCTTCGGCAGCTCACGGACGAGCCCGGTTACGACGCGGAGGCCACGCTGTCACGTGACGGGGAGTGGATCGTCTTCACTTCGGTCCTGAGCGGCGACCTGGAGGTCTGGAAGATGCGGAGCGACGGCTCCGACCTTCAGCAGCTGACCTTCGACGTGGGATACGATGGCGGACCGTTCTTCTCCTACGACGCGACCCAGATCGTCTACCGGGCGAGCCATCCCGAACAGGCGGAGCAGGTGGCGGACTACCAGAGGCTGCTCAGCCAGGGCCTGATTCGCCCCAGCCAGCTTGACATATTCGTCATGAATGCTGACGGAAGCGGGAAGCGACAGCTCACCGACAACGGCGCGGCCAACTTCGGCCCGTACTTCCATCCCGACGGGAGCCGGGTGATATTCTCCTCCAACCTGGGCGACAGCGGTGGCCGGGAGTTCGACCTGTGGATGATCGGGGTCGACGGCACCGACCTCCAGCAGATCACTTTTCAGGGTGACTTCGACGGCTTCCCGATGTTCAACTCCGACGGGACGAAGCTCGTATTCGCCTCCAACCGGGGGAACGAGTTGCCGCGCGAGACGAATCTGTTCATCGCGGATTGGGTGGAATGACCTCGCCCGGCGCGGCGACCCGGTAGATCACACCCGGGAACGCCACGCCCTCCGACTCGAACACCTTGAGCGCCCTCTCGGGATGGAGCGCCGCGAATGCCTCCAGGGTGGCCGCGGCCTTGTTCTCGCCACGAACGAGAGCGACGTAGGCGGGGCGGAAGCGCGTCAGGATCGAGTCGAGGCCCGCCGAGAGTACCTCCGGCGTCCGGTCGTAGCGCCCGTAGTCGTCCGCCAGGAACTCCCAAGATGGCAACGTGGGCCGGCCAGTTTCCCAGTGGATGTACGGGTCGAGCCCGGAGGCGATGATCGTTCCGGGCTCCGTTTCCGTCCGGATCCAGTTGTTCAACGGCGCATAGGCGGAGGCGGGTATCGTCTGCGACGACTCCCACGCCCGGTTCACGTGGCCTCGAACCTGGTACTCCAGCGTGTTCAGGCCGAGGATCCCGCCGGCGACTACCGCAACCGGAAGCCCCCAGCGCGGAAGGTCCTGCCGGAGGCGCGGTAGCCCCTCGAAGAGTCCTTCCGCGACCAGCAGGGTAAGGATGGGAAGCATCGCGTAGAAGAAGCGGTATGGCTCGTAGGGCCACACGAACACCAGGATCAGGTAGGCGGCGGGGAAGAGGGCCAGCGCCAGGTTGCGCCTGGCCACGCGCGCAGCGCCATACACCGCGGCCGCGGCCAGAACCAGAAGAATGAAGCCGGACGCGATGGAGGGTGACCGCGGGATCCACACGAACTCGAGCGTATCGATGAACGGGCCCCAGTTCGCCGTCGCGATTTCTCCGAATCGCCGGAGCGGGCCGGCGCCGGACTCGGCGCCGGAGCCCGTAGAGAGCCACATTCCGTAGGCTCCGTACTGCCCGGCGATTGCCCCGGGTACATCGCCCGCCCGGAGGGAGCTCCACACGACCCATGCCGCGGAGGGAATGAGCGCGGCGGCTCCCGCCAAGGCCGCGGCCCGAAACCGTCGGCGCAGCAGCAGTGCCACCACGACGGTCGCGACCAGGGTGAGCCCGACGGTCCGCGTCAGAAACCCCAGGGCCGCGAGCAGGCCGGCCGCCAGCGCGGAACCTGTTCCTCCGACCGGCACCGACTCCGTGGTCGCTCCGGCTGGATAGCCCGGCAGCCTCCGGGCGCCGCCGAGAGCCCTCCCCGCGGCGAGCAGAGCCAGCATGCAGAAGAGCATGAAGAGCGGTTCGGAAAGCAGCACCGTCGAGACCGAGAGCGTCGGAACGGTAAGGTAAGCGAACGCGGTGACGAGCCCCAGGATGACGAGCCGCCTTCGGCCGCCCTCTGCGAAGAGAAGGAAGGTCACCGCGGCGGCGGCGCCTATGAACAGAGCGTTTAGGCCCTTGAGGGCGCGGAGGTTCTCCGGATAGCTGCTGAGCACCTTCCAGGCCGCCGCCACAGTTATCGGGTAGGCCGGCGGGTACTTCACGCCCGGCACGGGCTCCGGAAGGTTCGAGTAGACGTAGCCATGGCCCTCGGCCAGCGCCCTGCCCAGGGCCAGGTAGACGCCGTCGTCGTAATAGACGCCTGCCCCCACCCGTGCCTGGGACCCCGCCGTGACCAGTGCCACAACAACGGCCAGCGAGAGGGCGATCGCCAACCGGACCGGCCTCTCCGGCGACGCGTGCAACTCGGTTTCAGCGCTCACAACGCCAACGTGAGGCCGGCTGTGCGGCCTGGAAAGGGTGCCTTGCCCCTCGCCGACATCAGAACCGGACCGCGCGCAAGGCGTCCAGGAAGTTCTCGACGATGGCCAGCGTGAGACCCCAGATCACGTCGCCTTCGTGCGCTATGGCCGGAAATTCCCGGACCACCGGCTCGGCGAGGTGCAGCGTGGAGCGCAATTCCGGATCGTCCAGCGACGACACGGGAATCCAGACGTAGCCGTCGAGCTCCTGGTTCAGGACGAGCCTGGGCTCGCCACGGTGCCAGGCCACGAAAGGTGTGACGGCGATCGAGGGAAGGTGTCGGCTGCGCGGGTGGATGTCGTCGAGGCGACCCAGGAAGTCACCGCGCGCCAGCCACAGGCCCGTCTCCTCACAGGCTTCACGCCGTGCCGTCTCCAGGAGATCCGGGTCCTCCGGGTCCTCGCGCCCCCCCGGGAGGGCCATGTGGCCGGACCAGGGATCACCCTCCATGCGAGCCCGGCGAACAAACAGCGCCGCCGGCTCTTCGCTGTCCACGCTCTCTGCCACCCGGTCCGAGAGAACCAGGGTCACGGCGGCCCTTCGGTCGGCGGCTCCATCCGGGATCCGGCGCGGCTCGCGCTCCGCGAGCGCCTTCCGCACCCGCCGCCGGATGTCTCCCAGCCTCGGTCCCTCAGGCACTGCTGTTCCCACGTATGACCCTTTCCGAGGCCTGATCGGCTATCTCGAGCAGCTCCAGGTACCCTTCATAGCGCCTCCCGTCGATCCGGCCGTCCGCGACGGCAGCGATGACCGCGCACCCCGGCTCGGCCCTGTGTCGACAGTCGGCGAACCGGCACGTGCCTTTGAGAGGTGCCATCTCCCGGAACGCCGTTTCAAGCTCCCGCGGATCCAGGAATCCCGGCTCGAAGTGCTGGATGCCCGGGGTGTCGGCCAGATAGCCGCCCCGCGGCAGCGGGATGAGGAGCGCGCCGACGGTGGTGTGACGGCCCCTGCCGGACCGCTCGCCGACCTCTCCGACGCGCAGCTCGAGGCCCGGCATGAGCGCGTTCAGGAGGCTCGATTTGCCGACACCGGAAGGACCGCTGAAGACCGTGACCTTGTCTTCGAGCCGCGCCCAGAGCTCGTCGAGCCCGGTCCCGTCCGAGGCGCTGGTGAGCAACATCGGATAGCCCAGGGAACGATATGTCTCGAGCTCCTCCGGAAGCGCCTGGTCCGGAATCAGGTCTACCTTGTTGATGACCAGGAACGCCCCCAAATCGTTGAGCTCGGCCACCGCCAGGAGGCGGTCCAGCATGCGCCGGTCGGGTTCGGGCCGCGCGACCGCGACCACCGCCGCGACCTGGTCGACGTTGGCGGCGATGATCTGTTCCCGGCGCCTGGAGGGTGCGTGCCGCGAGAGCTTGGAAGCGCGCGGGTGGACATCCACGATACGGCCGCTGCCGTCCGGTAGCCGCTCGACTTCGACCCGGTCGCCGACGGCGACGCGGCTGCCGCCTTCCTTCTTGAGGCGTCCTCGAACGGAGCACTCGAGCGCCTCGCCCTCGATGTGGACCCGGTACAGCCCGCCCGCCGTTTCCAGAACCGTTCCGATCAGCCGACCAGCTCCTCGAGACAGTTCCAGGCCAGCAGGGCACACTTTACGCGCACGGGGAACTTCGACACGCCCTCGAGGGCACGCAGCTCGCCCAGCTCGGGATCCTTCGCCGCCTCCTTATCGCCATGGAGCATGCGGGTAAAGGTCTCGGCGAGACGGAGTGCCTCGCCGACCCGCTTCCCCTTCAGCTTCCCGGTCATCATCGAGGCCGATGCCTGGCTGATCGAGCAACCCCTTCCCTCGAAGCGAGCCTCCACGATGCGATCGTCGTCGACCTTTAGCAGCAAGTCGATGACGTCGCCGCACAGTGGGTTGTTCATGGTGACCGTGTGCGATGGATCATCCAGGGATCCTTTGTTCCGCGGCCGCCGGTAATGGTCGATGATGACCTCTTGATACAACTGGTGCAGATGGGGAATCTCGGCCCCGTCGGAGGGTCGCGTTCTCTGAGAGTCGCTCATACCCGGTCGCGGATCCTGGTTCAGCCGGTCGAGGCCGCGCGTCGGCGCGTAGCGCGGTCTCAGTCTCAGTCGAGCTGGAAGATATCGCCTGCCACGTGCAGGGCCTCGACGAGCGCGTCTACCTCGCGGTGCGTGTTGTAAAGGTAGAGGCTGGCGCGGGCCGTCGCATCCACGCCCAGGTGCTCCATCAGCGGCTGGTTGCAGTGGTGGCCGGCCCGGATGGCGACGCCCTGCTGATCGAGGATCGTCGCCAGGTCGTGGGCGTGGATGTCACCATAGCGAAAGGAAAGCACTCCCATGCGGTCGCTGCCGGTGGGGCCGTACAGCTCGAGGTGGGGCAGAGCGAGCAGCCGCTCGATGGCGTAGGAGGTGAGCTCCGACTCATAGCGCTGCATGGCTTCCATGCCCACGTCCTCGAGATAGCCGATCGCCTCGGCGATGCCCACCGCTCCCGCCATGTTCGGCGTCCCCGCCTCGAACTTATGCGGTACCTCGGCGACCCTGAATCCGTCCAGGTGGACCTCGGAGATCATCTCCCCTCCGCCCTGATACGGAGGCATCTCCTCCAGAAGCGCGCGCCGCGCCCACAGGGCTCCGATGCCGGTGGGCCCGCACATCTTGTGACCGCTGAAGGCGTAGAAGTCGCAGCCAAGCTCGGCGACATCAAGCGTCAGATGTGGCGCGGCCTGCGCCCCGTCCACGAGCAGCAGGGCGCCGGACTCGTGCGCCAGCTTCGCGATGTCCCGAATCGGATTCACCACGCCGAGCGTATTCGAGACATGGGTCACTCCGACGAGACGCGTCCGATCGCCCAGCAGATTCCGGTAGTCGTCCATCACCAGGTGGCCATCCGGCGAGACGTCGACGAATCGGACGACGGCGCCGCTCCGAGCGGCCAGGATCTGCCAGGGGACCAGGTTGGAGTGGTGCTCCATCTTCGTGAGGAGGATCTCGTCGCCCTCGCCGATGTTCGCGGCCCCCCAGCTTCCGGCTACCAGGTTGATCGCCTCCGTGGTGCCGCGCACGAAGACCACCTCGGCTACATCGGACGCACCGATGTGTCTGGCGACCGCGGCCCTCGCCCCCTCGTACGCCTCGGTAGCCTGAACGCTCAGCTCGTGGGCTCCGCGGTGCACGTTGGCGTGGTATGTCCGGTAGTAGATCTCGACCGCCTCGATGACCCGGGCGGGCTTCTGTGAGCTGGCCGCGTTGTCGAGATAGACGAGGTTGTGGCCGCAGACCGTTCGGGCGAGGATGGGGAAGTCCGCGCGGACCCGTTCGACGTCGAACCCGTGGGCTTCGGCCGGTGACGACGCTGTCGTCGGCTCTGTGGTCTCCATCGTCCGTGGCGCCATCGGTGCGCCTTGATAGCGGTACGCGAACCCGGACGCGCCCGCGGGATGCGGGAGCGACCGCGGCCTCAGCCGAGCCTGACCTGGACCTCGGTTCCCTCGACCCGGGTCTCGAACGTCCGGACGGGCTTGACGGCCGGGAGCGCGCGGGGCGCACCGGTCTCGAGGTCGAATCGGGCGCCGTGCAGAACGCAGGTCACCTGGTTCCCGGCCAGGTCACCCGAGGAGAGCGCGAACTCCTCGTGGGAGCACTGGTCGTGCAACGCGTAGAACCTTCCTCCGACGTTGGCCAACATGACCTTCGTGCCGTCCACCTCCACTCCGTGCAGCGAGCCTTCCGGGACCTCGTCGAGATGCGCGACGGTGTGCCATCCGCTCATCGTCAGATCCCGATCTTCTCTTCGATGGACTTCTGAACCCGCTCCCGGACCCCCTCGGCCGGGATCCGGCTCAGGACGTCGTGGAAGAAGCCGAACACCAGCAGCCGCTCCGCCTGGTGGCGGTCGAGACCGCGGCTCATGAGGTAGAAGAGCTGTGCCTCGTCCACCTGCCCTACGGTTGCGCCGTGCGAGCAGCGCACGTCGTCGGCCTCGATCTCGAGATTAGGAAGCGCCGTCGCGCTGGCCTCCGGACTGAGCAGCAGATTCCGGTTCGTCTGGTAGGCGTCCGTGAGCTGAGCTCCGGGCGCGACGCGAATCAGGCCGCGGAAGACGCTCCGAGCAGAGCCGCCGAGCGCTCCCTTGTACAGCAGGTCGCTTCTCGCGCTAGGCGCTTCGTGGTGCTGGAGCGTGTGGTGATCGAAATGCTGGTTCCGATCGCCGAACCACAGCGCCAGCATCTCGGCCTCCGCGCCGGGGCCCTCGAGGTGACTCGTCACGTCCGCCCGTGCCGTGTCACCCCCCAGGCTCACGTTGAAGCCGCTGAGATAGCTGTCACGGCCCGTATTGGAGTGCTGCATGCTGAAGTGCGCCACCCCGGAGCCGTACCTCTGCAACGCCAGGTAGCGGACCGCGGCGTGCTCGCCTCCGAAGATCTCCACGCCGTTGAGGCTCAGCGATGGGTCGGCGAGGTCGGGGGATACGTATTCGTCGATGCAGATGACCTGCGCTCCGGCCTCGGCGATGATGAGCGAGTGAGTGGACACGACGGAACCCGGGCTGTCGAGGTAGCGGAAGGCGTGAACCGGGTGCGGGAGCTTCACGTCCCTGGGTACGTACAGCACGTAGCCCTCCGAGAGCAGCGCCACGTGAAGGCTCCACAGCTTGCGCTCCATCTCAGCCACATCGCTCGCGAACAGGAACTCGGCGAGCAGCTCGGGCCGCGACTCGGCCAGCTCACTGAGCGGAGCGTACACGACCCCCTTCCGGGCCAGCTCCTCGTCCACCCGGATGTGCTCCAGAGAGCCGTTGTGCTGGATGAACACGGCGCTTCGCTCGCGGTCACCTTCGAGCGCCATGCGCACGGCCTCGGGGAGCTCTTCGACGGACCGCGCCCGTCGGCCGTTTGAAGTCAGCGGCGCGAAGCGCTCCGGCGCGAGCGCACTGACGTCGGTGTAGCGCCACTCCTCGCTCTTGCGAGTCGGCATCGGCGTGGCCTCGTACGCGTCCCAGGCCGCCCTCCGCCGGTCGGCCAGCACCGCCGGCTCGTCCACGCCACGCACGTAGGTCGCGAGACGGCCCTTCACATCAGCCAACGCTGCCCTCCATCTCGAGCTCGATGAGGCGATTCAGCTCGATCGCGTATTCCAGCGGGAGCTCCTTGGCGATCGGCTCGATGAAGCCCCGCACGATCATCGTCAT
>JBDGYE010000013.1:0-39532 GCA_039584255.1 Gemmatimonadota bacterium
CCACCCACCAGGAACCAGCCGGCGTCCCGCCCGGCCAGGAAGTAGTCCGCCGAGGTGCCCTTGTTGGCCCGCTCGCGCATGCTCGCCCAGATGGCGACGCCGAACACCAGCACGAAGTAGAGCGCGATGATGCTCCAGTCCAGCGTGGCCAGCAGGCTCATGAGGCCCCTCGGGAGGGTTCCGCGAGGACGTCCCTGGACGCAGCGGCTCTCATTGCGCGGGCCGGATGCGTATGGCCTGCCCGCCGCCGGGCGCCAGCTCGAGCATCAACGTCGACCCGGCATCGACGGGCTGCTGCGAGATCGCGATGGGCATCGGGTCGTGCAGCCAGTGCGCGCCCTCCCCGTCGGCGTAGATCTCAGCCACGAAGCTCTCGCCCTCGGGCAGGAAGGACAGCGTGACGTCGAACGAGCGCGGTTCCTCGTCCGTGATCGCAGCGAGGTACCAGTCGGGGCCATCCCGCTCCTTGCGCAGGACTACAACGAAGTCGCCGATCTCGCCCCCGAGCGTCGCGCTGAGCTCCCAGTCCACCGGGACATCCCGGATGAACTGGAAGGCGGGCTGCCCCTCGTAGTTCTCCAGAATGTCCGAGGCCATCTGAAGGGGTGAGTAGAGCACGACGTACAGCGCGAGCTGCTTGGCCAGCGTGGTCCGTACCCGTGCTTCCTCAGGCCGCCGCGGCGTGCCGTCGGCCGACGCGATGAGGATGTCGAACACGCCGGGCGTGTAGTCCATCGGCCCCGCGATCATGCGCGTGAAGTAGAGGATCGTGTGGTGCTCGGGGGGATTGCCGCCGTCCCTTCCCCAGGCGTTGTACTCCATGCCCCGGGCGCCCTCCCGGGTCATCATGTTGGGGTAGGTGCGTCGCTCACCCGTGTCCTTGATGGGCTCGTGGACGTTGAGCATGATGCCGTGCCGCGCCGCCGCCTCGATCACCCTGCGCCAGTGCCGCACCATGTACTGCCCGTGGTGCGCGTGACCTTCGGCGGTCATGTCGCCGACATAGCCCGTCTTCAGCGCCCTGATGCCCAGCCGCTGGTACAGCGCGAACGCGTCTTCCAGCTGCCGCTCGTAGTTGGCGACGCCCATCGACGTCTCGTTGTGGCCGATGAGCGCAACGCCGCGCTCGCTCGCGTACGCAGCCAGGTTCTCCATGTCGTAGTCCGGGTAGGGCTCGGTGAACGAGAAGCGCTCCGCGGCGCCGATCCAGTCACCGTCCCAGCCCACGTTCCACCCCTCGACCAGCACTCCGCCGAAGCCGTTGTCGGCCGCGAAGTCGATGAAGCGCCGCGTGTTCTCGGTGGTCGCGCCATGCCTTGGCCCCGAGCCCCAGGTTTGTATGCCGATGTGCAGCCCCCACCAGATCCCGACGTACTTCATGGGCTCGACCCAGCTCACGTCGGCAAGCACGTTCGGTGGGTTCAGGTTCAGGCCGATGACGGACGGGGCCAGGTCGGCCGCGCGCTCCGCGATCTGGACCGTCCTCCACGGCGTCACGAAGGGCGTCCGGCCCCGTACCTTCACCCCATCCGCCCACGCCGGGAGCGTCACGGTCAGCCGGCGCTCCCACGAGCCGGTCAGGTTCATCCCCGCGTAGTCGACGAGGTCTGCCTCGTGAATCACCAGGTACAACCCGTCGAGCGTCTCCAGCGTGAGGGGCGTATGGACCTCCGGCAGCGTGCTCACCGGCGACGACCGGTACAGCAGCTCGTACCGGTGGGTCGGTTCGCCAGCGGGGATCCACCACGCCCGGGGGTCGTCCGCCAGATGGAACTCGGTAAGCTCGTCCATGATCTCGAACTCGCCGAGGCCCGGCTGCTCGGGAAGCTCGTACCGGAAGCCGAGGCCGTAATCGAAGACCCGGAATACGACGTCGAATCGGCGACCGAGCTCCTCGCTTTCGGCCACCGACACCCGCAACTCATTGTAGCGATTCGGCACGAAGCGAAGCTCGCCCCACGGCTGCTCCCAGATCTCGTCGACCGAATCTCGCGCGGCGCCTGTAACCTCGAGCCCGTCACGCAGCGGAGGCGCACCCCGGAACTCGAAGCCCAATCGCGAGGGCACAACTACCTTCCGGCCGTCGCGCTCCACGCTGTAGAACAGACCGCCCTCCCGCTGGATCACCCGTTCCTCAACGACGTTGTGGATGGCCTCGACCGTCACGACGTTGCGACCGTCGGGAGAGGCGACCCGGACAGGCTCTTGGGCATGCGCACCGACGGTGGCCGCGAGCAGGGCCGCCATCGCTATCGCCGGTGCCGCACGTCGAGTCCACAGAAGGTTCCGCATCTGGATTCTCATCCGTCTTTCAAGGGTGCATCACGTGATCCGGCCGGCCGCTGTGGCGACCCGGACTAGTGGCGAGTTCCATCATGAATGGCAACCGGCAGGCCGGCTTCCGGATCTAGCCATCATTCCGAGCGTACCCAGACCAGGAACGCACCGCCCGGCACTCGCACCTCGTGCGTACCTCCGCCGAGCCGCCCCCACTCGCCCTCGACGCCGTCCAGGTCCACTCGCTCGAGTTCGCCCACCTGCCGCCACGCGCCGGCGGGGAGATCGAACCGGAACGAGCCCTCGTGCTTGCCGCTGTTGGCCAGGACCAGCACCCGCTCGCCGACCACGTAGCCGAGGAGAGTGTCTTCAGCCGGAGTGATCCAACGGTAGTGCCCGCCGGGCACCTCGGCGACGCGGAAGACCCGGCCGTACTCCGACATGCGCAGCGCGAGGAGCCCTTGCCAGTAGTCGCGCATGGCCGCGTGATCGGAGCCGGGGGCGAGGTTGTCCCAAAGGAAGCGGTTCGGGGCCCGCAGGTTGTAGGTGTCGTCCCGCCCCTTGAACCGGACCGGTCCGCCGGCCGCCTCCACCTCGAATTCCTGATGAGGCGCCAGCCCCTTGGAGCGGAGCATCTCGGTGCCCCCGTGGATCACGATCGGACCCGCCGAGGTGAGCAGCAGCCCGGCG
Organism: Gemmatimonadota bacterium; assembly: GCA_039584255.1. Classification (GTDB taxonomy): domain Bacteria; phylum Gemmatimonadota; class Gemmatimonadetes; order Palauibacterales; family Palauibacteraceae; genus JBDGYE01. The sequence continues at coordinate 2,968 of JBDGYE010000013.1, forward strand.
GCGATACGCATGGCGGCCAGGTCCACGCCCTCGAGCCCGTTGTGATCGTCACCGAGTGCGTATCGATCGGCCAGCGCCCAGTTGTCGTGAATGTCCAGGTAGGAGATCCCGTTCGTGGAGCGGGGCTCCTCGTCGTACCGGTTGGGTAGCGCCTGCACGACCGCGTCCCGGGCGGAGCCGTCCCCACCGGCCCATCCCCGGTCGCTCACGTCGAAGGGGCTGCCCTTGAAGGCGTTGCGGGCGTCGTCCTGGAAGAAGGTGATCGGGGCATCTGTCTTGTACCACGCCCAGTCGGGGTTTGCCCGGACGTCGGGATCGGTGGGCGCGATCCACGGCTCTCCATAGATGATGAGGTCTGGGGGGAGCTCCTGCTTCACCCGTAGCAGCGTCTGCTTGTCTACCTGCCCGGCCAGGTCGATGCGGAAGCCGTCCACACCCAGCTGCTCCACCCAGTGCCGGAGCTGGTCGACGATCCAGCGCTGCACCATGGGCCGCTCCTCCGACTTCGTCTCGTTCCCGAACGGGCCGATGTGCTCCAGGTTCTCATCCGTGCGAAAGTAGTACGGCAGGTCCAAGACGTTGAAGTTCAGCAGCAGATGCCGATCGTCCATGTTCTCGCCGGTGTGGTTTGGCACGACATCGATGATGACGGCGATGCCCCGCTCGTGGAAGGCGCGGACGAGCGTTTTGAACTGCTCCCGTTCCGCTCCGGGCTCCGCGTCCCGCGAACGGAAGCGGCTCTCCACGGCGAAGGCGTGGGTCGTACGGTACCCCCACTGGTAATCCTCCCGATCGATCGCCATGGCCTGCGCGAAGGGGTCGTCAGCAAACGCGGCCTGCCAATCGACGTCCGGGTAGTGGAGGTACTCCTGCACCGGCATCAGGTGGACCACGTTCACGCCCAGGTCCACGAGGTAGTCGAAGCCGATGGGCTCGCCGTGCTCGTTGACCAGGCCCGACCGGGCCATGGCGGGCAGGGTTCCGATCTCCGCATCCGGCGCGGGGAGCAGATCGGTGAAGTCCTGAACGTGCACCTCGTAGGCGACCACGTCTTCCATGGCCGGCCGGCCACCCGCCACGGGGGGAGGCGGCGGACCGTCCCGCCACACCCGTGACTTGCCCAGGGCTTCGTCGTTGACCAGCGCATAGGGATCGGAGATATGAACCGGGTGGGTCTCGTAGAACCAGTTCCCGGGATCGGCCGGGCCGTGAACCGTGAAGTCGTACCAGGTGCCGTGGAGATCCCCCGCCTCGGTGGCCTCCCACACTCCGTCCTCGTCTTTCGTCATCTCCACGACACGCAGCGCCTCGCCCGGCGCCTCGTATCTGTCGCGATAGAGATGGAGCCGCACGGCATGCGCCCGGGGGGAGAAGATGCGGAACGTGGTTTCGGACCCGTCGGCAGAGATCACGGCGCCCAGGGGCTTGGGCGAGTAGAGGTTGCGGAAGAGTGGATCCCTCCGGACCAGGGCCCGGAGGCCCAGCCGGGGGATCTCTAGATAGTGGACCCGCATGGGATCCAGCGCCGCCTCCGGAACCACGAGGGACTCGGACGCCGTGTTGGGCAGTACCTCCGCGATGGGAATGTCCCGGCCCTGGCCGTCGGTCAGGCGATACTCCGACGGTCCGAGAGGCCGCTGGGCGCCGGTAAACGAGAATCGGATCGCTGTGGAACCGTGAATCTCGGCCCTGAGACGCGCCCCCTGCTCTTCCTCTCGTGCACTCTCCTGGGCTCTCTCGGGGCCACTCTCCTCGGCGCTGCTCTCCCCGGCGCTCGGCCCGCAACCCGCCAGAAGGCCGACGACGAGCAGGATCGCCCCACGTGAGATTCGACGAAGCGTGATCATGGCCCGGACGCCTGCCGCCGGTCGCCTAGGAGAACCAGACCGGACTCCGTGACCAGCGAGATCTCTCCGTCCGTGACCCTTCCCGTCTCTCCCGAGTAGGCATCCCTCAGCTCGGCACCGTCGGGAAACACTCCGAAGACCGGTATGGTCTTGGACCCTTCCGCCTGGTCCATCGCCACCAGCACCCGATCCGACAGCTCGTCGGTCTCGAGCGCACGGCTGAAGATGTACGGCTCCGCCTGGAGCCGGCGATGCTCTCCCGCCCCCACGGCCGGGTGCGCCTGCCGGAACCGGCCCAGCTTCTGCCAGTGGTCCAGGACCTCGGCGGTGGAACCCCCGGTCTTCAGGTCCTCCCAGTTCATGACCGAGCGCAGGTTGGCGTCGCCCTCGGCTCCTTCCACTCTGAGGGGCCGGGCCAGCTCGTCCCCGTAGTAGATCTGGGCGCCGCCCGGGGCGAGGAGGAGACGGGCTCCGGCGCCGAACGGATCCTCCCGGTCAGGATCGTAGGGCGAATCGTCGTCGTGGGAGCTTACGTAGTTGAGGATCGCGACCCCTCGGAGATCCCCTTCACGGAGCGCTGCGGAATACCGCGTGAAGAGATCGTCCAGGGAGGCTTCGTCCCCGCTCTTGAAGTCGAAGTTGATCAGAGCGTCGTAGCCGTAGTCGAAGAAGTCCACGGTCCGGTCGCCGAAGTCGAAGTCCCGCCCGTGGCTCAGCCCGTAGTTGTATACCTCGCCCATCATGTGGAAGGGAAGGTCGTCCAGTACCTGCTCCGGATGGACCTCCTTCCAGTCCGCGAAGGCCTGCTCGGCTTCCAGCTTCAGCTCCGCGCTGATCCCCTCTTCGAAGTGCTTGGCGGTGTCCACCCGGTAGCCGTCGAACCCGAGCTCGCGCACCCAGTCGGTGAGCCACTTCATGACGTAGTACCGAGGCGCTCGGGGGTAACCGGTACGCTCGAAGAAGTCGTCGAGCTCGGCCAGCTCCTGGTCCAGGCGGCCCTCCCGCTCCCACTTCTCGATCAGCTGCCGGGGGAGTTCGACGGGATCGTCCAGATCGGTGCGGATATCCGGGAGATTGTCCACCAGGGTGCAGTCCACGGTGGTGGCGTAGTCCTCGTAGCCGCACCGGGGGCTGGTTCGAACCCAGTCGTCAGGCCACTGGGGATCCTGTGGCGTGACCGGCCCGGTGTGGTTGATCACGGCGTCCATGAGGACGCGGATGCCTCGCCGGTGGGCTGCGTCTACCAGAGCGCGCAGGTCCTCCTCGGTTCCCAGCGCCGGATCCACGGCGGTCCAGTCCCGGGTCCAGTAGCCGTGGTATCCGTAGGTCCTGCCGGTCCCCTCATCGGTGCTCCCGTGGATCTGCTCCACGAAGGGGGTGATCCAGATGGCGTCGACCCCGAGGGCCTCGAAGTACCCCTCCTCCAGCTTCCGCAACACTCCGGCCAGATCGCCACCCTGGAAGCTGCGCAGTACCGCTCCGTCCTGCGCACGCCCGAGGGCGAGGTCGTTGGTAGGATCGCCGTTCTCGAAGCGATCGGTGAGGAGGAAGTAGACCGTGGCGCTGTTCCAGAATGCCGCGGGATCCGCGGCCGCGCCCGTGGCCGATTCGAAGTCCCGGACTCCGGCGTCGGGGCCGGGAGCTTTGGCACTGCACGCCGAAATGAAGAATGCCCCTAGGCTCGCGAGCACCACGGTACGGAGTGCCCTCTTCATGTCCAAACCAGCCTTTCGCTTCGTCGCAGCCTTTCGTTTGGAATCAGTCTCGCGTGTCAGGCCCAAACAGCGGTCTTCGGGTCATCCCGGTCCTCCACGCGAAGCGTCAGCGCCGAGGCGAGCACGAGGGACACCCCACCGATAAGGAGGGCGTAGATGGCCTGTCCCCCGAAGAAGCGCCCGACGAAGAAGCCTAGGATGGCCGCCGCGACGATCTGGGGGATCACGATGAAGAAGTTAAAGACGCCCATGTAGTACCCCATCTTCGAGGGCGGCAGGGACCCGGTCAGGATCGCGTAGGGCATCGAGAGGATGCTCGCCCAGGCGATTCCGACCCCCACCATGGAGCACAGCAGGAGCCGGGGGTCCTGGATGACGAAGATGGAGAGGAGGCCCGCAGCGCCGCAGACCAGGCAGATGGCGTGGGCGATCTTGCGGCCGGTCCTCTTCGCCAGCACCGGGATGCCGAAAGCCACCAGGGCGGCCACTCCGTTGTAGGCGGCGAAGGCGACACCTACCCAGTTGGCCCCCTCGTTGTAGAGGGCCGAAGTCGTGTCCGAGGTGCCGTAGATGTGGCTGGTCACCGCGGCGGTCGTGTAGATCCACATGGCAAACAGGGCGAACCACGAGAAGAACTGCACCCAGGCCAGCTGCCTCATGGTCAGGGGCATGTCCTGGAAGTCGTTCATGATGGTCACGAAGCCGTTTTCGTACCGGCCGCCCCGCTGCATGAGCCCGCTGACGACAAGCAGCATACCGACGAACCCGATCCCCGCCGACAGGATCATGACCTGATAGGCCTCCGCGAGGACCAGCAGGACGCTGAGCAGCGCACCCACGGCGAGGAGGATCCAGCCAAGCCTTATCTGCCGTCCACCGTGGAGCGCGTACTCCTCCGCCGTGCGCATATCCCGCGCGAACGCCTCCCGCTCCTGGCTCTCCTTAAAGGAGGCCAGCTCCTCGGGCGAGTACTCCTTCGACCGCATGACCGTCCACAGCACCGCGAAGAAGAAGACGGCAGCGCCGATGTAGAAGGAGAGGCGCACGGAGTCGGGGATCACACCCTCGGGCGCTTCGTTGCTCACCCCGAACTGCCCGGTGAGGAGCCACGGGAGCATTGACGCCACCACCGCACCCGTGCCGATGAAGAAGCTCTGCATGGCAAACCCGATGGTCCGCTGATCGGAGGGCAGGTTGTCTCCCACGAAGGCTCGGAAGGGCTCCATCGAAATGTTTATGGAGGCGTCCATGATCCACAGCATGCCGGCCGCTACCCACAGGGTGGGGGAATTCGGCATGGCGATCAGGGCCAGAGAGGCGAGGATGGCCCCTCCGAGGAAGTAGGGACGCCGGCGGCCCAGACGGTTCCAGGTACGGTCGCTGAAGTAGCCGACGATGGGCTGCACAAGGAGCCCGGTCACGGGTGCGGCGATCCACAGAATGGGGATGTTCTCGACGCTGGCGCCCAGTGTCTCGAAGATCCGGCTCACGTTCGCGTTCTGCAGCGCAAAGCCGAACTGAATGCCCAGAAAGCCGAAGCTCATGTTCCAGATGTCCCAGAACGACAGGCGCGGCTTGGGCCGGACGGCGACGGAGGCGGTGGCAGCGAGCGATTCCATGGTAGACTTGGGCCTTGCTAGTGGATTCTCGGCTTTCCGCTCACTCGGCGCTCCGAGCCCGGTGGAGGAGACGGACCAGCGCATCCACCTCGGGATCGGTCATGACGTCGTCGAGCAGCCGAGCCATGGGACGCTGCCAGTTCGGCCGCTCCGAGGAGCGCGTTGCCGGAAGGTTCACCTGCTGATCCTCGAGCCACAGGTCTTCGAGCCACGGGATGACGAGAGGGCTGGGAGACCGTCCGAGCCAGTCCAGAAGCTTCTCCAGAAACGCATGTAGATCGCTCGGGCTGCCGTCCAACGCCGCAGCGAGTCTCTGCACCGCCTCGGCTCGGGCTTCCCGCTCGGCAGGGGCCTCGGCTTCCTCGAGCAGTCCGGCGCGGAGGCGCTCGTCGATGTCGGTCCCCGCCAGCCACCCGGCGAGGGTCGGAGTGTCGTGTGTGCCGATGAGGGCCACGTCGTCAGCACCCGGATGGGCGGCGGCCTCCTCTTCCGTTTCCTCGGCCTCGAACTCGGCCAGGAACGTCCCCCAGATCCGGTGGCGCGGCAGCGCTTGGTCGATCTCCGGGGGCACGGTTCCGAGGTTCTCGCCCACCACCTCGCACCGGTTCCGGCGCGACTCCAGCGTGAGGATGGCGAACAGCTCTTCGGCGGGATACGCCACGTACGTCCCTTCGTGCTTTCCGAAGCCGTGCGGAATCCAGTAGAGGCGGGTGCAGGCCATAATGTGGTCGATGCGCAGCACGCCCGACAGCGCGGCCGGATGGGCGACGGAGGCGGCCAGGTACCTGTGTCCCTCCCTCCGCGACGCCTCCGGCAGCACCGGTGCGAAACCCCAGTCCTGTCCGCTCGGAAAGCCGTGGTCGGGGGGCGCCCCCACGGACATCCCCTCGGCGAACAGCGCCTGTCGGGACCACGTGTCGTAACCATCGGGGTGCATTCCCACCGCCAGGTCCAGCCCCAGGCGGATCCCGTCTTCGTCCAGACGCCGCCGGAGGTCACCGATCTGGTCGCGCGCCATTGTCTGGGCCACCAGGTGAAAGCGCTCCTCCTCCGGATCGATGTCGGCGGGACCCAGCCTGCCGGCCCGGGGGCCCTCGGGCCACTGCCGCCAGTCTCGGCCGAGTCGGGCCTGGGCCCCTCGGAACCCTGCGTAGCGGGCCAGCTCGGCGTCGATCCGTGACGGCTCCGGGGCCTGTAGTCCTTCGAGGGCGGCCCGAACTTCGGCATCGGCCTGGGTCACGTCCAGCAGGCTGGGCGGCCCGGTTGGCCGGTGAGCGTTGCCCAAGTCGAGGATGAGCTCGGACCAGAACAATCGGCTCACCGAAGAATAGGGGCTGGGCTCCTCCGGCGGTGCGTTGAACGTCGGCAGAAGCGGCAGCATCGTGACCAGATCGCCGCCGTGTGAGCCCACCCAGCGACACAGGGCCTCGAGGTCCCTGAGGTCGCCGAGCGCGCGACTGCGAGCCGACCGCAAGGCCGCGAGCTGTGTCCCCAGACCCCAGCTTCGTCCCGAGCCGGTGTGCCGCCATGCATGCACCGGTGCGGCTATGACCGTGCACGTCTCGGCTCTGCCCGAGGCCTCGACCGTGAGGTGGTGGTAGCCCGGGGGGAGGCGCTGAGACGCCCGAAGCTCAACGCCGTGAAGCGAGACCGGGGCGACCTCGCCGTCCTCGAGCAGCAGCTCCGCACGGATCGGCCCGTCTTCGGGGATCGCTACGGGAGGCAGGTTTCCGTCCCAGGCGACCATGACGGGTGGAAGGAGCCCTGTGTCCTCCGCTTCGATGGCTCGCAGTGCGCCCGCAGCATCAGCCGGTCGCTCTACCGGCGCGCCGAGAGCCGCGCAGACGCGAACGAGCGTCTCGGGGGCCACGGTGACGGGATTGTCCAGGCCATCCGTGTAGTGGGTGAGGATGCCCATCGCCCTGGCGAGAACACCGAGAGCTTTCAGTTCATCCATGCGCGTGTATGGAGATCAAGCTCGAATCGGGTCGTCAACGAGATCCGGCCCGGCGGCGCCGGACCCGGAGTATACGCGAGCATCGGTGTGGAGCGCGACCACCTCGCCCGACTCGAGCTCGAGGGTGCCCGGCCGGGCGCGAACAACGGGCCCGACGAGGCTGTGAGCTCGTGGTGACGATCGAGCCCAGGGACAGCATGTCATGCACGATGTTTTCAGCCCGACCGCCAGGAGGCGGCCGGGCTGAAGGCTCGAGTGACGAAGCGGCACTTCCGAGCCGGAATCAGTACCCGGGGTTCTGGACCAGCTTCGGATTCGCGCTCAGCTCCTGGGCCGGCAGCGGATACAGATTGAAGATATCCGAAATCGATGTGCCCCCCAGCACGCCCCCCTTCCACGACCAGAGGTAATCGCCGCCGGTGAACAACCCGTACCGGATCAGGTCCATCCGGCGATGCCCCTCCCAATACACCTCGCGGGCCCGCTCGTCCAGCACGAACGCAAGGTTCAGATCGGCCTCCGTGATGTTGCCGCTCTGGTCGCCATACGCGCGCTCGCGGAGCGCGTTGATGTAGGTGACGGCCTGCCCGGTGCTACCGCCACCACCGCGCAGCACGGCCTCGGCGTACATCAGGTAGGCATCCCCGAGCCGGAACATCGGATAGTTGACGCTGACATGATCAGCGTTCGATCCGAAGTCACCACCCGACGAAACGTTTATGTATTTGTGCGACTGCCAGCCGTCGGCGAAGTTCGTGAGCTCGGTGAGCTCCATTCCGCTCTGCCCCTCCGAGAAGAAGATCGCGCGGCCGTCAGGACTGTCCTCGGGATTCGGGAACAGCATGACGATCTCAGGCTGGATCCTAATCCCCCCCCAGCAGCTGCTCAGCCCGAGCGCACCCGCGTCCGCACTCCCACCGCAGGCTGCGTGCGAAAGGTAGGTCGTACCGCCCCACGTCCGGATGTTATCTCCATCCTGCGGGACGACGAAGATGAGCTCCGGTGAGAACTCGTTGTCGATGAGGAACATGTTCCGGTAGTCGTCATTGAGCTGGTACGGACCGGCGATCACCGTCTGGATCTCGGTGAGCGCGTCTCCCCACGCCGGCACGGTCGTGTACACCTCGGCGTTCATGTAGAGCTTCGCGAGGAGCATCGCGACGGCTCCCTGGTCGGCCCGGCCGAACTCGGCCGCGCCAGTCGGCGGCAGCTCGTTGCGGATCGCATTCAGCTCGTCCCTGACGTATGCGAACAACCTCTCGCGCGTCTCCTGGGCCGGCGGCTCCGCTCCCAGAGCATCGTCCTCGGTGACGAGCGGAATGTCCCCGAACAGATCGAGCCCATGCCAGTAGCTGAGGGCGCGCAGGAACCGCGCCTCGGCGCGGAAACTCGCGATCTCAGCGGCAAGATCCTCGTGCCCGCGCTCCGCCAGCTTGTCGGGCGTCGTCTCACGCAGGAACTCGTTGACCATTCCCACCTGGAAGAACACCCGGTTGTACATGCCCGTGGTGAAGGCGTTCGCCGACGACCAGGTCATGGTGTTCAGCGGCTGAATGGAGGCGTCGTTCCAGGCGATCACAGCCTCGTCCGCCGGGAGCTCGTTCATCTGCCATAGGAGCCGGATGTACTGCGAGAATCCCTCGTCGAACTCCGGGTCGAGGTCCGGTTTGCCAGCTGCCCCCTGTTGGCCCGTCACGCCCAAGCCGGCGTAGATCTTGGCAATAAATGCCTCGTATGAACCGGCGTCCGTGAACACGCTCGCGTCCGTCACCGTGCTGACGGGCTCCGTGGTGATGTCGCATGCCGCCGTCGCTAGAAGCAGGGCGGAAGCGACGGTCAGTGTCATGAGCTTCAAGCTTTTCATGGCTCTGTCCCTCTTCTTTCTGTCCACTTTCTCTCGCTTCTGTTTGCCTCTAGCCTCAGAACCGGACGCTGACGCCAGCCGTAAATGTCCGGGCACGCGGGAAGATATTGTCGTCGATTCCTTCGTTTCCGGCAGTGGGATCGATGCCGCTGTACCCGGTGATGGTGAAGAGGTTCTGGGCCACCGCGTACACGCGGATCCCGTTCAGGGCGCGCTGGAACGTGTAGCCCAGCTGGATGTTGTTCAGCCTCAGATAGCTCGCGTTCTCCACATAATAGTCGGAGTCGTACTGCGGTCGAGCAAAATCGGTCTCGAGTACCGACTTGTGGAGATTCCGGGGCGCTGGTTGGTCCGTGAGGTTGTCGTAGAAGCCCCGATTGGAGGACGTATTGTTGTAGACGTAGTTCCCGATCGCCGCCAGCAGTGTCAGGCTGAGGTCAAACCTCTTCCACCGCATGAGCGATGTGTGGCCGAGGAACCAGTCCGGGGCGGGGCTGTTGAACACCCGCAGGTCATCCTCGTTAATCACCCCGTCGTTGTTCTGGTCGACGTACAGGTCGTTGTCGTTGATCGTTCCGTCGCCGTTCGTATCCTCGTAGATCGGGTTGCCGGAGCTGTCGCGAATGTGCTCGTACACGAAGAACGAGTTGACCGGCTCGCCGGGTGTGAGGACCTGGATGTTTCTCCCGACGCCACCCGAGATGCCACCAACCCGGATCTGCTGCACTCCTGGCCCGAGGAAGGGGTTGATCGCCGTCAGCTCGTTGGTGTTGTACGAGGCGTTGAAGTTCGCGTCCCACGTGAACCCGTCGCCCCGGCCCTCGATGAACATCGCGTTAAGCGTGACCTCGAGGCCGGTGTTCTTCATCGATCCGATGTTGGTCGTCACCTTGTTGGACAGGTTGGTTCCTGCCGCCACCGGCACGGTGAAGATCAGGTCGTCGGTGTCCTTGGTGTAGAACTCGATCGAGCCCCAGTACCGCTGGTTCTTGAAGCCGTAGTCGAGCCCGAAGTTCCACGAGGAGGTCTCTTCCCACTTGATGTTAGGATCCGCTGAGCTGGGACGGATCGTCGAAATGAACTCATCGCCGAACCGGGCCCGTGCGAACTCGTCGCCGAACACGTAGTCCTTGTACTGCAAGTAGTCCTCGAGCGGCTCGTTTCCGTTCTTGCCCCACGAGACGCGGAGCCTGAGGTCCGACAACGAACCGGCGCCCTCCATGAAGGACTCCTCGGAGATGCGCCACGCTCCGGCAAAGGACGGGAACACGCCCCACTGCTGACCCTCGCCGAACCGCGAGGAACCGTCCGTGCGCACGGTGGCCGTGAAGATGTACCGGTCCTTGAACGTGTAGTTGGCCCGGCCGAACCACGAAGCCAGCCGGTGCTCGAAGACCTCGAGAGAGGTCGTCTGTTCCTCCGCCGCGGGAAGCCCGTCGATTCCAAGCAGGTCGGAGCTGAGCCCGTTCGACCGGAACCCCGGGATATCGGTTCGCCACTGCTGGTAGGAGTAACCACCTGTCACGTTGAGGCCGTGCCGGCCGCCGTCCCAATTCCCGACATAGGTCAGGAACGCGTCACCGAGCCAGCTGAACTGCGACGGTGTGAGCCGCCTCAGCTCCCCGGGAGGGGTTCCGGCCTCGTCCTGGGCTTTGTTGATGGAGGGCGCGAAGAACTTGTCCTCCTGGTTGCTCACGTCGTAGCCGAACCGGCCGGTCACCGACAGGCCGGTCAGCTTGGGTAACTGGTACTCGCCGGTCACGTTACCGACGCTGCGGTAGGCCACACCCTCGATATCGATCAGGTTGAGCGCGCCCACCGGATTGTCGTTCGACAGCGGATCGTCCCACTCGAAGTACCCTCCGAAGGGGCTGTTCTCGTCCCTGATCGGCTGCGTCGGAGCGAAGTTTGTCGCATCTCCCAGCACCGATATGTCCACGCCGGTACTGGCATTGCGCGAACCGAGCACGTTCGCCGACAGGCTGAACCGATCGTCGAACAGGAGCTGGTTGTAGGCGAAGTTCAATGAGGCCCGCTCGAACTTGGAGCGCTGGATGATCGCCTCCTGGTTCTGGTATCCGAGCGACACCCGGAGGTCCATCTTCTCGCCCCCGACCGCGACCGCCACGGTGTGATCCTGGCCGAACGCGTTCTGCTGCACCGCCTTCTGCCAGTCGGTGTTCGCGCCCCCCAGCATGTCGAGCTTCTCCGGCGCGTTCTGCTCAACGGCCGTGCGGAACTGGGCGGTATTCATTACGTCCACATCGGCAGCAATCGTGGAGCCCGAGAAGGTGCCGGTGTAGGAGACCGTCGCTCCGGTGCCCGCCCTCGCGCGACCCGCGGTGGTTTCGATCAGAATGACGCCGTTGGCCCCGCGCGAGCCGTAAATCGCGGTCGCCGAGGCATCCTTCAGGACGGTGAACGAGGCGATGTCGTTGGGGTTGATGAAGCCCAGCGGGTTGGCCCCGCTGTTCAGGTCGCAGGTCGGCGGCACATCCCCGTTGCATGAGACCCCACCGCCGGCGTCAAGCGGGACGCCGTCCACCACGTACAGCGGCTCGTTGCTGGCCTGCACCGACGTCCCACCGCGGACGCGGATCGTCGGGCGGGCGCCCGGCTCGTTGGACTGCGGGATCACCTGGACTCCGGCGACCTTGCCCTGGATGAGCTCCTCGGCCCCTACGACGCGGCCCGTGTTGAACGCTTCGGACGGTACTTCCGTCACGACGCCGGTCTGGTCCCTGGTCTCCAGCTCACCGTAGCCGACAGCGACGATCGGTTCCATCTCCAGCGGCGCCAACGCCATCCTCACCTCGACATCGGTCGTCGCACCCACCGTGACCGTAACCTCCGTCTCGAACGGCCGGTACCCGATGATGTTCGCGGTAAGCGTATGCACGCCCGCAGGCACGTCCTGCACGACGAAGAACCCCCGCTGTGCGCTGAAGACGGTCTTGCCGGCGACCGAGATCGTGACGTCGTTCAGGGGTGCCATCGTGCTGTTGTCGACGACGAAGCCCCGGATCTCGCCGGTAGTCTGCGCCTGGAGGTGAGCCGCGCACACAAGCGTCGCTGCCAGCGCGATCAGTAAGTGTCTGACCCTCAACATGGCATGCCTCCTCCTGTCGAAGAGTGTTGTGCCCCGGCCCGCAGCGGGGCTGCCGAGGCGCTCGTCAATATGGGATACCGGCGTCCAGATCGTTCGCGACGAACCACTGAACCCGAGTCTGCCGTTGTCGGGCTGATGAGCACGTGAATGGGTGCCTCCTAGTCCGGTCCGTCGGTGCATATGTCGCGCCGTCGGGTTCCAGCGGCGTACGGGCGTGCTGCTCTACCCGCCTCGTCAACGGGGAGGATACGGACCATTCTCACATGTCCTCAGGTAAAGTACGGATTTCGTAGATGGGTTAGATCACATCTCGTCAAGGTTAGCGAGGTCGTCGGGAGGAAAAGGCCAGCCGTGCGTGTAGGGACCAGGGTGAGTCCTATGGGACACTCTGACGTGGCCACGCGGGCCTCACTGGGGTCAGATTGACCCGTGAGAGTATCGACTCCCCGCCGAGTGGACGCGGTTCCGTTGCCTCGAAGTGTAGCGCTTCGAGCTCGGAGAGGCCGGCGTCACCGGGAGCGCGTAACTGGCCCTCCGTCGTCTATTGGTTGGACCCCGACTCCGCTTCATCGCCTTCCTCCTCCCGAGAAATACCCACGAGTGCGTCGCCGTAGAAGAAGCTGTAGCGCGGCCGGGAACCGATGACGAGCGTGGCATCGTTGCAGACGACGGGCTCGGTGAAGACCTGTGTGGGCGGGCCCAACTGGAGTCCGCCGCGGGCGATCCTTAGCCGGATGTTCTTCTCGAGGTAGCTGCGGGGCACATCGTACGTCGTCCGCGAGAATCCTTCGGAGGCGCGCGCCGGTGTGTACGGGCCGAACGCGATTTGGACGTCCATGGAGCTACCGTTTCTTACGTGGACGGTGACAACGGCGCGCCGCTCGCATCCCCCGTCAGCATCGGCGGCCGCACCCTCGCTGTCCGTCGGGTCTTCCTGTTGCGGTTCCGGGTCCTGGGCCGTGGCGCAACCGAGGAAGAGCAGGAGGCCTAGCATTCGCGGTAGCATCATCGATCAGTCTCACATCCCTTTGGCCCTCTCGTACCCAGGCGGCGGTGGAGCAGTTTCACCGGGTGCGGCCCCTCCCCGTAGCATCGCCGGCTCGCCGGGCCAGGTCGACCCGCGGCTGGTGGTCTCTAGATGGCGATAGCGGCGAGTCGCGAGATAGCCCCGAACAGGCCCTCAGTGACCGCCGCGATACCCTCATAGTCCAGAGTCTCGGGCGTATCTGCCGCGGTGTGGTAGTTCGGATTGCGGTAGAAGGCGGTGTCGGTAACCATGACCGCCTTGTAGCCGTGGCGCCAGAAAGACCGGTGGTCGCTCCAGCCCAGACCAGGTATGATCGGCGGCATCGCAAGATACTCCACCGGGAAATCCGACGCCGTGCCGAAGGCGCTGACGAGGCTACGCAACGCTCCGCGCGACGAGAGGTTGGATACGAAGGCTATGAAATCGGCGCGATCGGGATAGAAGAACCGGAAGAAGGGAGGATAGCGCTGCGTATGTGGCTCGCGCCGATAATAGCCGAGCATCTCCAACGACAGCATCAGGCGGAGGTCGTCGCGCCGCTGCGCGGCCGATCGGGCGTACACCATGCTGCCCTGCAAGGGGGTGAAACAGAACGGTGTCTCCTCGTTGACGAAGGCCACGAACCTGACACTCAGATCCGGCGCGGCGCCGGCGAACAGACGGGACAGCTCGAGGAGGCTGGCCACCGCGCTCGCGTTGTCGTCGGCTCCCGGGCTTCCCGGTACGGAGTCGTAATGCGCGCCCAGCAGAATGGTGCTGTCGGGTCGGCTGGATCCGGCGCGCGCCACTTCCAGATTCGCGCAGCGAACGCCGCTCACCTCGTACGGCTGCGCACTGATCTCGTAGCCTTGACCGACCCATTCCTGCCTGATGTACTCCTCAGCCGCGCGTAGAGCCTGGGGGCGCTGTACGTGGCGCTCGCCGACTTCGCTCGCCAGATGGGCCACATGACTACGGAGCCGGTTCGTAAGCATCGCCCCAGGCTGTCCGGCCGGAGGATCTTCCGCCGTGCGTGAGACCACAATGACTCCCTTCGCCCAAGTCGGATCTCAAGGACAATTAGGAGCAGTGTCCTGCAGTGGGCAATCGAGACAGGCCGGAATGCTCAGCGGGAGTCCGCCTCGACCGTCGTTCTGGTTCCTTGTCAGGCTCCCCGGATCTTCTGGGTGAGCGCCGGCTCCAGACCCATCAGCCGGGCGTATGTGGTAAGCTGGCCTCGGTGGTACATCTCCTGGTCGATGCCGTGGTGCAGCCAGGCCAGGCGCGTCCCGAGCTCGCCGTCGAACCTCTCGATGAGCTGCAGCATGTGGAGCTCACCCACGGCCTGGAAGCGATCGCGGCCCTGAGCCAGGGTCTCGCGCAAGGCCGGCAGGAGGTCCTCCTTCGTCTCTAGCTGTTGCACATCACCGGCGTACGTGGCCAGCAGTCGGGGCCACGGGAGCCGGCGGAAGTCGGTGTCCTCGCGCGTGAGCTCCCCTACCATCATCAGGGATACCTCGAGGATGTGACGCACCATCTCCGCTACGCTTCGCACCTCCGGTGTCGGCCGGAAGTCGAAGCGGTCCGCCGGGATGTTCCCGACCTCTTCGATCAGCCCCTCGCGGGCGTCGGTCCAGGCGTCCAGTGCCTCCTCCAGCAGGTTCGCGAACATGGTCACTCCTGTTCTGTCACAGGTCCCGCCGCCGTGCGAGCAAAGAAGAGCGCCTGGCGCTAGTCTGTTTCTTTACGCTCTGGCGGCTCAAGCAGCTGAGCCTGAAACTCCTGCGCCTCCCTCAGGCTGTGTAACTCCGCCGCCAGCTCTTCCTGTTGCTCCCCTAATAGCGCCAACTGCCGCTGAATTTCGGTGAGGTCCGCAGGCGATTCCCGTGGCTTGAACAAGAATCGTGCTGTCAGGCCCGAAACCAGGATCAAGACGATCAGCGCGGCCATGAACACGCCGACAATCTCAGCCAAGCCACCCATCGTGTCTCTCCTCGCGGCTGCTGCGCCCAGCAGCGTACTTGAAGGCGTTGACTGCAGAATCTAGCTCGCCCGAATCACCGCTGCAGGCACTGCCCTGCGTTTGGCCGCCGCCTACCGCCACGCCTGCCCGATCGCCACGTCAAGCGCCTGGACGTGGAACACGCGGAATCCGCCTCATGACGGCATGGGGCACAGATCAGCGAGGAACGGCCCTGGCTCCGCTCTCAAGGGGCGAGGCCACCTCGGAACTGAGGCAACCGGATCCGGCAGCAGGCGAGACGCGTTCAGTCCGCTGTGTCAGAGTCGGCCTCCGGCCTCAGCCAGCCCTCGGCGACTCCACGGCTATACCAGGCGTACGTGCGAGCCATACCCTCGTCAAGCTCGACCTCCGGGAACCAGCCGATTTCTGCCTGTGTTCGCTCGGCATCCGCTCTCCGGACCTGTTCCATGGGGCGGTCCAGAATAGCACCAAGACTCGGAGGGACGCCGCTACCAGAATGGCGACACAGCATGACAGCCACATCACCTGTGCTCACGAGACGGCCGGAGCCCAGGTCCACACGGGTGCCGTCCTCGGGTCCCGTCTGGCACAAACGAACGAGTCCCCGAACGACGTCGTCTATGTAGATCCAATCCACGGGTCGCGAACCGCTCATCAGCTGCGGGGACTCACCTCTGATGGCCGAGAGGCAGACGTAGGGTACGAACTTGCGGAAATCCCTCTGTCCAGGTCCGTATACCATGAAGATCCGGGCTACGGCGACTCTGGTACCGTAGAGGCGGTGGAACATGCGCGCATAGGCGCTGGCGCACCACTTGGACGCGGCGTAGGGGGACGCCAAGACAGGTTCGTGGTCAATCTCCCCTGGTTCTTCCAGGGAACCCGCCAGAACGATCCTCCGTACGTCCGCCTCTTGAGCCGCCACAAGGACGTTGACCGCCGTCACGAGGTTACCCAGGAGCGTCCGCCGGACCCAGGCGACCTCCCGGTGCCCGGCGACGCAGCCGGCCAAATGAAGCACGTATTCTGGACAAGCGTCCGCGAAAAGGCGATCCACCTCTTCTTCTACCGATAGATCAGCGTTACGCTGGCTCCAACCGATTCCTGACAGGCCGTCCGCGGGAGTCCTAGATACACCGACGACATTGGCGCCATGGTCGAGCAGGTGGCTACAGACCGCCCGGCCGATGAAGCCGGACGCTCCCGTAACAAGGAAACGACGGCTGTCGATACCGTCCCATGTCACCATATTCCGTTCCCCTTGTATCCTGACAGCGTGCGAGCCGCTTGCTATTCACCGCAAGAGTCTTCCGCTAGGTCACGCTGGTCAGGGAGGTGGTGATCTCTCTTTGCCGGCCACGTTGGCCGCGGCTACGTTTTGTCGACGGCCGCTACGTGGAGCACGCTTCCCGAGTGTCTGTCGCGCGTGATCTCCCGGTGGCCGATCGGACTCCTCGATCCTCAAGCTGATGATCACATTCCGAGCGCTTGGCGTCGCCGAGCTGAAGGGCCCGGAAGGTCGGAGCGTCCAGTCCGTCCTCGCCCGGCCGAAGCTGCTGGGGCTCCTCGCGTATCTGGCGGTAGCGTCGCCACGGGGCTTCCACCGCAGGGATTCGCTGCTTCCACTGCTGTGGGAGGAGCTCGACGAGGATCGGGCGCGCAGGGCGCTCCGGCAGTCGCTGTACCACCTCAGACGTGCGCTGGGTGAGGGAGCGATCGTGACCCACGGCGACGAGGAGGTCGGGCTCGACGAGAACGTGATCTGGTGTGACACGGCGGCCTTCGCCGATGCGCTCGACCGGGACTCTCCGCAGGACGCGCTGGATCTGTATCGCGGCCATCTGCTGGAGGGCTTCAACGTGGCCGGCGCCGTGGTGTTCGAGCGGTGGGTGGACGACCGCCGGGAGGAGCTCCGGCGGGCGGCGAGGACGGCCGCCTGGCAGCTCGCTGAGCGGGCGGAGGCGGAAGGAGACAGCTCCGGGGCCGCAGACTGGGCGCGCCGGGCGGTGAGCCTCGACCCATTCGACGAGTCGCTGGTTTGCGAGGCCATTGCCCTGCTCGATCGGGCGGGAAACCGTTCGGGTGCGGTTCGTGAGTACGAGGCGTTCGCCCGAAGGCTTGACGACGAGCTCGGGCTGGAGCCCTCTCCCGAGACCCGAGCGCTCGCCGAAGCCGTGAGAGCCCGTTCAACTGCCGCTCCTCCACGCGAGTATATCGAGGAAGGGTCAACCGCCGCCCTGGAGCCCGCTGCCTCAGAGCTCGCTGGCCCGGAGCCCGCAGCTGCTCCCGCGGCGCGCCCCGGAAGGAAGCGTCGGCCGCTGATTCCCGTACTCGCCGCTGCCATGGCCGTAGTGCTCATCGTCGCGGGCATCCTCCTCTGGCCGGATAAGCAAGGTCCCGTCTCGACGGAACCCTATGCGCCGGATCCCCGATCCATTGCGGTCCTCCCCTTCGAGAACCTCGGTGGAGAAGCGGAGACCGACCCGTTCGTCAGCGGCATCCACGAGGACATCCTCATCCATCTCTACAAGATCGCCGGCCTCAGGCCGATCTCCCGCACTTCCGTCATGGAGTACCGGGACACGAGGAAGAACCTAAAGGAGATCGCTGACGAGCTGGGAGTTGCCACAGTCCTCGAGGGCGGCGTTCAGCGGGTCGGGAACAGGGTACGCATCACCGTGCAGTTGATCGACGCCGAGACCGACGAGCACATCTGGGCGGAAGTGTACGAGAGGAACCTGACCGCCGAGAACATCTTCTCCATTCAGACCGAGATCTCCAATCAGATCGCGGTGGCCCTGCGGGCGCGGCTGTCGGCGGAGGAGGCGGAACGGATTGCGTACCAGCCGACCCGCAGCCTAGAGGCTTACAACGCGCACCTCACTGCACGTGAGTACCAGCGCAGATGGAGAGCGAGCGAAGAGAATCAGAGAATCGCCGTGCAGCAGTACGAGAGGGCCATCGAGCTGGAGCCCGAGTTCGCACTGGCATATGCCGATCTTTCCGAGTTCCAGAGCAGGGTATGCTACATCTACGGCTGCCCCGATGAAGTGATGGCCAGGACTAAGGATCTTGCCGAGAGGGCGGTGGCGCTCGAGCCCGATCTGGCGGCGGCACGTGTGGCGCTGGGCAACTACTACTACTACGGGTTGTCAGAGCACGAGCGGGCCATGGAAGAATACCTTCGCGCGATAGAGCTGGAACCCAACAACAGCGATGCGCACGGGCAACTTGCGGCCGTCCGAGCCCGCATGGGTAACCTGACCGACGCGGTCGCCAGCGTCAGGAAGGCGGTCGAGCTGAGTCCGCGCGATTCGGACGCCCACGACTTCCTCGGCCACATATACTTGTGGCTTCGTGAATACCAGGACGCCATCCGGAGTTACGATCGATCCATCGCTCTCGCCCCCGACGTCTATTACCCGCGCTTCTGGAAGACCTGGGCCATTCTGAACCTGGAAGGCGGAGACCGGGCGATCGAGACGTGGACGCGAGGTGTCGAGGCGCTCGGCAGCCGAATGCTCCCGTTCTCCGTGCTCTTCTATGGTCGGACTCTGGTACGGGTGCTGGGTCCCGAGATTCCGGTCGTCAGGTTCCCGGGTGAGGCTCCGCTGGCCGAGGCGAGTTACCTGCTGTCCAGGGCAACGGCGGATGAGGCGGCCGGTGACATCGATTCAGCCCGGGCCTGGTACGACTCCGCGCGTGTATTCCTCGAAGAGCCGTCTGCCGGAATCGGTCCGGAGTATCGGCATGCCGCTCTCGGAGTAGTGTACGCGAGGCTGGGCCGGAAGTCAGAGGCGATCCGGGAAGCGACGAGGGCCGTGGAACTGGTCCCCGTCTCGGCAGATGCGTCCGAGGGGCCCTGGTTCGTCGCGACTCTCGCCGAGGTCTATGTCGTGGTCGGAGATCTCGAGGCGGCCTTGGACCAGCTGGAGGTCCTGCTCTCCATTTCCTGCCCGGTGTCGCCGCCGCTGCTCGAAGCCGATCCTGTGTGGACCCCACTGCGGGAGCATCCGCGGTACCGGGCGCTGGTCGGCCGGGAAAGATAGCGTTTCCCAGGCGCGGCCGGTGAGCGCGCGGTGCCTCGGGGTCCCGGAGTGAGACGGGCCCCAGCTCTCTGAATCCTATCGAATGTCGCGCGCATCAGGCGCTTATCACAGCCGTAACCCGCCAGATAACACTCAGCTAACAGAGAAAGAACGAGGACCGGTTAGCGTGGGGCAAAACCAAGGTTTCCCGCCATTGCGGGCAATCTGGGAAACGGCCGCACGGGCCGATGGAGGAAGGGGGATACCGATGTCGAAGATGCGATCAGTAGCGGCAGCAGTGGGGGCGGCGCTGATGCTGGCCGGCCAGGCGGAGCTCGCCGCCCAGGAGCACATCCTGGGCCTCAAGGGAGGCATCAACAGCTTCAATGTGAGGCAGAACTCGAATCTCCAGCCATTGGACGACACAGAGTCCCAGACCAACTGGGCCGGAGGGCTGTATGCGGCTTTCGGGTTGCACCGGGTTATAGGGTTTCAGCTCGAGGCCATCTACTCACGCAGGTCAATTCGAGCCGTGGACGCCGATGAGCCGATCGAGGCGGAGCTCAGAAGCGATTACTTCGCGTTTCCGCTCCTCGTGACCGCTCGCATCCCGCTGAACAGGACGCGGCTGCGGCCGCTGGTCTACGCCGGGCCTGCGGTCTCGTTTGAATCCAAGTGCGAGATCGAGGGCACCGCCGGCGGGATCGCGGCGTCGTTTGACTGCGACGACTCGGAGGTTCAACTCGAGCGCAAGACGACGGACTGGAGCCTGCTGTTCGGCGGGGGTGTGGAATATCCAGTGGGTAGGGCGGTTCTCGGCGCCGAGGTCAGGTACAGCCTGGGGCTCACGAATCTGAACGGCGATGCCGCCAGCCGCGACGTCGAGTGGCTGAAGAGCGATATGTGGGAGTTCATGGTCACGCTCGGGATTCCGATCCGGCCGTAGCCAGGCCGACACAAGGCCGTGGGGTGCCGTGATCCCGGCACCCCACGGAACGGCGGCTCCCGGTGTTAGAGATGATGGAATCCGACCACGTATCGACGACACGGATGAGGATGGTCATGGAGACGCTGAACGGCCTCCGTCGTGAGGCAAGGATGACGCGGGTGGGAAGCCGGGTGCTCGTGGCGCTGCCGCTGGTCCTGCTGTGCGGGTGCGGTGACAGCACCGGTCCTGGCTCCACTCAGACCTTCGAGTGGAGCGGGCAAGTGGACCCGGGCGACGTGATCGAGATCAGAGGCATCAACGGGAGTATCCAGGCGGTGCCGGCCTCCGGAAGCACCACGCGGATCGTAGCCACCAAGAGGGGCGAGAACGATGACCCGGCAACCGTCCGGATCGACGTGGTGGAGCACGATGGGGGTGCGACGGTGTGCGCAGTGTACCCGGACGTTCCTGGTCAGCCGGAGAACGAGTGCCTGCCGGGGGGTCAAGGGAATCTGTCGAGCCGCGACAACGACGTGTCCGTGACCTTCAACGTTGAGGTGCCGGACTTCGCCGAACTCGTAGCGGTCACCGTAAACGGCAACGTGACCGCCCAGGGCATGAGCGAAGACGTGTTCGGGACGACGGTGAACGGAAATGTCGATGTCACGACCGCGGGCATCGCCGTCGGCACGACCGTGAACGGAAACATCGATGTGTCGATCGGGCAGTCGGACTGGGATCGAAATCTCTCCTTCGTAACGGTCAACGGAAACGTGACCGTGCGGATCCCTTCCAGCACGAACGCCGAGGTCTCGGGAGTGACAGTGAACGGATCGGTCTCGACGGACTTCCCGCTCACGATCAACAACGAGCGCACCCGGATGACGGGAGTGTTGGGAAGCGGGGGGCGGCTGCTGGCGCTGACTACCGTGAACGGCAGCGTCGCCCTGCGCGAGAGATAGAGATCGAAAGCCGGAGGGAGGTGGACGATGAAGCGGGCAGCGATCGCGCTGCTCCTGGCCGGCTGTCTGACAGCGGCAGGAGCGGCCACTGCACAGGAGGCGCCGAGATCACCGGACTCCGCGGCGGCCCCTGCGCCGGCGCAGCAGCACAACGGATTCTGGTTTTCGGGAGGCGCGGGCGGCGGATGGCGGGATGATCTTCGCGGCGCAGCAGTCTACGCGCGACTGGGCGGGACACCGTCGGGGAGGGCGCTGTTCGGCGGTGAGGTCATCACCTGGTTCCGCGGAGAGCAGGAAAGCCTGCAGAGGGTCAACGTGACGGCGACGGCGCTGTTCTATCCGCTATACGGCACTGGCAACGCGGCTGGTCTCTTCTTCAAGGGCGGCTTCGGGGTCGCGACGACTGGCGGCGGTCGCACCGGCGTGGGTACGACGCTGGGCACCGGCTACGACTTCCGACTCGGCAGGAACCTTTTCGTAACGCCCAACGTGGACTTTCTGGTCCAGTTCTTCGAGAGCTGGACTGATACCGCCCTCGTGATCACCCTGGGAATGGGGTTCCACTAGGCGGGCTGCGGGCCGCGGGAGCTGAGGATGTCACCGGCCATGATTCACGCGAACGCTGGTCCGCGGGCATCGCCACGGGCTCGCGAACTGGGCGAGGACATCGAGGTGGCGGTGCAGGAGTTCCTCGAGCGCCACCCGGATACCAGCCCGTCGGAGATTCGCAGCGCCATGCGGCTGGCAGCCCGACGGGCGGGGGCTGCGGCCGGCAAGCCCAGGTGGGTGATGGTGTTGCTGCTGGCCGCAGTGGCCGCGCTGGCGTGGCTCACGCTGACCTGAAACCCCAGGCCGATTCGGCACGTGCGACCGCAGGTCTATAGGGCCCGGACATAAGGACCCTCGGTCGGGGTGGCCGGCTCCGGTGCGAAGCCGTCTGCAGGTGTAGCCACCGGAACCGCCGGGCGCCCGATCCGGTCGGCCTTCTGTGAATCGGGGTGCCAGGCCCCATACTCCAGGCTATTCTGGAGAGCGGACCCCGAACCCGGCCGCGTCTCTTTGAGCCACGAGATTGCGGTAATGGTCACCGCTACTCTCACCGAGATACTGCGATGAAGTGCACCGGACGCCGTCTTTCGTCCGTCATGGGCTGCCTCATGCTGGCGATCTTCCCGCACAGCGAGCTCCTCGGACAGGGAACCATGGAACAGGAAGCGCCCACCGTTACGTTCGGAATCTTCCTGGACGGCGCGAGCGAGCGCTACGAGGCCTTCAGCGAGAGCGTGGAAGAGCAGCTCAGAGAGTTGCTCTCGACTGACTTCGAGGTGCGTATCCCGCCAGACAAACGGATCGCCGCGGACTGGACACAGGCGGGTGTCAGCGCGGCCCTCGATGGCCTGCTGGCCGATCCCGAAGTGGACATCGTGCTGGCCCTTGGAGTCCAAGCATCCAGCGTGCTCTGTTGCCGAGCCGAGCTGCCCAAGCCAGTCATCGCACCGTTCGTCATCGATATCGAGATCCAGGGATTCCCGGACAGTGCCGGCGCCAGCGGTGTGCCCAATCTCAGCTACATCGCCTATCCTGCCATTGTGGAGCGGGACGTTCGCGCGTTCCAGGAGATCGTCCCCTTCGATAGCCTGATCATGCTGGCGAACCTGGCGGTCGTCGAGGCGATCCCCGAGGCCAACGAGCGCACCCGCGAAGCTCTGAGAGGACTCGGCATCGAGGCCCGGTTCGTGTCCGTCGGAGGCGAGAGCGACGTGGCGAGCATCCTCGCGTCGATTCCCGAGGATGCGCGGGCGGTCTATCTCTTCCCTCTCACACAGCTCTCGCTCAGGCAGGTCGAGGAGCTGGCGGCGGGGTTGGCCGAGCGTCACCTCCCGAGCTTCTCGTTTATCGGTGAGAGCGAGGTCCAGATGGGCATCCTCGCGGGCCGCACACCTGATTCCGGTTACCTGCGTCTCGCCAGGCGGATCGCTCTCTATGCCAAGCGTATCCTCGAGGGCGAGGAGGCGGGAACGTTGCCCACCGCGTTCGCTCTCGGCGAGAAGCTCACCATAAACATGGGCACGGCGCGGGCCATACCCGTCTTTCCTCCGTGGAGTGTCCTGACGGAAGCCGAGCTGATCAACGCGGAGCGTAAGGCCGTCGAGCGCACGTTGACGCTGGCCGGAGTCGCCCAGGAAGCGGTCCTCGTGAACCTCGACCTCAGGGCGCGAGATCGAGCGGTTGCCGCAGGTGCGCAGGATACCCGAGTGGCGTGGTCGAGACTCCTGCCGCAGATCGATGTCGGAGCCCAGGGCACGATCATAGACGAGGACCGGGCTGCCGCCTCCTTCGGCACGCAGCCCGAGCGCTCGTTGGCGGCTGCGGCGGGCCTCAGGCAGGTGATCGTGTCCGAGCCGTCTTGGGCCGGAGTGAGCATAGAAAAGAGCCTTCAGGAAGCACGCATCCAGGACTTCGAAGCGCTCAGACAGGACATAATCCTGGTAGCCACCGAGACGTATCTAGATCTTCTCGGCGCCAAGACGGCGGAGCGGATCGAACGAGAGAACCTGCGGGTGACCCGCTCGAATCTGGACCTCGCGAGGGTCCGTAGGAGCATCGGGGCGGCAGGACCAGGAGAAGTGTTTCGGTGGGAGAGCGAGATCGCAGCGAATCGCCAGCGGGTGATTGACGCTTCCGCCTTCCGCAATCAGGCAGAGATCGCTCTCAACCGGCTGCTGAATCGGCCGCTCGAGGAGTCGTTCGCCACACAGGAGATAGGGCTCGACGACCCCTCGGTGGTACCAGGCGGCGAGCGACTCCGACGGTTCTTCAGGGACCAGTGGTCGTTCAGATTCCTTCGTTCCTTCATGGCAGGCGAGGCGCGTGCCGTCTCGCCGGATCTCAAGGTGTTGGAGTCCCTCATCGCGGCACAGGAGCGCCAGCTGACATCCACCACGAACTCGTTCTGGGTGCCCACGATCGCCCTGGAAGGGTCGGTCGCACAGCGACTGGCGACAGCGGGCGCGGGAACGCAGGCGGGCATTCCGGGCCTGCCCGATGGCGGCGAGGCGATCGGGTTCAGCCAGCCCGACGATACGCAATGGAATCTCACTCTGGCCGCCTCCCTACCGCTGTTCAGCGGTGGCTCGCGGCTCGCCGAGCGGGCCCAGGCGTCGGAGGAGGCAGACCGACTGCGGCTCGACCTGTACGCCGCCGCCGAGCGAGTCGAGCAGCGAGTGCGATCGGCGCTGCACGGGGCGGGCGCCTCGTTCGCCAACATCTCGCTCTCGCGCGACCGCGCGGAGGCCTCACGCAGGAACTTCGAGCTCGTCACGGACTCGTATGCGCGCGGGACTATCTCGATCATCGAGCTCCTCGACGCGCAGAACTCCTACCTCAGGGCCGAGCTGGCGGCGGCCAACGCCCTGTACGCCTTTTTGATCGACCTCATGAACGTCGAGCGCGCCGTGGGACGCTCGAGCTTCTTCGCGACACCCGAGGAACTGGACGACTTCTTCGATCGATTGGAGCGCTCCTATGAGCAGGCCGATCCGTTTGGCAGAGAACCCTGAGCCGAGGCTCGTCGGGAGAGCGATCATGAATCATTGCCGTCCATCTGGTACCCGGAGGCCGCGGCACGCGCAGAGAGGGCGTGCGGCGCTAGCCACCTTCCTTCCGCTAGCGTTTCTGGCAACCGGCTGTGACGAGGCAGCGGAGGTGGAGGAGATCATCAGACCCGTTCGCTACGAAGCCGTCTTGGCGACCGGAGGGAGCCGTGTGCGCGAGTTCTCCGGGATCGCGCAGGCCGGTCTCCGGTCGCGGCTCAGCTTCAAGGTGACGGGCACCGTTTCTCGTCTTCCGGCACAGGTGGGCGACAGCGTAAGTGGAGGACAGCTCCTGGCCCGGCTCGACCCGGCCGACTACGAGCTCGCCGTACAGGAGGCCGTCGCCGGATTGTCCCAGGCCACCGCGCAGGAGCGGCGGGCCGGTGCGGATTACCAGCGCGCACAGGAGCTGTGGGAGAACAACAACATCTCGAGAGCGGAGCTCGACGCGGCCCAGGCGGCGGACCAGTCGGCGAGGGCAGCCGTCCGTGCGTCGCAGCAGAGGCTGGAAATGGCGCAGCGGCAGCTGGCCTACACGAGGCTCACCGCTCCGGTCGCAGGCGCGATCTCGAGTGTGGCGGTGGACGTGGGAGAGAACGTCAGCCCGGGCCAGACGGTGGTGGAACTGACGTCCGGTTCACGACCCGAGGTGCAGGTTGGCATCCCCGAGTTGCTGATCGCCCAGGTTCACCAGAGAGATCTCGTCGAGGTCCGTTTCGATGCGATACCCGACAATACATACCCCGCCGTGATCACCGAGGTGGGTGTGGCGCCGACCGGCGCGGGCGCCACGTTTCCCGTGATTGTCCAGCTCGCCCGTAACGACCCGGCCATACGCGTCGGCATGGCCGCCTCCGTTGAATTCCGGTTCGAGGCGTCCGAGGGGGGCGAGACGATCTACGTCCCTCCGGTAGCGGTGGGAGAAGATCGGGACGGCCGATTCGTGTTCGTGGTGGAGCCCGAGGAAGCCGGATTCGGCATCGCCCGGCGGCGTGCGGTGGTCATGGGTGATCCGACTCGCGGCGGCATCGAGATCGTCGAAGGCCTGAGCGACGGAGAGCTGGTCGTCACGGCAGGCGTGCGTCGCATCCAGGACGGTCAACGGGTGAGGCTTCTCGATGAGGGAGACCGTTGATGAACATCACGCGCCTCGCCATCGAGAAGAACCGCGTTACGGCGGTGGCCCTCGTCGTCATCGCTGCGGCGGGTCTATCGGCCTACTTCTCGGCCCCCCGGGCAGAGGATCCGGGATTCGTGATCCGGATGGCGACCGTCTTCACGGCGTATCCCGGCGCCAGCCCGGAGCGCGTCGAGCAATTGGTCACGGACAAACTCGAGAAGGCCATCCAGGAGATTCCGGAGCTGGACTTCGTCTTCAGCGAGTCCAAGACGGGTGCATCCGTCCTCTACGTGAACATCGAAGAGCGATACCGCGAGATGCGGCCGATCTGGGACAAGCTCAGACGCAAAGTCGAGAAGGCGCGTGCGGAACTCCCGGCGACCGGAATCGCGGGTCCCTTCGTCAACGACGAGTTCGGCGATGTCTTCGGCATACTCATCAACCTGACGGGTGAGGGTTTCTCGTACCGGGAGCTGAAAGACATCGCGGATGAAGTGCGCAACGAGTTCCTGCTGCTCGACCTGGTGGCGAAGGTCGATATCTACGGCGCTCAGGAGGAGCGCATCTTCGTCGAGTACAGTAACGCCCGGCTGGCGGAGCTCGGTCTCTCCCCGCTCCAGCTTCAGGCTATCCTCGAGGCGCAGAACATCATCATTCCCGGCGGAGACGTCAGCACCGACTTCGAGAAGATAACGCTCGAGCCGTCCGGCAACTTCGAGACCGTCGAGGATGTCAGACGGACCGTGCTTCAGCTGCCGGGGCGCGCGGACCTGGTCTTTCTGGAGGACGTGGCCGACGTGTACCGGGGCTATATCGACCCTCCGGAGACAAAGGCGCGTACGAGCGGCGCCCCCGGACTCGTGCTTGCCATCTCGATGCGCGAGGGTGGCAACATCATCGAGCTCGGCAAGCAGGTGCGAGCCGCTCTTGGACGTATCGAGGCCTTCTACCCGATCGGGGTGGAGTTCGACATCGTCCAGTTCCAGCCCGACGCCGTGGACCAGAAGATAGGCGATTTCGTAGGGAGCCTTCTCCAGGCCGTAGGCATCGTCGGGGCGGTCATGCTCCTGTTCCTCGGCATCAGGACAGGCCTGGTAGTGGCCAGCCTCATTCCGATGGCGATGCTCATGGCTCTCATGGTCATGGGCCTCCTTGACATCGGCCTCGACCAGATGTCCATAGCTTCCCTGATCATCGCCCTGGGCATGCTGGTCGACAACGCCATCGTGATGTCGGAGAGCATCATGGTCCAGATGGAAGAGGGAAGGCCGGCGGTTCAGGCGGCGGTCGATTCCGCCCGGGAGCTGCGGATCCCGCTGCTCACATCCTCGGCCACGACGGCGGCCGCCTTCCTGGTCATCTTCCTCGCGGAATCCAGCACGGGTGAGTACACGGCGCCGCTGTTCAAAGTGGTCGCCATTACCCTGCTCTGCTCGTGGATTCTCGCCCTGACGATGATCCCCCTGCTCTGCGCGAAGTTCCTGCGCGTGAAGAAGGAGGCCGGTGACCAGAGCTTCGACACCCCTGCGTATAGACGGTATCGAGGCCTGTTGCTCGTGCTGCTGAGTCGCCCGTGGCGGGCCGTGGTGGGCGCGGCAGTCGTGTTCTTTCTCGCCGTCCAGCTGTTTCGCTTCGTACCAGTGATGTTCTTCCCGCCACACGATCGGCCGACCTTCACGGCCGAGATCGAGCTGCCGACGGGATCGCCGATCCAGCGAACCGAGCTCGTGGTCAGCGAAATCGAGAGTCACATCGAGGAAGACCTTCGTGTCGGCCAGGGACGGGAGGAGGGGATCATCAACTGGGCGTCCTTCATCGGTGAGGGAGCGCCTCGGTTCATTCTCTCGTATGCCCCCGAGATGGCAGCGCCCTCCTACGGGTTCATGCTAATCAACGCAACGTCACGAGAGCTCATTCCGACGTTAATCATACCGTCTCTCGAACGATTCGCCGCAGAGCGATTTCCGGATCTCAAGGCCACTATCAGGCCGCTCGACCTGGGTCCGCCGTCCTGGCCACCGGTCGCGGTGCGCGTTTCAGGCCCGAACGTGGACGTTCTGTTCCGGATCGCCGACGAGGTGAAGGCGAAGCTCGGTTCGATCCCCGGAACGAGGCTCATCGACGATGATTGGGGGCCGAAGGCCAAGAAGGTCCGGGTGGTGATCGATCAGCCGCGCGCACGGCGGGCCGGTGTCACCAGCCAGGACGTCGCGATCTCCCTGAAGACGTTCCTGAGCGGCATCGAGACCACCGAATTCCGAGAAGGGGACGAGGTCATCCCGGTCACGCTCCGCTCGGTGGCCGGCGGTCGAAGCGACCTCGGAAAGATCGAAAGCATAAACGTATACGCCCAGAGCACGGGCCGTTCGGTACCGCTCACCCAGGTCGCCGACGTGGAGCTGGAGTGGGAGGCGGCCAAAGTGATCCGGCGAAATCGGATGCGAACCGTCACGGTCGAGGCGGGAACCGCGCCGGGGATCACGGCGACCGAAGTGAACGCGCAGCTCGTTCCGTGGCTTGAGACCGAGAGTGCCAACTGGGGGCTGGGTTATCGGTGGGAGCTCGGGGGCGAGGCGGAAACGTCGGCACAGGCCAACGCCTCGATCATGGCGAAGCTGCCGATCGCCGGGTTGATCATCATCCTGCTGCTCGTCGGCCAGTTCAACTCGATCCGCAAGCCGCTGATCATCCTGATCACTATCCCCATGGGCATCATCGGAGTCGTGATCGGTCTGCTCGTGGCTCGCTCGTTCTTCGGGTTCATGACCCTGCTCGGGATCATCGCGCTCTCGGGCATCGTGATCAACAACGCCATCGTGCTGCTGGACCGCATACGGATCGAGATCGAGGAGCACGGACGCCCGGCCAACCACGCTGTCATCGAGGCTGCCCAGCGTCGCCTCCGGCCTATCCTGCTGACGACGATCACGACCATGGGGGGACTCGTGCCGCTGTGGCTCGGAGGCGGGCCGATGTGGGAGCCGATGGCCGTATCGATCATCTTCGGCCTGGCGTTCGCGACGGTGCTCACCCTGGGATTCGTCCCCGTGCTGTACTCGCTGTTCTATCGAGTCAGCTTCCGGGACTATCGCTACGGTTGAGGGCCTCTTCCCGTGCGGCGCGCTCCTGCGCCGGGTCTCAGGCGACTCGCTCGACCTCACCGATCCGTCGGACATCGATGCGCGCACCGCCGAGCTCGTTCTCCTCGAGGATGTTTACGAAGCGGGCGTTGAACATCACCTCATCCGCCACATAAGAGCTCCGCACTCTCACCTCCTGGGAGTACGTCTCCGCTGTGGCAGCGACCTGGATGAGGAACTCGGCGGGGGCGGCCTTGAGGCTGGCGGGATCCCAACCCCGGAGAGGGCTGCTCACATCGATCGGGTGGACGATGGTCCAGTGCATCGGGAAGAAGGTGATGTGCCGGCGCTCCAGGTCGAGCGTCTCGAATCGACGCCGCCGATCCCTACCCTCTCCCTGCAGCCACGAGAAGATCACCCGCACCGACGCATCCGCGAGATCGCCGCGGCTGGCGTTCGCGATTCGGAACATGAACCCCTCCCCGTCCCTGTACGGCGCGACGACCGCGTGATCGCTGAACCGGACGTGCGCCGTGGGTCGGGAGAGCCGCGAGAAGAGGAGAGCCGCCATCACGGCGAATCCCGCCAGGCCGACGAACGCCTCGACCGCGACGACCATGTGGCGGCAGCCGTCGCCGGGGCGAGCGACCCGTACCCGACCGTCGTCGAGGTGTGAACGCTGAAGAAGAAGGCTTCGGCGAACCGGCCGATCGCGGAGGTCGCCGTCGTCCCGTTCAGCGCCTCCGGTCCGAGCGCGAAGTAGATGAAGGCATACAGCACATCGAGGGCGAAGTACCCGACCAGAGCCAGGAGATAGAACCTGCCCCAGCTGATCGTCGCCAGGTGCTCGTAGACGGGGACAGATCGTAGGCGCGGCAGGCCGTAACGACCCGAGTTGGACGTACCGTCCCGATTCAGCAGTCGCTTCCTCGGGTCTCCGGCCACCGCCTCGCCGAATCCGAGGTCGCGGACCTCGTCGGGATCGAGCGTGATGAAGGGGTCAGGGTTCGAGGCCATTTCCGTTGTCTCCTGCTAACGAGTCACGCATGAGGTCGCCGCTGACGGTTGTCGGCATACCAATAGCCGACAGCTAGCCAAGATCGGAAGAACGGCCTCCAGTTGTCGAGGAGGTTGATGGCCGACTGCGTCTGGCGAGCCAATCCAGCAAGGTGAGCGCCCGGCGGCCGCAGGCTTTCGTCTGGCTGAACTGGAGACGCTCGGACACTAGTAGCGCTCAAGCAACGACAGAGTCCGTCCAGGGAAGTCAGTTTCCGGGACTATCGCTACGGTTGAGGGCCTTCCCACACGGCAGCCTCGGGCCTGTGCAGCAGCCACCACTCTTCGGCCCGGTCCCTGCTCCAGTCCCCGTTCCGACCGCACGCCGCGAGCCGATTCGCCAGCTCGTCCGCGCTCTGGGGACGGTCCGCCGGCTTCTTTTCGAGGCAGGAGAGGATCACTCGCTCCAGCTGCTCGGGTACCTCGATCTCCGTGCGGGTGGAAAGCGGCGGTGGCTCGTCCTGTACGTGTTGCAGAATCGTGGACAGGGGCGTGTCTCCCTCGAAGACGGGCTGACCGGTCAAGAGCCAGTACCCGACGCACCCCAGGGAGTATAGATCCGCACGGCCGTCGACCTCCGTCCCGGCGGCCATCTCGGGCGCGATGAAGGCGGGCGTGCCTGCCACGGCTCCCTGCGCCGTGAGCTCGGTGGCGCCGGGTTGCGCGTCCTCGTGCGACTTCACCAGGCCGAAGTCCAGCACCTTCACGAAATCGAGCTCCGGCCCGAGCCTGCAGACGAAGACGTTGGCCGGTTTGATGTCGCGGTGGATCATACCGCGATCATGGGCCTCGCCGAGAGAGTGGCACGCCTGGCGCAACAGGTGGATCGCCCTGCCGGCGGGAACGGGACCATACTGCTTGACGAGGTCGTTGAGGTTCAGGCCGTCCAGGAGCTCCATCACGTAGAAGAACGCACCGTCCTCGGAGACCCCGAAGTCGTACAATTCGATCGTATGGTACGAGCGGAGAGCCGCCGTGGCCTGGGCTTCCCGCTCGAACCGCAGCAGGGCTGATCGCCGGGTCGCTCCGTCGCGCCCCAGCCTCTCGGGCCGGACCAGCTTGATGGCTGCCGGGCGCGCCAGCATGCGATGCCGCGCCAGCCAGACCTCTCCCATGCCTCCCACACCTAAGCGCTCCGTGAGCTGATAGCTCCCTATCTCACGCGCCTTTGCGAGACGCCTTCCGAACTTGAGGATCCCGCGCGTGATGAGGAATGCGATCCCGGCGCACAGATACGTCGTAAACAGATAGTACATGAAGATATCCGGCACCGGGACGCTCGGATGCGTGGCCCCAACGGACTTGGAGAGGAGCAACGTCACGGGTGCGGCGGAAGCCGCCGCAAGAGCTGCCAGCAGGACCTTGCCGGGCGTGTTCGGGGCGATGAGGGGGAAGACCAGGATCCACACACACTCCCACGGAACCCCGAAGAGGCCTTCCGCCCCGGCTGTCATATCCATCCACGTGCCATGCGAACTCGCCTCTGGAAAGACGCCCCATACCTCGGGCACGGCTAAGCCGATGGCGCCGACCACCTCGAAGACCAGTGCGAAGTCTAGGAGCAGCTCTGGCCGGATTCTCGCGTACCGGGACACCAGGAATATGGACAGGCCGAGAAGAACTGCGACGATCGCTACCGCCGTCTGGAAGCTCCGCAGGAACGCATTCAGGGGCATCCTCGGGTCGATGAAATAGCTCCCGAAATAGGCCACGAGATAGCCCACGCCGTAGAGCAGCGCGACGTAACCGAGCCGCTTGGGGGCGTCTTTCAGAAGATCCGGGGGAAGCGTCGTGGCGTGCGGGGCCAAGACGCCGGCTCCCGGCGTAGGTGTCGCACTGGCTCTGTGCAGGCAGACGGGTTGCTTCATGCCGTACCTGTCGACGGGACGACGGGTGTGGGAGTGGACTAAGTTAATGCTACCGTGGAAGAACCGACAGCGCTCGCGGAGCCGGACTCGGGCTAGTGCATCGCGTGATCGCAGCCAAATAGGAAGTGACAGATCGGTATGACGTCGTGGAAGAGGCAGGCGGCCAGGAAGAACAGGATGATGAAGGCCAACCCGGCGATTATCAGGCGATGATGTCGTTCGATGGTCGCGGCCACCGGAGAGCGGCCGGAGGAGGTGCGCGCCGACCTTGCGCTGCATGCAGGGTGCATTGCGGGCGCAGCCACCGTCCCGGAGCTGGAGGCCCATCTGGCGGAGGCAGGATTCGTTGAAATCGATATCAAGCTTGCCTCTGCGATCGGGGGATTTCGTCTCGCTCTCGCGGCGGCTCATCGACAAGCCGCTCGAACGGCGGCGGGTGGAATGGCTTACCGAAGGACCCGACAGTATGACCCGTAATCCGACAGAGTGTCGGCTGCAGCGACGCCACAGGCGACTCTGATCCGTTCGTGAACCCCTCGCCAAGTAGAGGCGCAAGGCAGATCAGCCGGTATGCCCATTTTTGGCATACGCGTTGCTGCAAGCAGACTTACCGAGGCAAGCGGCTCCAGCCAAGACAAAACAGCCCGTACATATAGATTGCATCCTGCTGCCCGTTTCCGTCAGAGCTGTGTGGTTCGTCGTTGGTTCGATCTGGACGCGGCCAGGGGCAAACACGCAGCCCCGAATCGATGCCCACGGGCCGCACTACCAAGGACCGGCCGAACCCCGAGGAGCACATAATGAAGCGGATACGCATTATCTCTCGGGCGCGGAGAGCAGCGCGGCTTTTGCGGCTCTTTCCAGCCGTCATGCTCGCCGGACTTTGTCTCTGTGTCACTAGTTGCAGTGACAGTTCGACGGAGCCGGCGAACATGGTGGACAGCGGCTCGTGGTATGTCACCGGATTCCGCTGGCCCCATGATGGGAATCCCTATGAGAGCGAGAACTTCAAGGTCTTCAGCGATGCCGCCAGCGAGCAGGCACGGCAAACGCTCGCGCAGATCGGCGAAGAAGTGTTGGCAGACTTGACCAGCCAGTTCGATGCGACCGGCCAGGAGCTGTTCCTGTTCCCGGCCGGCCAGCAGAAGATCCACATGTACGCTTACAAGAACCACTTCCCGACGGAATGGGGAGGCTGGGCCTACTACGGTGGATTGCTGATCTACTCCCTCGACCACAAAGAACGTGGTCTGGATGGCCACACCGCTCTGGATATGTATGTCCCTGTCGTGAAGCACGAGTTAATGCATGTCATGGAATCGTTGATGAAGGCCAGCAACAACCCGGAAACGGTGGATGTGTGGCTTACCGAAGGAGTGGCAGAGTTCGTTTCAGGTGGAACCGCGGGGGGGAGCATTACGGATCTGGCGAGGCTGAACGAGTTGGTAGCCGCGTACGGCGGGCTGAACCCTATCTCGATGCACCGTTACACCGACTATCCTGATGAACCAAGGATCGGCTACGAGTACCTCTACCCCATGTTCCAGTTGGCCGCAGCGTATCTCTTCGATGCGCAGGGGCACGGTGCCACCCTGGGCGACCTCCGGGACCTCTATCTCGACGTAAGAAGCGGAGTGCTTTTCTCAGTGGCCTTTGAAGACCGATTCGGCATCAGCGTAGCCGACTATGAAGCGCAGTTCTTCGGCCTCATGAACGGCTACTTGGGTGGGCCACAATGAAACCCTCGCCTGATCGCCTAGACTGTGACAGGCCGGTCCCACCAGGCTCGTGGCACGGTCCGTGACACTGAGACCAGGAGAAGAGAGAGGGGCTATCTGAGAGAAGCACCGGGCTCCAGCACCTTCAAGGCCCGGCCGCCGCCTGGCGTAATGCGACGCTGAAGGGGTGAGCCAATATAGGGCGTAGAGACTTTGGGCGTCTATTCCGCCCGCCGCCTTGCGAGCAAGCGAAGCTTCTTCCTCCCACTCGGCAAGGGCGTGGAGACCCAGCTGAGCCGTGCGCCCGGATTCCCCCTGCGAAATCCCGTTCCTGTTGACAATCTACAGAAGCAATGTATACTTTATGTAGATAATCTACAGGAGCCATCGATGCCGGAACCGAAGTCCGATCTGCTCCAGGGTACTCTCGACCTCCTGATCCTCAAGGTCCTCTCTCTCGAATCGATGCACGGGTGGGGCATCTCGGAGAGGATTCAACACATCTCCGAGGAGGTGTTCCAGGTGAATCAGGGTTCCCTGTACCCCGCGCTACAGCGTCTCAAGCGCAAGGGGCTGGTGGACGCCGACTGGCGCGTCACCGAGAACAACCGGCGCGCCCGCTACTACACGCTGACATCGGCAGGCTTAAGGCAGCTCGAGGTCGAGAAGGACGCCTGGCGCAGATCGTCTTCAGCGATCGAGCGCATCGTACAGTACGCGTTCTGAGCCCGACCGTGGAGGACACATGAGGTGGGTGGCGAATGCAATTGAGGCGGTGAAGGTCCTGTTCCGCAAAGAGAAAATGGAGGAGGAGCTCGAGCAGGAGCTACTGTTCCACCTCGAGATGGAAGAGGAGAAGTACATCCAGGCAGGGATGTCGCCGCAGGAGGCGCGGCGCCTCGCCCGGCGCCGCCTGGGAGGCGTGGAGAGGGTGAAGGAGGAGGTTCGGGACGAGCGGGCCGTGCGGCCCCTCGAGGACTTCTTAGCGGACGCACGATACGCGCTCAGGCGCATGGCCAAGCGTCCCGGCTTCGCCGCGGTGGTGATCCCGACCCTCGCCGTCGGGATCGGGGCCAACGTAGCCATGTTCAGCGTCCTTCACACGACACTCATCCGGTCTCTTCCCTACTCCGAGGCTGATCGACTCGTGGTCGCAAGATCCACCACCAACGGCGTGCCCGCCGAGTGGGTGTCGGCCTGGGATTACTGGGATTACCGGAATCAGAGCCGCTCTCTCACAGGCCTAGCTGCGTTCCTGGGCTTTCCACAGGGGCATACGATCACCGGACGGGACGAGCCCGAGCGAGTGCAGGGCCAGATCGTGGGCACGGACTACTTCCGGACGCTGGGAGCCGATCCCGAGGTCGGCAGGCATTTCACATCCGAAGACGCGCGAGAAGGTGCCCCCGAAGTGGTCATTATCAGCCACGGACTGTGGCAGCGTCGATTCGGCGCTTCACCTGGCGCCGTGGGAAGCACTCTGCTCATCGACGGCTACCCGTATACGGTCATCGGAGCTCTGCCCGCGGGTTTCAGGTTCATGGACGACGCGGACCTGTGGCGTCCCTTGCGACGCGACTCGAAATGGGTCGCCGGACGAGAGAACATGAACTGGATCGCCGTCGGACGACTCGCGGATCGGGTCAGCGTGGAGCAAGCCCAGAACGAGATCAACGTGATCGCCCGCCAGCTCGAGGCCCAGTATCCAGATTCCAACACCGGGAGGGGATGGCGGCTTCAACGAGCACAGGAGGCGCTGACGGAGGACTACCGGCAGACCCTGGTGATGGTGATGGCCGCCGTCGTCCTCATCCTTCTCATCGCCTGCGGCAACGTGGCCGGGCTCGCGCTGGCGCGTGGATCCGCCCGACGGACGGAATTCTCGGTCCGCGCCGCTCTCGGGGCGTCGGGCGGGCGCCTTGTCCGCCAGCTGCTGACCGAAAGCCTGGTCGTCGCGATCGCCGCCGGGATCATGGGCACCTGGCTGGCGGTGGTGCTCGTTCCGGTCTTTCTCGAGCTCCTCTCGGTGCGAGTCCCGGGAGCAGAGGAGGCCGGTCTTTCCGCGGCGGCGCTGATCTTCGCCGTCGCTGTGTCGATGGCCACCGCTCTCCTGTTCGGTATGGTGCCTGCCTTTCGAGCGTCGAGGCGTGACGCGGTCGAGGACCTTAAGGCCGGCGCACGGACGACCGATGCCGGCGGGGCCCGCTTCCGCAGCGGCCTGGTCGTCGCCCAGGTCGCGCTGTCGCTGGTCTTGCTGATCGGCTCAGGGCTCCTGCTGCGCAGTCTCGCGCGCCTCAACGCCGTTGATCCCGGCTTCGATCCGAGAGGTCTGCTTACGGCCGAGATCCGGGTCCCCTACACGCAGTACGGGAGCGCCGAGGAGCTAACGGACTTCTTCATATCCGTGCAGGAGAACATCCACACGATCCCGGGCGTGGAGGGCGTCGGCCTCATCAACCGGCTTCCCGTCCGCGAGGTGGGCGGGAACGAGTTCGTGTACGCCGTCGACGACCCGCCGGCCGAGCGCGCGGAGACTCGAACGGCTAACCTCCGCGCGGTGCTGCCAGGGTATTTCGCGACGATGGGGATACCGCTCCTCGAGGGGCGTACGATCGAGGCCGCCGACGGTCCCGACGCTGAGCCCGTCTTGGTCATCAACCGGAGCATGGCGGAGTTCTTCTTCCCGGGCGAAAGCCCCGTGGGGAAGCGAATGGTCGTCTTCGTCCACGACTCGACGACGTTCACCGTGGTGGGCGTTGCGGGCGACGTTCGTCAGGACGGGCTGCGCGGCGAGCCGTTCCGGTCCATGTACGCCTCCTACCGACAGCTGCCGCACCTCACCATGCGCATCGCCGTCCGCACTACCGGGGAGCCCGCGTCGGTAGTCCCGGCTCTGCGCGAGGTGGTCCACCGCCTGGACCCCGACGTGCCGGTGGCGGAGGTGGCCACGATGGACGAGGTCCTCGCTCGCTACCAGTCGGCCCAGAGAGTCCGCACGATCGCGCTGGCGACTACAGGACTCCTTGCACTGCTCCTCACAGCCATCGGGCTGTCGGGAGTCCTCGCCACCTACGTGGCCGAGCGACGTCACGAGATCGGTATTCGGATGGC
>JBDGYE010000079.1:0-14043 GCA_039584255.1 Gemmatimonadota bacterium
AGATCCAGATCCAGTGGATTCTCCTGCACGAGCCGGCCCGTCACTCCCTGAACCGCAAACGCTTCCTTGGACGTGAGCAGAGCGGCCCGGTAGAAATCGCTCCTCGACACGACGGGAAGCGCTATGTCATCGGAGAGGTGTAGCTCGCCCGCTGTGGGGACGTTCGTCGGTGGTTGACGGAAGATCGACTGCTCCGGGTATTCGCCGGAGCGCACGGGACGGCGGGTCGCCTGCGCTCCCGGCCGCGGCTCGCGAGCGCCAGGACTATCGCCCGGCGCATCGGGGCTGTACTCGCCGACTTCCTGTGGCAAGCGCCGATGCCCCTCGATCCGGACCCCCGTTTCAAAGGGCTCTCCCCGTCCCGGGATCCGAAGCGTCTCGCCAGGAAAGATCCAGTGAGGGTCCTCCACCACTGCCGGGTTCAGCTCGAAGATCTCCGGCCACCTGAACGGATCGGCCAGATACCGGGCCGCCAGGTCCCACAGGGTGTCACCTTTGCGCACCTGGTGGTTGGCGTCCGTCTCCTGCCCTCTCGCAGTGCCGGCGCCCGCGAGCGCCAGCGCCACGCACAGACAGACGGCTCCGAGGTGCCGTGACGTCTTCATCCGTCTCTCCTCAGAAGGGGAGGTCGTCTTCTCCCGCCAGGGACTCGCTGGTAAAGTCCGCGTAATCGTCCTTGCGGGCGGGCGCTTCCCGCTCCGGCAACGGAGGCGCCGCCGACTCGGCCCGCCCGCCTAGCATAATCATCTCGCGGGCCCGTATCTCGGTGGTGTAGCGGGTCTGCCCGTCCTGGCCCTCCCACTGGCGATACTCGATCTGACCTTCGAGGTACACGCGGTCGCCTCGCTTGAGGTACCGCTCGCAGATCTCGGCCAGCCGGTCCCAGCACACGACCCGATGCCACTCGGTCTTCTCCTGCTGCTGGCCGGCCCGGTCCGTCCACCGCCTGCTCGTGGCCACCGAAAGGGTGGCTACGCGTGTTCCCGCGGTGGTGCTCCTGAGCTCGGGGTCGGCCCCGAGGTTCCCGATCAGCTGAACTCTGTTGAGGGATCGTGACATGCCATCCCGACCGGAGTCGAATAGTAATCCTTGCGGACTCCAGCGACGTGGAATCCGGCACTTTCGTACAGTCTGCGGGCAGCCAGGTTGCTGGCTCTGACCTCCAGATAGAGTG
The DNA here is from genome assembly GCA_039584255.1 of Gemmatimonadota bacterium. Taxonomy (GTDB): domain Bacteria; phylum Gemmatimonadota; class Gemmatimonadetes; order Palauibacterales; family Palauibacteraceae; genus JBDGYE01. Next base: position 1,175 of record JBDGYE010000079.1, read on the forward strand.
ATCGAATGTGGCGGCGTTCCGCTTCGTCGATGCTGCGCCGCAGCAGCTCACGGGCGATCCCCGCCCGTCGGCGCTCGGGCCGGACAGCCAGGTCGCCCAGCTCCCCTTCATCCGCGGCGAACCAGATTACGGCGAAACCCTCCACGCGCCCCTCCACCTCTGCCACCATCAGGGCGGCGCTGGGCCTACGCATCAGACCCCGGAATGTCCTCTCTTCCCATGGCGTGGCAAAGGAGCGCCGCTCGATGATCATGACTTCGGCAAGGTCGTCCGGCCGCATCGACCGCACAAGAACATCGCTCTGCGGAGCCGGCGCGTCCGGCTCCCGCCGGGAATCAGCGGCGGCGTTCACGTTCCGCTGCCGGCAGGCGGCAGTATTCGGGCTCCCAACAGCGTGGCCGGTCCACGAAGCCGACGTTGGGAACGATCCGGGCCAGCCACAGGAGAGACGAAGCCCGCGGCGTCCCTACACCGCGTGAGAGCACGGTGCCTCCCAGCGCCTCGATCTGCGCTGCGGCCCCGGGAGGGAACATGCCCGCGAAAGACCACTGGCGGACCGCGCCGATCCAGCCCAGCAGATCCACGAGAGTCGTGGCGGTCGGGGGCCGCAACTCCCGGATCCCGGCGGGCGAGAGGTCGTATCCGGCCGCGTAGAGCTGCCCCCGCCGTGCGTCCAGGATGGCGCACACCCGTCCGCGGGTACCCGTTCCCACCGCGATCGCCGCCAGGCTGGAATAGGCATAGAGGCGCGCGCCGAGCCCGAACGCCATGCCTTTGGCGAAGGAAGCTGCTATGCGTACCCCCGTGAACGATCCCGGCCCGGCTCCCACCACGATCGCGCCGATCTCGTCGACTCGCCTTCCGCAGGAATCCAAGACGCGCTCGATCTCCGGCAGAACGGTCTCGGAGTGCGTCGCCTGGACCGCGATCATTCGCTCCGCAAGCAGTTTGTCCTCGTCTCCGAGCGCGACGCTCCCCATTCGAGTGCTCGTATCCAGGGCCAGTTTCAGCACCCTCAGCCCTCCGGGGTACCGGAACGTGGAGGCTCCGGGGCGTGCCCCACCGCGCTCGCTTCGACGCTGCGGTACGCGGAATCGGAAAGAAATCCCAGACGGACTTCCCAGCGGTCCGGCGGAAGGTATGGAGCGGCCCGCTCCGCCCATTCGACGAACACCGCTCGGTCGGTCTCGAGCAGCTCCGCCCAGCCGATGTCGGCCAGCTCGGAAGCGTCGCGCAGCCTGTACAGGTCGGCGTGAAATATGACGGCTCCGCCAGGGCTCCGGTGCTCGTGGACGAACGTGAAGGTGGGACTGGGAACTGGACCCTCGATCCCTACCCCGCGGCAGGCCGCCCGCACGAGAGTCGACTTACCGGCACCCAGCTCGCCATACAGGCACACGAAGATGCCCTCTGCCGTCGCCCGGCGTCCCAGCTCCCTGCCCCACGCCTGGAGCTCGCTCTCGGTCATGGACCGGCCTGTCCGGGTGCTCACTTCGGTCTCTTGATCTCCGTACGCTGCACGGCCCGCAGCCTGGACGGAGCCCTTCGGGAGGCGTCTCGGCCCGACTCCAGCTCCACTTTGACCTCGAATAGCTCATCTCGCAGCCTGGCGGCCCGCTCGAAGTCGAGCGCTTCCGCCGCGGCCCGCATCTCCCCCTCCAGGCGGCGCACGAGCTGTTCCGGATCCAGCCCGCCGTACCGCTCGTGCGTCTCTCGAACCTCGGAGGTGGCGCGGGCATCGGCCACGGACGTAGTGAACCGGATCTGCTCGACGGACTTGATGATCGAGTGCGGGACCACCCCATGCTCGGCGTTGTACGCGGCCTGCGTGTCTCGCCGGCGGTCGGTCTCGCCGATCGCCCTCTCCATAGAGCCCGTGATCCGGTCGGCGTAGAGAACGGCCGTGCCGTTCAGGTTGCGCGCCGCCCGGCCAATCGTCTGGATCAGCGACGTCTCGGAGCGCAGGAATCCCTCCTTGTCGGCGTCCAGTATCGCCACCAGGGACACCTCCGGAAGATCGAGGCCTTCGCGCAGGAGGTTGATTCCCACCAGCACGTCGAAGACCCCCAGCCGTAGATCCCGCAGTATCTCCACCCTCTGAATCGAGTCGATGTCCGAGTGCATGTACCGGACGCGCACCCCCCGCGAGGCAAGGTAGTCTGCCAGGTCCTCCGCCATCCGCTTTGTGAGCGTCGTGATGAGCACCCGCTCCTTGCGACCGGTGCGGACGCGGATCTCCTCCAAGAGATCGTCCACCTGGTTGACCACCGGTCGAACCTCGACTCGCGGATCCAGGAGTCCCGTGGGCCGGATGAGCTGTTCGACCACCACACCTTCCGACCGGCGCAGCTCATAGTCGGCCGGCGTCGCGCTCACGAAGACCACCGCCGGCACCTTCTCCTCCCATTCCTGGAAATTGAGCGGCCGGTTGTCGAGTGCCGAGGGAAGCCGGAAGCCGTGCTCCACGAGAGTGAGCTTCCGGTTACGGTCGCCCGAGTACATCGCGCCGACCTGGGGAACCGTGACGTGCGACTCGTCCACTATTACGAGGAACTCGTCCGGAAAGTAGTCCAGCAGGCAGAAGGGTCGCTCGCCGGGGCTACGGCCGTCCAGGTAGCGCGAGTAGTTCTCGATCCCAGGGCAGACGCCTATCTCGCGGAGCATCTCCACGTCGAAACGGGTTCGGGTTTCCAGTCTCTGGGCTTCCAGCAGCCGCCCATCCCCACGCAGCTGGGCCAGGCATGCCTCGAGCTCAGTCAGGATCGCGTCGATGGCCCGCTCCAGACGATCCGGCTCGATCGCGTAGTGCGTGGCCGGAAAAACCGCGGTCCCATCCAGCGGCGTGATCGTCTTTCCCGTCAACGGGTCGATCTTGGTGATCCGTTCCACCGTGTCGCCGAACAGCTCGATCCGGACTGCCTGCTCCTCATAGGCAGGAAGCACCTCGATCACGTCTCCCCGCACCCGGAAGGTGCCACGGCTGAAATCGAGGTCGTTGCGCCGATACTGGATGTGCACGAGCCCGGCCAGGATGTCGCGCCGCGTCAGCCGCTGCCCGAGGTGCACGGTGAGCATCTGCGAGTGGTAGGCGCGCGGATCGCCCAAGCCGTAGATGGCCGACACCGATGCCACGACGACGACATCGGGACGCTCCATCAGCGAAGAGGTGGTGCGCAGCCGTAGACGGTCGATGTCCTCGTTGATCGAGGCGTCTTTCTCTATGTAGGTATCGGTAGCAGGTACGTAGGCCTCGGGCTGGTAGTAGTCGTAGTACGAGATGAAGTACTCCACGGCGTTGTGCGGGAAGAACTGGCGGAGCTCTCCGTACAACTGGGCGGCCAGCGTCTTGTTGTGGCTCATCACGAGGGTGGGCAGGCCGGTCCGGGCAATTACGGCCGCCATGGTAACCGTCTTGCCGCTTCCGGTGACTCCGAGCAAGGTCTGCCAGCGCTGGCCACCGCGAATGCCCCGCGCGAGCTCGTCGATGGCCTCCGGCTGATCGCCGGTCGGCTCGAACGGGAGCTTCAGCTGGAACCGGTTGTCGTGCACTGCCCCCCTTCCGCGTCCGGTCCACCCGGGCGTCTATTCCGTCCCGCAACGAACATACGCTCACACCGGACGGTTGTTCGCGCCGCTGCGCCTTGACTGCCGTTAGGGTGCGGAGCACGTTGTCGCCTCTGTTGCGGCATAACAAGGGCTGCCACATGCGGAGTTCGAAAGGGAGGCCAGGGAGGCTCGCAACGGCCCTGGCGGTTTACGCGCTGGGAGTCGTCGCAGGCGCCTGCTCCGGAAGCGATGCCGAGCGCCAGGCGCGGCTTATAGAGCTCGAGCAACAGCGCCATAGCCTCCTGTTGCAGTTCATGGCCGCCCAGGCCCCGATCCGCCGTACGCAGGCGGCTGCACTCGAAGCCGAGAACGTCAGGGCAACCCAAGAGGAGTTCTACAGCGTGCTCCGCCGTCGTGTGGTCGAGATCGACCCGTCGGCGGAGGCGTTGCTGGACCGGGCGGTCGAGGTTGGGCAGGAGTTGGACCAAATCAGCGGACCCGTTCTTCTCGCGCCTGGAGAGAAGGCTCCGACAGGAGAAGAAAAAGCCGCCGTCGCCAAGGAGTTCGGAGAATTGGAGAAAGCCCTGCGGCCCCTTAACGACCAGGCTATGCGCGATCCGCTGGTTGCGGCCGCGTTCGCGGCGCTGCAGGACAGCCTGACGGCGGAGATGATCCGGAGAGACTCCACGGTCGAGGTTCAGCTGGCCATGATGAGGGAGATCGAGAGCCGAATGATCGAACTCGACAGGAAAATCGCTGAGCTGAAGAGGTAGTCTCCGACCGCGGCCGCGCTCATACCTCCAGGGTGAGATCGCTGTCGCCGAAGCTCTCCCTGCGCTCCACCGAGAGCACGCCCTTCACCCGCCGGATCTGTCGCATGACCTTCCTGAGGTGAGCGAGGTTCTCCACCTCGACCACGAATTGTCCTGTCATGCCACCTTCGACGGCCTGGATGTCGGCCGACTGGATGTTCGTGCCAGTGTCGCTGATCGAGCGGGCGATGTCCGCGAACAGGCCGTGACGGTCCGTGCCCTCCAGGACGAGCCGGACTAGGAACCGCTGCGACCCGTCGTCCCCCCAGTCGATGACGATGCGCCGTTCCTCCAGCTCCGGAAGCTGAAGAATGTTCGGGCAGTCCTGCCTGTGGATCGAGATTCCCCGGCCGACCGTGATATAGCCGATAACCTCGTCTCCGGGCACCGGCTGGCAGCACTGCGAGTAGCGGACCATCAAGTGGTCCATCCCCTGAATCCGGACCCCCTTCGAGCCCGTCCAAACCTTCTTGACGAGCTTCGAGAGGGGGTGATCCAACTTCTCCCGGACCGGAACCTCCTCTGGAAAGACGGCCCGCATGACCTTCGTGGTGCCGATGTCGCCGCGGCCGATCGCCGCGTACAGACCTTCCACACCGCCCTCGACGGGGAGAACATCCGCCGCCCGGATCATCTGCTCGTCCGTAGCCTTCCTTCGCTGGCGCCGCAGCTCGCGACCGACTATCTCGCGCCCGAGCCGGGCTGCCGACTCGTGCTCCTCGCGTCGGAGCCATTGGCGGATCTTGTGACGGGCACGGCTCGTCTGGACGAAGCCCAGCCAATCGCGACTCGGCTTCTGAGTCTCGGAGGTGAGGATCTCCACCGTGTCGCCGTTCTTGAGGGGCCGTGAGAGTGGTGCGATGCGCCCGTTGACTTTGGCCCCGGCGCAACGCAGGCCGACTTCGGTGTGAACGGCGAAGGCGAAATCGATGGGAGTAGCTCCCTTCGGCAACTGCTTCACGTCGCCCGCCGGCGTGAACAGGAAGATCTCGTCCTGGAAGAGGTCGATGCGGAGAAACTCCAGGAACTCTTCGGGCTCCCGGGTCTCCTGCTGCCATTCCAGAACCTGGCGGAACCACGCCAGCTTCTCGTCGACTTCGTCGCCTTCCCGGTTCTCTTTATATCGCCAGTGCGCCGCGATACCGAGCTCGGCCGTCCGGTGCATCTCCTCGGTGCGGAGCTGGATCTCGTACAGCCTGCCGCCAGGGCCGAAGATCGTTGTGTGCAGGCTCTGGTAGAGGTTCGACTTCGGTGTGGCGATGTAGTCGTGGAAGCGTTCCGTGAGGGGCGTCCACTTGTTGTGGATAACACCGAGCGCGTGGTAGCAGTCGCGAACCGTGGGCAGCACGACGCGGACCGCAAGCACGTCGTAGATCTCTTCGTACGGCTTGCTGCGCCTCAGCATCTTCCGGTGGATCGACCACAGGTGCTTGGCCCTGCCGGCGACGCGGCAGTGCAGCCCCGCCGCCCTCAGCTCCCTCTTGAGGGGATCCACCATGCTCTGAATCAGCGCCTCGCGCTCGCTGCGCTTGTCAGACACGGTGTCCGACAGCGCCCGGTACTCCTCGGGCTCGAGGAACTTGAAGGACAGATCCTCTAGCTCCCAGCGAACACGGGCCATGCCCAACCTGTGAGCAAGCGGAGCGTATATCTCACGTGTCTCCAGGGCGATCCGGAGCTGCCTGCCCGGGTCTAGATGCTCCAGGGTTCGCATGTTATGGAGGCGATCGGCCAGCTTAACGATGATCACCCGCGCGTCCTGCGCCATCGAGATAAGCAGCTTCCGGTAACTCTCAACCTGGCGCTCGGCCAGCGATCGAATGTGAACCCTTGAGATCTTGGTGAGCCCATCGACGATCGTGGCGATCTCGGTCCCGAACTCCTGCTCGATCTCCTCGACGGAGGTGCCGCTGTCCTCCACCACGTCGTGAAGCATCGCTGCCGCGATGCTGACCGTGTCGGGGTGGATCTCGGCCAGGATCGTGGCCACCCCCGTGCAGTGCGTGATGTAGTCCTCGCCCGAGCTGCGCTTCTGTCCGGCGTGCCTGTCAGCGCTGTACTGGAACGCCAGCGCGAGGAAATCGAGATCGAGGCGCCGCTCGTTGCCGCGTACCGCCTCCAGGAACTCCGGCGGCAGGACGGACGCGTGCGTTTCCGCGCCGTTCCCGGCAGCGGTCTCGGCGGTTCCCGGAACCTGTGACGGCTCGGTCGCCATCGGCTCGTCCTCGCTAGGCAGTCGTGCGAATCTCCGGAACGGAGTGATACCCGCGGTGCGGCCCGAGTTGCCGCCATTGCAGAGATTCACGCCTTCGGGACTCGTTCGGGAAGATAGGCCGCAAGCGTCGTACCGCGCAAAGAAGTCGCGCCATTCCTCACCGCGCGCTCCCGCTTGAGTCCGAATGTCCGAACTCAGCTGGTACGGCAGCGCTCAATGCGCGTTCCGGCTGTGCGGGGGCGTTGAGAGGGGCATGAGGGAGCGACGTAGCGTGGCGGCGTGACACCTGCGATTCGGGAGTGGCCGGCGGGAGACCGGCCCAGAGAGCGTCTGGCCGCCCTGGCACCGGCCGCCCTGTCCGGCCGCGAGCTGTTGGCGATACTGTTGGGCTCCGGCAGCGCGGGCCGCACTTCTCTGGACCTGGCCGCCGAGCTTCTGGTCCGGTTCGGCTCGCTGCGGAGCCTGGGCAGCGCGGAGGTTCCGGATCTCGAAAGCGTGCCCGGCATTGGAGTCGCTCGCGCCTGCGCGATCGTGGCCGCGTTCGAGCTGGGACGCAGGACGGCGGCGGAGCCGGCTGAGCGGCGGGCGCGCATATGCAGACCGGCCGATGTCTTCCGGCGACTGGGACCCGCTCTGCGCGACCGCAGGCAGGAGGAGTTCTGGGTGCTCTACCTGGACACTCAGAACGGGATCCTTAACGAGCGGCGGGTGACGATCGGGCTCCTGAACTCGTCACTCATCCACCCGAGAGAGGTCTTCGCGCCCGCGATCGTGCGGGCCGCGGCCAGCGTGATCCTGGTGCACAACCACCCCAGCGGCGACCCCGATCCGTCGCCGGAGGACCTCGAGGTCACCTTTCAGCTCGTGGAGAGCGGCAGGCTGATCGGCATCCCCGTACGGGACCACATTGTGATCGGGGACGGCCGTTACGTGAGCCTGTTGGAGCGGGGATTGATGGCACCACCGGCCGAGGTGCCGGCGGTGAGAGGACTCTAACATGGATTACGTCGTATCTATATTTGTTATAGACGATTGCAGTGCTTGATCTAAGGTCGTTTGTGTCCCGATACGGAGTTCGGACGCTCAACTAGGAGGACGCCGCGTTCCTCCTCGCCACGCACCCGGCGGGTGGGCTGAACCGTCGCTGAGCGCTGTATCTTCGCCCATGGCCTCCAAGGAGCTCGTTCTACCGAAGCGAAGCCGAGCGCGCGAAGCAACGGATCAGCCTACCCGCCCGTGGCATTTCTTATACTTCAGCCCACTCCCGCACGGACACGGATCGTTCCGCCCCACCCCCTCCACGCTCTGCAGCGGCATCTCCGGCCGCACGACCTGCTGGGGGCTCGGCACGGGGGATTGTGAAGGCGCGTCCTGAAGCGCAGTCGCTGCCACGCCAGTCGCCGCTAGCTCCGGAGCCACTTCTGCGGGGGAAGGAGGCGGAGCCGGCATGCCGACCGAGGGGCCGAGGCCGGACCCCGTCCCGGCGATGTCGGACGGTCCGGTGAGCCGTGTGACCTGCGGTGCACGAAGGGTCGGTCGGAGCTCAAGCTGCGCTCGGAACAGCAGGTTGGCGACGCTCCGGCGCATATCGTCCATCAGATCAACGAACGCGCCGTACGCCTCTCGCTTGTACTCGACCAGCGGGTCGCGCTGGCCGTAGGCGCGATAGCGGATGGACTCGCGGAGGTGGTCCAGGTCGTACAGGTGCTCCTTCCATTTTTCGTCGATCACCGACAGGACGATGAAGCTGAGAATCCGCTCCCAGTTCTCACCAAAGCTCTCGACCTTCTCGTGATAGGCATCGTGGCAGAAGTCCAACACCGCCTTCCCGACAGCGTCGGTATCCTGCCACGGAAGCTCCGCGGGGTTGGTCCCATTGGTGGGAAGGATCGAAGCCACGAGGAAGTAGTCGAGCAGCAGACGCTCCCTAAGGGCGGCGAGGTCCCACTCCTCGGCGTGAGAGCCGGGCTCAACAATCCGCTCCATGTCGCCGATGACGGAGCGCTCGATCATCTCCCAGGCCTCGCCCTTCAGGTCCTCTCCGCCTTCCAGGGCGAACAGCCGGAGGTCGTAGATGACCTCGCGCTGCTGGTTCATGACGTCGTCGTATTCGAGAAGCCGCTTCCGGGCCTCGAAGTTTTGGAGCTCCACTCGCTTCTGCGCCCGCTCGATCGACTTGGTCATCCACGGGTGCGTGATGACCTCCCCCTCCTCGGCACCCAGCCGGTCCATTACCCTGGCCACGCGCTCGGTGCCGAACAGACGCATCAGATCGTCTTCCAGCGAGAGGAAGAACTTGCTCGCACCCGGATCGCCCTGGCGTCCTGAGCGACCACGCAGCTGTCGGTCGATCCGCCGCGACTCGTGACGCTCCGTGCCCAAGATCTGGAGGCCGCACGGCGTGTCCACGTAGCATTCCAGGGTCTTGACCTCGTCCTGTCCGAGGTCGGGTGACTCGTTCACCTGACCGAACGCTGGCTCGTCGGACAGGATGCCGCACACCCCGCACTTCACGATCGCCGGCCCCAGCTTGATGTCGGTTCCACGGCCAGCCATGTTCGTCGCGATCGTGATCGACCCCGGCTGTCCGGCACCCGTCACGATCTCCGCCTCACGCTCGTGCTGCTTGGCGTTGAGGACCTCGTGCGTCAGCCCGCGCCGCTTGAGCATCCGCGAGACCGTCTCCGAGACATCGACGCTGGTGGTGCCCACCAGGATGGGCAGCCCCCGCGTGTGAAGACGCTCGATCTCCTCCATCAGAGCGTTAAACTTCTCGCGCTTGGTTCTGAACAGGAGGTCGTCCTGGTCCATCCGGCGGACGGGGCGGTTGGTGGGAATGACCACCACCTCCAGTCCGTAGATCTCATGGAACTCGCCTTCCTCAGTCTCGGCCGTGCCGGTCATACCGGCCAGTTTCGAGTACATGCGGAAGTAATTCTGGATCGTGATGGTGGCGAGGGTCTGCGTCTCGCCTCGTACGCTCACACCCTCCTTTGCCTCGACCGCCTGGTGGAGTCCATCGCTCCAGCGCCGCCCCGTCATCTTACGGCCGGTGAACTCGTCGACGATGATCACTTCGCCGTTCTCGACTACGTACTCCACGTCCCGCTCGTACAGGGCGTGAGCCTTCACGAGCTGATGGATGATGTGGAGACGCTCAGATTTCTCGGCGTAGTCCCGCTCGAGCTGCTGGATCCGGTCGCGTCTCTCGTCGGGACCCAGTCTCTCGTCGTCCTCGACTTTCTTGACCGCCTCAGAGATGTCGGGCACGACGAAGGCTTCCGGATCACCGGGGCTCAGGACGTCTTGGCCACCGTCGCTGATCTGGATCGTGTGGCCCTTCTCGTCGGTCGTGAAGAGGAGCATCTCATCCACTTCCGCCAAGGCCTTCTCGCGCATGAGGGCCGCCTCGCTACGCTGGACGAGCTGCTTCACCCCCGTTTCGTTCAGCAACTTCATGAGCCGCTTGTTCTTCGGTGCCCCGCGCTGGGCCGCCAGCAGCAGTTTCCCGGTCTCAAACTCGCTGGCGTCCTCCGCTTCCTCCTCCAGCGCCCGGATTCCCTTCTCCGCCTCGGCCACCAGCTGGTTCACCGAGTGCATCTGCTTCCGCACCAGACTGGCCACCTGGGCGTTGTGCCGCTTGTAGACCTGCTGGTCGTCGGCACGGCCCACTGGTCCGCTAATGATCAGCGGTGTCCGCGCCTCGTCGATGAGGACCGAGTCAACCTCGTCGATGATGGCGTAGTTGTGGCCGCGCTGGACCCGGTCCTCCAGGCGCACCACCATGTTGTCGCGCAGGTAGTCGAAGCCGAACTCGTTGTTGGTGCCGTAGGTGATGTCGCACAAGTAGGCGGCGCGTCGCTCCTCAGTGCCGGGTTGCGTGTCGTCGAGACAGCCAACGGTGAGTCCCAGGTACCTGAACACCGTGCCCATCCACTGCGAGTCGCGGCGGGCCAGGTAGTTGTTCACTGTGACGAGGTGAGCGCCCTTGCCGGACAGTGCGTTCAGGTACATGGGGAGGGTCGCCACGAGCGTCTTTCCTTCACCGGTGGCCATCTCGGCGATCTTTCCTTGATGGAGCACGATCCCGCCGATGAGCTGCACGTCGTACGGAACCATGTCCCAGGCCATCCGGTGGCCGGTGACTTCGATCTCGCTGTCCAGGAGACGTCGGCAGGCTTCGCGCACCGTCGCGAAGGCCTCCGGAATCAGCTCTTCGAGGATCGCGTTCGTGGCCTCCTTGAGGTCGTCCTCGGCCCTGCCCATGTTCTCGGTGAGGTCGAGGCGCCTTCCCGAGTCCTCGGTGTGCCGTCTCTCCTCGCGGAGACGCTCGATCTCGGCCTCCAGGCCCTCCGTCTTCTCCCGGATCCGCTCTCGGAACTTCGGCGTCTGTGCCTTGAGCTCATCTTCCGAGACCGAGGCCAGACGCTCTTCGTGCAACCGTGTCTCGTCCACGACCGGCTGGAGCCGCTTCATCTCGCGCTCGAAGCGAGTACCCACCACCCGGCTGACTATCGATTTCAGCATTCGGCGTCCGTCTCTCCGTAGCTCGCCATCTCTTGATTCCGTCGGCCCGAGCCAGACCCGCCCGGCTCTGGTGCACTTGGATTCGCGCTCAGCGGCGGCTCGAGCGTCGCCCAGATCTCTTCGACCCGGCCGCGGATCACCTCGGGCACCAAATAGCGGATCGATCGGCCGCTGGCCAGCCGCTCCCGCACCTGTGTGCTCGAGAGATCCACGCGGGTGACGTCGACTCGCACGAATGGAACCGTGGCCTGCTGAAGCGCCCGCTCTTCACCCGGTCGGGTCATCACCGCCAGAGTCGCCAGTTCGAGGATTCTCTCAGGCCTGTGCCAGCTCCCGAAGCTGCCGAGTTGGTCGGCTCCGATGACCAGATACAGCGAACCGGGGTTCAACGTTTCCCGAACCCAGTCCAACGTGTCCACCGTATAGGAGAATCCCGGCCTTCGCATCTCGGCGTCACTCACGGCGAACCGGTCGTCCCCGGCAAAGACCTCCTGCACCAGCTCCAGCCGCTCCTTCGCCGGGAACACCGCTTCCCGATGGGGCGGACGGCTTGCCACCACGACCAGGAGGCGGTCCACCGCCAGTCTCTCAGCCACGTCGTGGGCGACCACGAGGTGTCCGATGTGGGGGGGATCGAAGGTCCCCCCCAGCAGTGCCACGCGCCCGATCACACTACATTCCCGCGGAGCCTGCCGCGTCGCTCAATCGCTTGGCCTCCTGGCTGTCGGGATACGTCTGCATGAGGTACTGGCGGGTCGCCTCCGCCTCTGCGCGAAAGCCGACCTGAGCGTAGCTGTCGTGAAGGAGATACAGTACCTGGGGCGCGACCTCGGCCTCGGGGAATTCCCGCATGATCGCCTCGAGGTAGATGATCGACGACTCGTACATTCGGCGGTCGTAATAGAACTTACCTACCTGGTAGTTCTTGGCGGCAAGCTTCTGCCTCGCCTCGAGAACGATCTCCCGCGCCTCGGGAACGAGTGGACTGCGAGGGTAGAACTCGAGCAGACGGGTGCACTCCTCGATGGTCATCCCGGTGAACTCCTGGTCCCGCTCGAGCTTCGGCGAGATCGCCCAGTAGGACCTGCAGGTCCCGAACTGGGCGTCGTCCGCCAGCGGGCTGTTGGGTCGAGAGCTGGCGAGCTGCCGGAACTCGTTCGCAGCGAGCAGCTCATCTCCGGTTTGCAGGTAGGACTCGGCCAGCAGGTATCGTGAGCTGTCCGTGGTGGGGTGCAGCGGATCCCTGAAGAGGTGATCCCGCAAACCACGAATGGCGTCATGGTACTTCGCTCGGTCGTACCTATCGACCGACCATTCGAACCGCGCTCTCGGAGTGCTGTCCGGCGGCGGCATGGCCGGACTGCAGCCCGTCAGACCGGCGACGGCCATGACGCCCGCGCAGGTCCGGCCCGTCCACCATGCGCGCAGGCCAAGTGTGATCCTCTTTCGCATCCGCCTCGTCATCGATTCCCGTATCCGTACCGAATCTCCCGCAGCCTCTCCTCGGCCATCTGCACGAGCGGCCCGCTCCGGGCCGGATTCAGCTCGAGGACGGCCAGGAAGTCCTTCTCTGCCGCCTCCGTTTCCGCGCCCGCCAGCTGAATCTCGCCACGCGCGAAGTGGGCGCGGTCGAGTAGGGTTCGCGGCACGCCCTGCTCGATCAGGATGTCGAGATGCTTCCTGGCGGACGTCGACCGGCCGTCGTCCATCTCCTGCTCGGCGACGGCGAACAAGCAGTTCCCGTATTGCCACCTCGCCGCGGAGCGATC
>JBDGYE010000080.1:0-13238 GCA_039584255.1 Gemmatimonadota bacterium
CGCCGCCGGTGGGGGCAGACCCAGCAGACTCTCCGTGACCCGAGATTGGTCCGTCCTGTCTGCCTTGTTCCCCAGAGGCCACCCCAGCAACCGCATTCCTAATCCGAAGGTCGCTGGTTCGAGTCCAGCCGGGGTCATTGAACTTACGAGATTCGTAACGTCCCGATGGGGCGGATTTCCGGTAGACACAGGCGGGTCGCCATCATGGCCGTCATCGAGAGCTGGCCCGACGGATGGATCCTGAACATGGATCCCCGGCGGGAGGATCCGCTCTTCTACTACCTTCACGGGGACGATTGGTCGCACGCCATAGGCATCCAGGTGCTACCTCTGTACCAGGAGCGGACGGCGCCACGGGTCGCCATCTCGGTCTTTTCGAAGCACCGGGACCGGGAGATGTCGTTGGACACGGCGGAGCGGGAGCGCATGTATGAGCGCGCGCTTCCCGCTCTCGCCGCGCGTCACGAGAGCTGGTCGGAGATCCGACTCACCGCCACGGACCTGCCGGCGATCCTGAAGAGCGGCTCGGTAGCACGCGAGCTGGAGCGTCTCGGCTTCAGAAAGGCGGCATCGCCGGACCCGGAGCCCGACTCTGTCACGTGGTCTCGCTCCGGAGCGGCGGCCGACTGAAGCCGGGCCTCGATCAGGCAGGAATTACCAACCGAGGAGAAGGACCGATGCGCGTTCTAATGTTGGCGACAGTGGCCGGCTCTGTGTTGCTGGCTTCTTGTCGGCCGCCTGTCGAGTTCGATCCCGAAGACCCGGCGATCATAGCAGCCATTGAGGCGGTAGTTGACGAAGCCATCGAGGGCTCTCGAAACGTGGACGCCGACCGCGTGCTCGCCATGGCCGAGGGCGAGGGTGAGCTGACTTTCATAACGGGCGACGTGATGCTCAGCGGACTGGAGTACATCCGGGAGAGCTTCCGAGATACGTATGCCGGCCTGGAGAGCCAGGACAACACGATCATCGAGAAGCGGGTGCGCATCCTCTCCCCAGACGTGGCGATCGTGATCGCAACATCCGAGGGCAAGTACACCGACAAGGCCGGTTGGACGTCGGAGCCGGTGGGCATGGGACACACGATCGTGTTCGTACGCGAGAATGGCGAATGGAGAGCTCGCCACGTGCATCAGTCCATCGCTCCGTGACCGCGGTCAAGGACAACAGCAGGCTGAAGGAGATACAGATGACCAAGTATGCAGTCGCCGCCGTCCTCGTCCTGGCCGTCGCCTCTCAGGCGGGCGCCCAGGTAGCTACTCAGGGAGGGACGCCCTCGACGGTAACGCTGGCCGGAATCGGCATGTTCATCTATCCGGCCGACGGACAGACCCCGGAACAACAGCAGGCGGATGAGGCAGCATGCACGGAATGGGCCGAGTCACAGACGGGCCTCACGCTGCAAGCGGGATCGGTCGACACCCAGGCGGCCGCAGCGGCTGCCGAGCAGCAGGCGGCTGACGCCACGCAGGGCGCTGCGGTGGCGGGAGCCGCTCGCGGGGCCGTCGCGGGCGTTGCCATCGGCGCCATTGCGGGTGACGCGGGCAAGGGAGCGGCCATAGGTGCCGTAGCCGGCGGGATCGGGGGACGTCGCGCGAAGAAGTCGGTGGAGGCGCAGTCGGCCCAGGCCGGTGCCGCGCAGGCCGAGGCCCAGAACCAGGAGGCGATTGACGCGTTCAAGAAGGCGGCCAGTGTGTGTCTCTCGGGACGGGGCTACACGGTCCAATAGCCACGTTGCGCTGACGCCGGCGACTTTGCCCGAACTCTGCCCGAGAGCAGAGTAAAGGAGAGAAACCTGAGAAGCCCGAGAGGCCGAATCGGGACGGAAAGCCCCGATTTCACTGGCTGTAGAGAACCAGAGCACTACAGAGAAACCTGACCCTGTATTCCTAATCCGAGGGCCTGGTGGGTACCGACGCCGGTCATGGACCTCCGACTCCAGATTCGAGTTGGCGATTATATTCGGCTTCGTCGAAATGGCCCGTCGACGTCGCAACTAGACCGTCAGCACCGATCGTCCATTCCTCATAGCCGCTGAACCTGACGGCTTTTCCGGAACCGCCAGGCCCTGTGTTCGTCCCTCTGAAAGTCCAGTGGTATTCAACGGTGCCTGCCTCCATGCGCAGCGAGTCCATCTCCAGGATCAGGTCGGGAAAAGCGGTCATGAACTCCTGTGCAGCGTCAGTGATGGCCTCACGGCCTACCGAGGGGTCGCCGTCATTGATCTTCAACGACCCGCCCTCGCCGAAGAAGGACGCGACCCCGGCGGCGTCGTGGCTGGACCACGCGGCCGTGTACTGAGCGGCGAATTCCCGCAGTTGCTCGGCGTCCATCTCTCTTCTCCCTGAGGTGCACGCAGTGACAAGCAGTAGCGATAGGACAGCCAGCGACATACTGAGTGCGCCCGATCTGTGGAATCGCTCCATCGTCATGGTCACGTGTCCTTTAGAGCGGTCGGTCGAGGCCTGCCTAGGAAGCGAAACGTACATGCAACACAGCGGTCCGTCAGTTCAGTCTAACGGTCTCTGGCTCAGCTGCAGCCAGTTGTTCTGTGCCATGCGGGATCTCTGTGGCCGGACTCTACCGATTCTTGTTCTTCTCGTCCCAGATCATCGGCTCCCACAACTCGACCTTGTTTCCATCTGGATCCATAATCCAAGCGAACTTTCCGTTTTCGTACGATTCGGGGCCTTCCCAGATTTTGACTCCAGCTTCTTTGAGCCGCTCGATCATTCCCGACAGGTCATCGACTCTATAGTTGATCATGAACGACGAGTCGCTTGGGCTAAACCAAACGCTATCCTTGTCCGCCACATGCCATACAGTCAGGCCTTCGTCTTCCGCCTTGTCATCCGGCCATTTCAGCAGCGCACCTCCAAAACCTTCAAGCGGAATACCCAGACGCTCCGTACCAGGTTGCGAGCACCTTACTGTCGGTCCTGGACTTGAAGAACACGCCACCGATACCCGTGATTCTTGCCATTCCTTCACCTCCTGTTGCGGCGCGCTACTACTCACTCGGGGCTACGGAGTCAAGCAGAATACCATCTGGCGACGAATGGACATGTTGACGAGATATCCCCGCGGACACGAGAGCTCTCATTCCCAGGTGGCGGCCCCAGCTTACAACGTGAAGCACTGGACGTCCGGATCTTGTGGCGGCTGCGAGCAGAGACCCCCGGGGCCGTCTCGCCACATTTCTTCATGTTCTGCCGTGAGCGTACTTCATGGCACGTCGGCTTGTTCGCATGGTTTTGGGGTCGGCCCGTGACCGATTGGTTCGGGCCAGAACCTATCGATCCGACCAAACTGCCAATTCGTTTCCACCTGGATCGGTGAAGTGAAAGCGCCGCCCACCTGGGAACTCGAACGGGTCCCGCACGATCCGCCCTCCGGCCTCTCTGATACTGTCTTCGATCTCTTCCAGGTTCGTGGCGTAGAGCACGACCAATGGGCCGCCTGCCGCGCTCGCCCACTCCGAGGCCGTTGTCATCGTTGTTCCGCGTTCGCTCCATTTCGCAACTTCGGGCGCTAGGGCAAATCCACCCCCGAGTCTACCGTCGACGAAGCTCGCGTACTCCGGGCCATAGTCAATGAACTCCCAACCAAAGACCTCTGCGTAGAATCTCTTGGTATCCTCAATGTCTGTGGTCAGGAACTCTATGTAGTCTATACGACGATCCTGTTCCGCTTGGCTCATGACTTCGTCTCCCGTTGAGGTCTTCGCTGCCTCGCCCGACATGGAGTCCTGACCACTGCCGCGACCTTCACCACATGCCAGAAGAGCAAGCATGGTGCACGTTAGCACACAACGTACAGTGATTATTGACGCGCCGGCCTGGTTCGTTAGTCCGTCGTGTTC
This sequence comes from Gemmatimonadota bacterium, assembly GCA_039584255.1. Taxonomy (GTDB): domain Bacteria; phylum Gemmatimonadota; class Gemmatimonadetes; order Palauibacterales; family Palauibacteraceae; genus JBDGYE01. The sequence continues at coordinate 3,863 of JBDGYE010000080.1, forward strand.
GCCGCAGCAGCTCCAGACGCGTGTCAGGCCGCCCTGATTCGCTTCAGGATCTCATGCATCGAGTGCTGATTAGCGTACAGCTGCCAGACCGCTACAAGTCCGGAATCGACGATAACTCGCCACGCCGCCGGAACGCTCCAGTGATTCTCCGGCTTCAACTCCCCATTCTGGAGGAACGTTCCACCGGCCCGGCCCAACAGGACGACTGTTTCTTCGGCCACAAAACGATCGAGCACCTCGATCCGGAAATCTGGTACCAACTCGAAGTACTCCCGCCAGCCCTGGCTCATGCGATCTCGTCCCACATGCTCGGACCCATCGGCATCGACGAACATGTGATCCTGGGTCATCAGGCGGACCAGTCGATTGACCTCCCCGGAGTTGATGGCCGCCACGAATGCCTCGGCCACTTCCAAAGGGGTCGTCATGACTTCATCTCCTTCATCGGCCTAACGACTCACCGTTTCAGCTGCGCCCCGCTGGAACACGGGAGTCAATGGACCCAGAACGCGCACACGGCCACCGTCCACAGCCGCCACACAATGATCAGACTCAGTAGCTTCCAGATGGACTACGCGGTCAGTTTCACGGCCGTGCCGTAGACCAGGAGTTCCGAAGCCGTCCCCACTACGCCGGTCGTCATGTAACGCACGTTGATGACGGCGTCGGCTCCCTTCTCTTCGGCCTGGGCGACCATCCGATCGGTTGCGAGCTCACGGGCTCGCCCCATCATCTCGGTGTATTCGGTCAGTTCCCCCCCGAGGATGAGCCGCATGAGGGCGGACAGGTCGTTCCCCAACCAAATGGCAAAGACCGTATGACCCTGGACCAGCCCCAGGACTTCGCCCACTGCCCGGCCCGGCACGGTATCCGAGTTCAAGAGCAGTACCCGGAAATCGCCGCTGGCGAGGCGAGGCACCTCTCCCGGTTTCCTGCCTATCCCCTGCTCGAGCGCCACCGTCAGCAGGACAAGGAGCAGGCCCCCAAGCAGCCCGAAGACCGCCACCCTCAGCCACAGTGGGACCAGAGGGTCGTCCTCCACTATGATGGCCCACGGAACGCCGACAAAAACGACCGTGAATAGTCCGAGCACGAATGACAGCGAACCTACGCGCCTAAGAATCCTTACCATTGGTGAATCCTCCCCTTATCTGACCTCTCCGCATTCAGAGAAGGCCCTTGCGCTCGTAGGATGCATCTCCTTCGCTAGCGGTCTCGCATAGGCCACGGAAGCCCACACGGACTCTTCACAGCCGAACGCGTGCCCGTTCGATTGGACCTGTGACGCCAGCAGGCAACGAGGAGGAAGTGAGAAGAGCCACTAGGCCCACGTCTTCCACGAAGACGCGCAGCCAGGAGATCTGTCGGTTCACCAAGCCGGTCTCCCTCAACACCGTCTACCCCGTGCGTGCTCAATACCTCTGCGCGGTAGCACCTCGACGGCGAGTCCTGCCGGGGTCACTTCTGCTTCTCTAGGATGCCTCGAGTCTTCCCCTAGATTTCGAAGCGGGGGTCGCGGCCGGAGGCCGCTTACCGATTCGCGGTCAGAGCGGTGTCGGCTGGAGCGACTGCCGGTCCATCACCAGCAGCAGCTTGGCCGGCCTCTCCTCCCCGTCTCCCTTGAAGTCGAACGTGAGGCCCGCGGTCAGGCTCAGAGCGGCCTGTTCGTCCTGTAAGAAGACCTCTCCAGAACCGGTCGAATCGGGGGTCCTTACAACCACATCGGTGCCGTCGATCTCTAGAGTACCGGTGATGAACTGGCTGCCACCCTCGGGATCATCGAGCCTGATCACGAACTCGCCTAACCCGTCGCTGACGAAGATGGCGGAGTAGCCGCGCTCGATCAGGTCGAAGTTGTTTTCCTTCGGGATCTCCAGGTCGACGATGCGTACCTGCGATGCCAGCCACGTGCCCTGAAGGTCCATAACCTGGACCTCCGTGGACGATTCGCACGCGAGGACGAGGCTCGCGACCGCCAAGAGAACCACGTTTCGGAGTAGTATCTTCATCTGCCCGATCCAGCCAAAGGTCAAGCCCCGTCCCCCCGGGGATCATTCAGCTACGTCACCTGCGCATAAGGTAAGGAAAGACACGGGTCGGCGCCCACCCTTACTCGCCGAACTGCACGATGGCCCTGATCGCATGGTGATCCGAATAGTAACGGTTCGCGATCCGCACGTAGCTGGCGCCGATCATGCGAGGCGAACGTGGCGCCGCTGACCCCCGAAACAGGATGTGATCGGTCGGGAAAGCTCCGTGCGTTCCCTCTCCGAGCGGTTGCGGCGAATCGGGGAAGTGCTCTCGAAGGCGGAGGAGGATCGTTTCCCGATCCGACCACGTATTGAAGTCGCCGGCCAGGACAGTGGAGATGGGGTGCGAGTCTGTCGTGAGGTCGGAGCCGGCCTTTGAGGCCTCCGCCTGGTCCAGCGCATCGACCAGAGCGAGGCCCTGACGCAGCCGCGATCCGTTCCCGGTTCGAAGAATTCGAGCCGGAGGCGGAGTGCTGATCAGGTGCACGCTGGCGATGCGGAGGCTGTCCCCGGAGGTGCCTCGCAGGGTCGCCGCGACGGCCACCCTGCGCGCCGCCTCGTACGGAAGCTCGATCGTGATGACGTCGTACAGGGGAAGCGTGGACACGATGGCCACCCCCTTGTCCTCCCGCATTCCTTCTACCGGCTCGTGGCCGTTCCGGGCCGCGGCCACGTAGGCGAGCGAGAGCCCGCAGCGCTCGGCGACCTCCATGACGTCGAGTCTTTCCCCTGGCCGGTCTTCCTCGTCCACGGCACGCGGAATGGCCCAACCCGGAGGACTCGCCGGAACGTCCGACGATCGCCTGAATGCTTCCTGGATGAGAAGAGCGAAGTGAGGCGAACCAGGCGTCAGCTCGGACCAGGACCCGGCGCAGCGCAGGCCCAGCTCGAGCCGCAGAAACTCGAGAACGTCTGCGCTCCCGGCATCCACGTTCCAGGCGACGATCGCTAACGAATCGCCCGGGTCAAGGGAACCGAACGAGGCGGGGGGGGCCTCCGTCCGGACCTCCGGGCCGACCGTCGAGCACCACTCCTCCAGGGGGCCGATGTCGCTCTGGTTCTCCGGGGAATACCAGGACGCCGCGCTGGGCTCGGGGCACGAGCGTTCCGGCGCAAGCGTGGGCGTCATCCGGTACGACGGCATGCAGCCGAGTGCCGCCAATCCGCCGAAGACGGCTCCGTGCCGCAGTCTCGAGGAGGCGAACGATCTCACGATCCCACCCGCAAGGGAAGCGAGAACTGAAGTTCGGCCCCACTGTTGGAGTGGGCGTCGATACCGCGCACCAGCCACTGGGTGATGCCGCCCAGTGCAAGGCCCGCCAGAGCAGATCCAAGCAGGTCCGGTGGCTTGAAGTCGTCAACGACCCCCCACAGGACGAGCCCGATCGCCGAACCACCGAGTAGGCCGAGCGCGGATCCGACGGGCGCCGATCCGATCGCCCCCCCGAACAGGCCAACAGCGGTTACGTCCTGCCAGCCGAAGCGCTCGGTGGCAGACTTGAGACCGAGGCCGGCGGCAGCTCCGGCCACGAAGCCGATTCCTGCTCCGGTGGCCGCGTCGCCGAGCCGATCGGAGTCCGCGGAGCCGAGCATCGCTCCGCCGGTTAGTCCGACAGCGCCGCCACCCACCGCGCCCCACCGCATGCAGGTGGGTCCCGGGTACGACTGCGAGCACGGGATGAGCGATCCGACGGATGCCAGGGTGGCTCCAGAGGCGAGGCCGAGAGCCCCACCGGCGACCGCGGCCGCCGTGGACCCGCCGGACTCCTGGGCGAACGCCCCCTCCGCGGGACCTAGGCAGGCAGCGAGGAGCGCCAGCGTCAGGCCCGGCAGCGCTTGCGGACTAGCGTACTTGCCGATGGCCCAGTCCGTTGCTACATGTATCATCTTTCCTGGCCGTACGATGACTCTCTCCTCGAGAGGAGGAATGCGCGGCGTACCCCGTTCCGTACACCGGCTGACGTTCCGAGCCTCCGCGGGAGCGTTGTTGCTCGTCGGGTCGACAGCGCTTCCTGCACGCGCCCAGGTGGACTTCGGTCTGACGGCCGGCCCCACGATCGCCGACTTCTCCGGAAGCTACGTCGACAGCTCGATCAGTACATGGGGCGTCGGGGCAGGATTGTGGGTGGAGTGGCACTTCTCGACTCATTGGTCGGTGGAGGGCGCGCTCAGCTTTGGCCAGAAGGGAGCGTTCGAAGTCGAGAGCCCGCTGACCGCTGAGGCGCATGATTACCGAACCTCCAACATCGAGATTCCGATCGCGCTCAACTACCGCACGGGGTTCGCTCACGACAAGTGGAGCTTCCGCGCGTTCGGGGGCGGCGCGCCGGCCTTCAGCGCCAGCTGTGAGGTCAAGCCGTCCACCCAGTTCTCGTTCGACGAGGAGTGCACCGCCGAGACGCCGGGCGGGGAACTCGAGAGCAGTGACTTCTTGATCCAGTTCGGGATCGGAGCGGATCGCATCTTCAAGGGAGGCTCCGGATTCGGGTTCGACGCCCGCTATTCGATCGGCACATCGAACCTGTTCTCGGAGGCCGCGGACAACGACCTGACGGTGAAGAACGGAGTGCTCGACATCAGGTTCCGGTTCATTCTCCCGCTTACCGGGCCCCGACAATGAGGCGCAGCACGTTTCGGCTCACGGTCGCGGCAGCGGGTTTCCTGGCGTTCGGGCTGGGGCTCGCGCCGCTTGCCGGCGCCCAGGACCACGGCAACCCGGACTCGTTTTGGCGCGCGACCGCCTACCTGTGGTTCGCCAACATAGACGGCATCAACCACGTGGGTGACGTCTCTGTCATGGTCGGGGACACGACACGGCTCCACGTTTCCTTCGCCGGCGATGTCCAGGTGGGGAAAGGACGGTTCCGCGGGATCGCCCGGTTCTCGACCACGAGCCTCGCCAATAGCGGGCCGCTGGAGGGTGAGGGTGTGCCGGACGGAACCGAGGTGGACTACGACTTCTCGTGGACGACCGCGGAGCTACTGGCGGCGTGGCAGGTCGGGCGTTTCGAATCGTCGCACGCGCTCAAGCTGTCCGGCGGCCTGCGTTACGTGCATCAGAAGCAGAACCTGCTCACCGGACCGCAGCCCGGCGAGACATCGAAGAGCTACGTCGAGCCGGTGGGCGGGGCCGAATACTTCGTAGAGATGGGGGGCCCCTTCTGGGTCGCCGTGGACGGCACCATCGGCGGATTCGGAATCGGCTCCCAGTCCACGTGGCAGGTCGGTGCCGAGCTCGGAATCCGTGTCGGCGGCCCCGTGCACCTCTCGCTGTCTTACGACTACCTGCAGACCGAAGTCGGTGAGAAGGACTCCGACTATCGGTGGGACGAGGGCGTGAGCCAGGGCTGGTTCTTCGGCCTAATGATCAAGCAATGAGCGGCATGCGCATGAACGCAACCCGTTGGCTCAAGCCTCTGATCCTCTGCCTGGCGATCGCATCACCGGCGGTGGGACAGGAGCGACCAGCGGACGGCCCGCGGCTCTCCGCGGACTGGTCGGATCTGGTGAACGGGATCGACCTAGTGGGTAAGATGACACAGGGCGGGGCACGGCCAGTGAACGTGCCGCTTCCGCTGTATTCCACCGGTCCCACTCCACTCGTGGCGGCTCCGACCGCACCACCGCAGGACAAGCCGCAGTTCTGCTGCGACCGGCGCTACGTTTGGGCCACGCTGGGCGAGGTTGGCATCCTCCTCGTCGTGCCGTGGTTCTTCAACCGGCACGTAGCCGACGACTCGACCGCCGTGATCAGCTTCGATTCCTGGAAGCGCAACATCGTGCAGGGGATGGAGTGGGACGCCGACGCCTTCCAGACGAACATGTGGGCGCACCCGTACCACGGGAACGTCTACTTCAACGCGGCCCGGTCGAACGGCTACAACTTCTGGCAGTCCTCGGCGTGGGCATGGGGCGGCAGCTTCCTGTGGGAGATGTTCGGCGAGGCCAACCGTCCCGCGATCAACGATTGGGCGGCTACCGCGATCGGCGGGATCGCGCTCGGTGAGTCGCTGAACCGCATGTCGCGCCTCATCTGGGACAACTCGGCTACCGGGTTCGGACGCACGATGCGCGAGTTCGGGGGCTTCCTGGTTAACCCGCTCGGCGGCTTCAGTCGGCTGGTGCGCGGTGAGTGGTCCAAGATCGGCGCGAACCCGGAGGATCGTTTCCCGAGCAGGAGTGCCGGGGACCTGGTGCTCGGATTCCGCTCGGTCGGCGAGGGGGGCCAGGCGGACGCGTCGTCGGGAGGCTTCTTCGCGTTCGACTACCAGTACGGCAACGCATTCGAGGACTTCGACAGGCCGTACGATGCCTTCCAGTTCTACATCCAGGCGAACGGCAGCAACGAGGAGCAGAGCATCGGTCAGGCGCACCTGACGGGCTCGCTCTACGGCACCGAGCTGAAGCGGACCGAAAAGGCGGATCACGTCTTCCACCTGGCACAGCACTTCGACTACGTCAACATCCGTTCGCTGGAAACGGGGGGCTCGAGCCTGAGCGCCACGTTCCTGTCGCAGTGGCAGGTGTCGGAGAAGTGGAGCATTCTCGCCCGGGCTGAGCCGTCGGCCCTGTTGATCTGGGGTGTGAACTCTGAATACTCAGATTTCACCAGGCGGAGCTACGACTTCGGCAGTGGCGCGGGACTCAGGCTCGGCGGCCAGCTACGCAAGGGGAAGTGGGACCTGCTCAGGCTGGGGTACTCGCTGTTCTGGCAGCACACCCTGAACGGGGCGGTCGGCGATCACGTCATGCAGTTCCTGTCGGCTCACGCCCGGGTGCCCATATACAAGGCGTTCGACATTGGCGTGACCGGATACTACGCGATACGGGACAGCTACTACCGCGACTTCCCGGACGTCTTCCGCCGCTTCCCGGAGTTCCGGGCCTACGCCAGCTGGTCGTTCGAGTAGAGACGCTCTGCTTCGAGCTCGGTACGACCTCTCGGCCCGCACAGTCCGTCTGGATCTCCACCGCTCCGTGCCGGCCAGCGCGCCAGCGAACGCGACGGCTCCCTCCAACCAGAGCCGGGTTCAACCGGTTTGTCACCGCGACTTCGAAAGTGCATGATTCACAAACACTGCCGCGACAGTAGCTCGTCAGGTGAATCCGCCGGAGGTGAGGCGCCGATGGCCAAGTCGCTCGACATTCCTTCAGGAAAGGAATTGACATTCTGATTGTTCCCACCATTCATGGGTGCATGACGTGGGAGAGCCGTTCCCCGCACCGAAATCATCAGATGAACGAGTCTCAAACCATCCTGGACCACATCGGAAACACCCCTCTCATCCCCTTCCGCAAGCTGGGTAGGGAGTTCTCACCCCGGCTCATCGCCAAATGCGAGTTCCTGAATCCCGGGGCCTCCGTCAAGGACCGGATCGGAAAGCACATTGTGGAACAGGCGGAGAAGGAAGGGCTGCTTCAACCCGGCGGTCTTCTGGTGGAATGCACCAGCGGGAACACCGGAATGGGGCTGGCGATGGCGGCCTCGATCAAGGGCTACCGGTGCTTCTTCACCGCTTCGGACAAAGCGGCCCGCGAGAAGATCGACGCCCTCCGGGCCTTTGGGGCGGAGGTCGTGATCTGCCCGTACGATGTCCCGCCGGAGGATCCCCGAAGCTATTACAGCGTGGCCCGTAAGAAGGCGGAGGAGACCCCCAACGCGTATTTCGTGAACCAGTACTTCAACCGCCTCAACCCCGAGGCCCATTACCTCTCCACCGGCCCCGAAATCTGGGAACAGACCGAAGGGCGGATCGGAGCCTTCATCGCCGGCGTGGGGACCGGCGGGACCATCAGCGGAGTGGGGAAGTTCCTCAAGGAAGAGAACCCGGACATTCAGATCGTAGGGATCGATACGTACGGGTCCGTTCTCACCCACTACCACCGGACCGGCGAGATCATCGAGGGCAAGCCCTACATCACGGAAGGGATCGGGGAGGACTTCATACCTGACACCGTGGACTTCGACGTCATCGACCTGTTCATCCAGGTGGAAGACAAGCGGGCGGCGCTAATGACCCGGGAACTGGTGGAAGCGGAGGCCATGTGGGCCGGTTACTCCAGCGGGGCCGCGGTGGCGGGAGCGCTGGACTGGGCCAGAGACCAGAGTTCGGAGATCCTGGCGGTGGTGCTTCTTCCCGATTCCGGAAGCCGTTACCTGAGCAAGATCTACGATGATGACTGGATGAAGGAGATGGGGTTTCTGTGAGCGCCGGAAGCCGCTGTCTGGGATTCACTTGGACGAATCGTTGTCGCGTCCGCGGCAGCGCAGCCGTGCCCAAATAGTGCGCGGCCCCGCCAAGGTGGCGAGGCCGCGCATGAAGGCCGAGGCGTTCCTGGCCGTCAGCTGGTAGGACAGCGGTCGTCGAAGCCGTCGTCCGGATCCTCGAGGTGGAAGTTCACCCCGAGCTTGACGCTCTCGACGTTGCCCTCACCGTCATCGACGTCGAGCAGAAGCCAGAAGTGGCCGTTGCCAATCTGACCCTGCCAGTCGTCGGTTCCATCGCCGTCCACGTCTTCATTCCCCTGGTGCATCTCGAACATGTTGACGACCACGTCGACGGAGCCGGCGCCCGCCGTCCCCGGAATCATGTCGCCGTCCACGAAGTCGTTGCCCCGGGGCGTCCACGTGTTCCGCTTGCCCTGTCGGTTGGGTGTTCGGGTGATGAAGTCGACGTACTCCGCCGTGCCCTCGTCCACCGACCAGGTCACGACGCCGGTGTAGTCGGTCCCGATCATGTAGTCGAAGCCGCCCAGCGCCGAGGACCAGGTGAGCATAACCCCGTTGTCGAGCTCTTCCGTCGTCTCGTAGAACACGTCGGGACAGGTGCCGCCGTCGGGTGGCCCCGTCATGTCGAACGCCGGATCGAAGGTCAGCTCTTGCGACTCCTCCGGTGCGGCCGGATTGGCGCCCTCCTCGCATCCGACCAGGGCGATCGCGAGCCCTACCAGGCCCAGCCGTAGAATACTCCGCATGCGATCCTACCTCCTTCTGGTGCGACCCCGCACGATGCTGCGGTGCGCCCGGGAAGAGCGGGAAACGGGGCCGCGGCGAGCGCCGCTGTCTTTCCCGGCCCACGCGCATACGCATCGCAATCGGGATGCCGGAGGGATGAGGCACACAGGTGTGTACTCGCCGATGGGCAAGTCGTTATTTGGCAAGTACTAATGAACGGGTGTGGGTGAACAGTGTAGCGCCATGACCGGGCGCCGGCCCCTTAGAGAGAAGCCGACGCGCCAGCCGTGGGGCTGCTATCGGATGAAGCCTCTCTAGTCGCTCGCCTGCGGATCCGCCTCCGCGATGGGCACGTGAACAGACTCGTCGAGTTGAACGTTCAGCTTCGCGC
>JBDGYE010000014.1:0-38937 GCA_039584255.1 Gemmatimonadota bacterium
ACAGAAGATCCCACCGAGCGCGAACAGGAAGGCGGTAGCTCCGTCCAGTGGACGCCGGCTTCGGGAAATCAAACCGATTGCCAGAACGGCTGATAGCGTGAGGCCGATCAGGATCGAATCGGCTCTCGTCACACTGGCGTCGGCCACTCCCAGAAGCACGCCGTGTACTGGTCCGTAGGCAGAGAACCAGATGACGACGACCGTTGCCACCAACGCCTGTCTGTGGCGGTCGCGCGTCGTGAGGCGGGCCACCAGCAGACCGACGATCCAGATGACGCCAGCGATGGCGAGCGGGACCAGCAAATCGGAGGGAAGCGTGCCCTGGTCGACGTTCTCCCCCGCGAGTGCCAGGATCGGCGCAAGAACAAAGAACAGCGGATAGACGGTTGGACGCATTACATGTCCGTGACGAGCGAGAGATCCAGTCTCGGTGTAGGACTGATTATGAGGCGAGCACCGGCCGGAATGTCAAGTCGAGTGGTGTCCAGCGAGTGACTTCTGGACCAGCGTCCCGGGCAGGTGTGATAAGCGAGACTGGTATCAATCCCGCCATCAGGTCTCACAATCCGAGACGGGCCGTCAACGGGACGGAGGGCCGGCAGCCGCATCGGCGAGGGAGCCAAGCCGTGTGAGCATTGGAACGTGCTCTGTGCCGGAGCGGAGCACCAGCTGCCATGCCTGCCGGTCTGAGTAGTACGCGAGTAGGCGGGCGTTCCGCGCTTCGTCCATCGCACGAGCCCAGACAACGGGCTGCTGATCAATCTCGGCCGAGTTGTAGACCCACTCATGGTGGACGGAGTAGCCCTGCTCGTAGTCTACGAGGATCAGATGCCTTCCACCTCCTTGGGTCAACGAGTCCTGAATCGCAGATCGCCGGTTGAACCAGGCCGTCGGATCGCCCTCGACTTGCCGAGACCTCGCGATTCCGAAGCCGGCCAACCCGGAGCAGTAGACGATCATCGCGGGGACGGCCCACCGGCTGATCGGTCTCGATCTTCTGAGCATCGCCACCAGATAGCGGATGCCGAGGACGAGGAGGTATGCTCCGAGCCCGACAACAGGTGCGAAATAGTGGGGCTCGAAGTATGTCGCTCCAGCCAGGGCGACCATAAGCAGCGCGATCGTCGCGACCGCGAATTTTGCCCATCGCCGTCGCAGCACGTGCGGAATCAGCAGCAGCGGGATGAACTGGATCCCTGGGACCCGAGGCATACTCACGGGGCCGAACATGAAAGCATACAGGAGGTAACCGACCCTGCCGAGCGTGATCTCCGCCCACCCCCGCACCGACCTGAGGGCCCGGTACTTGTCCAACTCCCAGCCGGAATGGAACTCCTCCAGTCGGCTGTGGCGGTACGTGGGCATCGGACGCGGTGTCTGCCAGACAAAGAACGGCGCGACGCTGTACTGCTCCGTGTGCACGGTGTACGGGAGCGTGAGCGAATCACCCGTGACCGATGAATTAAGCCCCCCGAGGAGCGCGAAACCTGCAACGGTCGTGATGAGCCCCGGCGCCAGGACGCGAGACACCCACTTACGGTTTCGCGCGAAACCGCCACCCTGGAGAAGACAGACCGCGGCGATCAGGCACACGACCAGGCCCTCGAAGGGTCTGCTGGCCGCGAGCAGAAGCACCCCGGCTCCCATCGCGACGGAGGAGCCGACTGTCGGAGCACGGATCAGCCGGCGAAGCGCTCCAAACACCAGCGCCCCCCCGGTAGCGGCAACGGCGCCGCCCCAGTAGCTCTGCGCCCAGTATCCGACGATCCCCAACTGCAGCGCCGTGAATAGACCCCCCACCAAAGCCCATCGAGGCGGAAGCCAAGCCTGCAGCATCCACAGGATCGCCGCACACATCAGCGCCGCGCCGATCCACACGCCGACGATGGGATGTCCTCCCAGCCGATCGCCCACGGCCAGCAGGAGTCCCTGAGCCGGCGGGTACTTCGAGGCGTACGTCGGCTGTTGTATGACGTGAAAGCTCTCGAAGTGCTCCCAGAATGGATGGGGCCTAGTAGCCGCGCGGCCCCTGGCGTAGGTGTCTGCCGCCAGCAGGTAGCTAAACTCGTCGTGTACCCTCGGCTCAGGGACGCCCGCAATCATCGATGTCATCGCGGCCCCAACGAACGTAAACGCGAACAGGCCGCCAATAGCTAACGAAGGGCGGGCGCCGACCGAGTTCAGCCGTTCTCGGAGCGTGCGGCCGCACCTGAGCGCCGATCGCACTGCTGAAGTTCGCTCCGTCATCGATTCATGCCGACGGCTTGCGTGCCAGCACCCAGTACTGGGCGCCAAGCGGGAATCGCCGCAAGCCCGGCTCCAGAGCCCGCAGCCACCTCAGGGAACGGGGAAAGAAGAACAGGTGACGCGCGGGGTAGGGAGTCTCGAATCCACTGCGACGCAGCAATCGTCTGGCCGTCGGAGGGGAGAGCGTGATGGCATCCCGATCGAAGGGAATCCTGCGCATCACCATCCGCGTGCCCGGATTCCACGGGTTGTTCTCGAACAGCGCGAACAGCCCGCCGGGCCTGAGTGAGTCCAGAACCGTACGCATAGCCGCATCCCGCTGCTCTAGCGGAATGTGGTGCACGACGCCGTTGGCATACGCCAGATCATACGTGCCATCGGGTCTGTACTCGGTGAGCGGCGAGAACTCCACCAGGTCGCTCGCGTGTCTCTCAATAGCGCATTCCAGAGCAGACTCCGCCGTATCGACACCCGTGACCTTGGCACCGGAGAATGCCCGGCCCAGATGCGCTGTGGTGTCTCCTATGCCACAGCCGAAGTCCAGGATTCGTGTCGGCCGAGCGACTGGTGGTAGCCGGCGGACGAGGTCTGCGACCCGGCCACGCATGAAGTAGTCTGGCGTCTCACCCGAGAGTCGCAGTCCGCGGTTGAGCATCTCCTCATATTCTTCGCCCCTGTCGAACAGCCTCTCGCGGGATTCCGCCATGTCCGGTCGCCCGGCTTGTGTGCTGTGTGATGGCGTCATTCGGCGCCGGTCTCGCTCCCGTAACGTCTTGAGGCCGACCAGAGCGTCATGATTCTAAGAAGAACTCCGGTTAGCGCAGCCTCGAACGCGACTAGGAGCCCAAACGCCGCGACGATCACTCGCGACCAGTGCAGGCTCACGTGCCCAGTGCGGAAGTACTCTATGAAGCCGGGGAAGACGAGGGCCAGGGATCCGCTAGTCAGCAGCGTGACTCCAGCAACCAGCGTTCGGCTCCGGTAGGCCCCCGCGATTAGAGAGATCCAGAACGTCCTCGTCCTGGAGGGCATCTCCAGCGTCGCCAAGCGGTTCGCCAGGACCGACGCTCCGAGCGAGAGGACTCCGGCGCTGCCCATGAGAAACGCGACCACGAAACGATAGATCATCCACTCCTCAACTTGTCGGTTCACCAGGTAGAATTCGACCGGATAGAGGCTGAGGAACACGGCGACCGCCACCGCCACCATCGCCAAGAAGAGAAACACACGCTCCGGCTGATAGAACAGCACGCCGTCCACAATGGCCCGGGCGAAACGCAGGCCGTCTCTGATCAGGCTGAGCTTGCTCCGGCCGATCCGCTCTTCATACGGGATCGGGACCTCCACTACGGTCAGTCCTTTGAGCAGTGCTCGCGCGCTCATCGCAGGAGTGTAGTGGAGCCCGTTGGGAAGCGGACCAAGGGCTTCCAGGGAATCTCGACGCATCACCCTCATGCCGCTCGCCGTGTCCGTGACGGCACGATTCGAAAGCATCCCAAGCAGCACGGCGAACAGCCGGTTCCCGAGCCGCCGCACCTTGGGCATCTGGCTCGTCCTGGTTAGGCGAGCACCGAGTGCGATATCTGCATCGGCATCACGGAGAGTGCGGCAGAGCTCCGCGAAATACCGCGGCTCACAAGTGCCGTCAGCATCCAGGAAGCCCAGAAGCCGGCCGGATCCGTGGCGAAAACCGTGCTTGAGGGCGGCGCCGTACCCACGGTTCTGCTCGAACGCGAGGACGTCGACTTCCTCGAAGCTCCTGGCGATGTTGACCGTACGGTCCGTCGACCCGTCGCTAACGACTATGATCTGCACCGTCCCCAGGCCTCCGACCTCCACGATCCGTGGGCGAGCCGCCAGGCAACGTGCGATCGTTTCGCCGATCGCCTCTTCTTCGTTAAGCGCCGGAATGACAACCGTCAGATCGGGTCGTTCATCCTGGCTTACTGTGTCGGGTTCCATCATCCCGTGTGGCTCTCTTCCCTCGAGGCCAGGCTATTCGCGGCGACGCTCTTTGGACAGCCAGCCGGCCCTGATATCGTACCGCGGACTCTGTCTGCAACTCACGTGCCCTTCCGACCGCTGGAACACAATAACAGTAACGCCGTGGCCAAAAGGAACTCCACTCTCTTTCCCTTGACCCGATTACCGGGCCTCCATATATGGAGGCCCAGACTCAGGCCAGGATGCGAGTTGCCAGACAGGCTACAAAACGGGATTGACCGGCACGTGAGAAGGCAAGTACAAGTGCGTATGCGGCACGCGGCAGCACGGCTGGCCGCTGCGGCGGCGTTGCTCGTCTCGGGCTGCGGTGGACCGTTTCCCCAGTCGGCTCTCGATCCAGCCTCCGACTTCGCCTGGAAGCTCCAGGACCTGTTCCAAGGGATCTTTATCTGGGCGGTCGTCGTGTTCGTGGTCGTCGAGGCGGCTCTACTGGTGGCGATCTTCAGGTTTCGCGAGCGGCGCGGCGGGCCGGCTACCAGAGTCGTACACGGCAACACCCTCCTGGAGATCTCCTGGACTCTGGCGCCCGCGCTCGTGCTCATGATGATCGCCGTTCCCACTATCCGCACGATATGGGAAGTCGATCGACCGCCCGTGAGAGAGGCGATCGTAGTGGAGGTAACCGGGCACCAGTGGTGGTGGGAAGTCCGGTATCCCGACCTCGGCATCTTCACGGCCAACGAGCTCCACGTACCCGTCGGAGAGACCGTGGACGTTCGACTCACTTCGGCCGACGTTATCCACAGCTTCTGGCTCCCCCGTCTGGGAGGGAAACGCGACGCTTTGCCGGGGCACGAGACTCGGTTGTGGTTCACGGTGGATTCCGCCGGGACCTATCTGGGTCAGTGCGCCGAGTTCTGTGGTCTATCGCACGCGCTCATGAAGATGCGGCTGGTCGCGGAGGAGCCGCAGGCATTCGAGCAGTGGGTCGCCGGACAGCTCGAAGACGCCGTCGTTCCCGATACGGGCCTCGCCTTCACCGGGAGCCAGACGTTTGTGCAAACAGGCTGCATGGCGTGTCACAGGGTGGCGGGGACGCCTGCACAGGGGGTCCTCGGACCGGACCTGACCCACATCGGAAGCAGACAGACGATCGCGGCGGGGGTCCTGGAGAACTCTCCGTCAGATATGGCGCGCTGGCTGGCGGATCCGCAGGCCGTCAAGCCGGGAGCGAAGATGGTGATCCCGGAGCTCACGGACGAGCAGATCGAAGCTCTCTCGGCCTATCTGGATGGCCTGAGGTAGGTCGTCCGAAGGGCCTCAACTGGAGCGAAGAGACTACATGGCGGTAACGGGAGCCCTGGCCTCCGACGCGGCACGCGCTGAGAAGAGTCCCCACCGAGGTGCCTACAGCGGCGGGCTGTGGAGCTGGATCACAACGGTCGATCACAAGCGGATCGGCATCATGTATGCCCTCAGCGCTTTCTTCTTCTTCCTGGTGGGAGGCCTGGAGGCGCTGCTCATTCGCATCCAGCTGGCGGGTCCGAACGGTACCGTGATCGACGCCGACCTCTACAACCAACTCTTCACGATGCACGGCACGACCATGGTCTTTCTCGCGATCATGCCGCTCAGTGCAGCCTTCTTCAACTTCATCGTGCCGCTCCAGATAGGTGCCCGGGACGTGGCATTCCCGCGGCTCAACGCCCTCAGCTTCTGGGTATTCTTCCTCGGGGCGCTGTTTCTCAACGCCAGCTTCCTGTTCGGAGGAGCGCCGGACGCAGGGTGGTTCGGCTACGCGAACCTGACTTCCTCACAGTACTCTCCGGGCATCCGGATAGACTTCTGGGTCATCGGGCTGCTGGTGCTGGGCGTCTCGTCCATCGCGGCCGCCCTCAACTTTATCGTGACCATCATCAACCTGCGGTGTCCCGGCATGACGCCGATGCGAATGCCGCTGTTCACCTGGATGACTCTGGTCACATCGTTCCTGCTCGTGATGGCGTTCCCGGCCATCACGGTGGGTCTGGTGCTGCTGATGTTCGACCGGATGTTCGGCACGCTGTTCTTCAACCCGGCGGCCGGCGGCGACGTGCTTCTCTGGCAGCACCTGTTCTGGATCTTCGGCCATCCGGAGGTCTACATCCTTCTGCTTCCGGCGCTCGGCGCCGTGTCGGAGATCGTGCCCGTGTTCTCGCGGAAGCCGCTGTTCGGATACCCGTTCGTTGTCTACTCGGGCGTTTTGATCGCTTTCCTGGGATTCGGGGTGTGGGCGCACCACATGTTCTCGGTCGGCCTGGGACCGATCGCCAATACGGTGTTCTCGGCGGCCACGATGCTCATCGCCATACCGACGGGCGTTAAGATCTTCAACTGGATCGCCACGATGTGGGGAGGATCGCTACGGTTTCGGACTCCGATGCTGTTCGCGATCGGCTTCATCGCCATGTTCATCATCGGTGGCCTGAGTGGGATCATGCACTCGTCGGCTGCCTCCGACCTCCAGCAGACCGACACGTATTTCGTGGTGGCCCATATCCACTACGTACTCTTCGGCGGCGTGATCTTCGCGCTGTTCGCCGCTCTGTACTACTGGATCCCCAAGATCACCGGTCGGCTGCTGCACGAGGGGCTCGGCAAGATCCACTTCTGGGTGATGCTGATCGCGTTCAACCTGACATTCTTCCCGCAGCATTTCCTGGGCCTGCATGGGATGCCACGTCGGACGTTCACCTACCAAGAGGGGCTCGGCTTCGAGGCTATGAACCTGATGTCCACGGTCGGATCACTGCTACTCGGCGCGTCGACTCTGATCTTCCTGTGGAACTTCATCCGAAGCATCCGAAAGGGCGAGCCCGCCGGCACCGACCCGTGGGAGGCGGCGACCCTGGAATGGTCTATCAGTTCGCCGCCGCCGCACTACAACTTTAGGTCGCTGCCGGAAGTTCACAGTCGGGACCCGCTGTGGGCGGTGGACACCTCGGACAGCGTCCCAGGAGACGACCCGGCGAGGCCGGAGCCCCACATGCCAAGTCCGTCGTACTATCCGGTCGTGCTGGCGCTGGGGATCGTGGGACTGGCTGCGGGGGGGCTGACTCAAGCGCTGCCGGTGGTGTTCCTAGGCGTCGCGGTCATGCTGTTCGGCATTTACGGCTGGGCGTTCGAGCCGCTCGAGCGCTGAGGGTCGACGGGGGTCGCAAGGAAACGGAGAGAGCGTGAGTCAGAGCACGGCGGCCACGGCCGAGCACTACACGAGCACGGGGCTTCCCAGCCGGAAGATCCTGATGTGGACGTTCATAGGATCCGAGTGCATGCTGTTCGGCTCGCTGCTGATCACTTATCTGGTCTACAAGGGCAAGAGCGTCGTCGGCCCGTACCCCGAGGAGCTTCTCAACATCCCGTTCATCACGGTGACCACGTTCGTGCTCCTCATGAGCAGCCTCATGATGGTGCTCGCCCTTGCGGCCGTGCAGCGGGGTGACATGAAATGGGGCAAGGTGTGGCTGCTGATGACGGCGCTGCTGGGCATCGTATTCCTGAGCGGTCAGATCTACGAGTTCTCGCACTTCGTGCACGAGGGGCTGACGCTCAAGACGAACCTGTTCGGCGGTAGCTTCTTCCTGCTGACGGGAACGCATGGGGCTCACGTGACCGTGGGCGTGATCTGGCTGCTGAGCCTGTTCGGAATGGCGACGCGAGGCAGGCTCACTCAGGCTGACGCGGAGACCGTGGAAATCGCTGGGCTATACTGGCACTTCGTGGACGTGGTGTGGATCGTCCTGTTCACGGTCATATACCTTCTGGTTTGATCCGCGGCGGGGTCTGAGCCAGGGGCGGAGAGACGGATATGGATCAAAGGACGGCTGAGAACACAGAGGCGCACGCCACAGGCGAGGCCCACGGCAGCACCCGGCTCTACGTAGGTGTCGCGGCGGTCCTGGCCGTGATCACCGCGGTCGAGGTCATGGTCTTCTACATCGAGGCCCTACGACCGATCATCGTGCCCGTGCTCCTCACCCTTTCCGCCGCCAAGTTCACGCTGGTGGTGGGCTTCTTCATGCATCTCAAATTTGATGCGCGGCTGTTCCGCGCTCTGTTCGTCGGCCCGCTGGTCGTCGCGATGGTCCTCACGCTGGCGATGCTGGCCCTGTACGGCGTCTTCACGGTCTGACGTCCACTCGGGGCGTCCTCCCTCGGCGGCCGGGTGGCGCGGGCGGCTCGCCTTAGTTAATCCTGTCTACATGTCCAGACGAATCACCGAGCCCGTGGTTTCATCGGACGGCGCCGACCGTCCAGGGCACGAGGAACTGCCTGCCATGAAGGCGGTTACGGTGGTATTCAGGATCGACGATATGGACTGCGCCAGCTGCCTCGAGACGATTCGGCGCCGGCTCCTGTCCAGGGATGGAGTCCACCTCGTCGAAGGAAGCCCTGTCGCCAGGACTCTTGAGGTCGAGTTCGACCCCGATCTTATGGACGGCGAGTCGATCCGCCGGGACATCGGCGATCTGGGCTACAAGGCTCTGCTGGACGGTGCCAGAGGCGAATCCCCCGTAGACGTTTGGTTGACGTCTAGAGCCCGTCGTACCTACGCGTCGGGAACTTTGCTGGTGATGGGGCTGGTGTTCCGTTTCGCACTTCCCGGTGCCGCGGAGTCCTCGGCTGGGCTGCCCGCGCCGTCAGACTGGCTTTTCTTGGCCGCAGCCGCGGTCGGCGGATGGAATTTCTTCCCCAAGGCCATCGGCGCTCTGCGAAGCCGGATCCTCGACATGCACGTGCTGATGACCCTGGCCGTATTCGGGGCCGTTGCCATAGGCGAGTACGTCGAGGCAGGAGCGATCGCCTTCCTGTTCTCCGTGGCCGAGCTCCTGGAGAGCTTCGCCGTCGAGCGAGCCAATGCCTCTGTCCGCTCGCTGATGACCCTTTCGCCGGAGACGGCGACCGTGCGCCGGGACGGCAGGGAAGTGGTCGTACGCGCCTCGGAGGTTCAAGCGGGCGACGAGGTCGTCGTCAGACCCGGCGAGCGGATTCCCGTCGACGGCACGGTCATCGAGGGCACGTCCGCGGTCAACGAGTCGCCGATCACCGGTGAGGCGATGCCGGTGGAGAAAGGGCCGGAAGAACACGTATACGCCGGGTCGATCGTTCACGAGGGATTCTTGCGGGTCCGCAGCGGCCGGAACGCGGACCAGACGACGCTGGCGCGGATGATCCGCATGATCGAGGAGGCAGAGCGCCGCCGTTCGCCCAGCGAGCGGTTCGTGGAGCGCTTTGCGCGCTACTACACGCCTGCCGTCACCGTTGGGGCGGTGCTCGTGGTACTGGTCCCGGTGGT
Source organism: Gemmatimonadota bacterium (assembly GCA_039584255.1). GTDB lineage: Bacteria > Gemmatimonadota > Gemmatimonadetes > Palauibacterales > Palauibacteraceae > JBDGYE01. The sequence goes on from JBDGYE010000014.1 coordinate 9,527, forward strand.
CTTGTTCGAGCAGCCGGTAGACACTTGGCTGCTGCGAGGTCTGACGCTGTTGGTGATAGCCTGCCCGTGCGCCCTCGTGATCTCGACTCCGGTGAGTGTGGTGAGCGCGGTGACCAGCGCCGCCCGCCAGGGGGTGCTGATTAAGGGCGGCCGCAGCCTCGAGATGATGGGCGAGATCGAGGCCATGGCGTTCGACAAGACAGGCACCCTGACCCATGGCCGGGCGGAGGTCGCCGAAGTGGTCTCGCTGGACGGACGCCCTCCGGAAGAGATTCTGGCGTTGGCGGCGGCGGTGGAATCCCGCTCTGAGCATCCCCTGGCACGTGCGATAGTGCGTGCCGCTCGCGCCGGCAGGATCGACCCGGAGGCGAAGGCCGTGTCGAGCTTTCAATCCCTGCCCGGGCGGGGTGCCACTGCCCGAGTCGAGGGAGGCGAGTATGTGGTCGGGCGTCCGAGCCTTCTTCCCGGGGCAGAGGGGCTGGAGGCGCTGGCGCGCATGAACAGCGAGGGCAAGACTACCGTGTTGGTTCTGAAGCGCAACGCAGCCGAGGTTCCCGAGACGTCGGCGGGCCCGGCGGGGCACGTCTCGACCGGTCCCGACGGTGATCTCGCTCCGATGGGTCTGCTGGGTCTCACGGATCCGATTCGGCCGTCGGCGCCCGCGGTTCTGAAGGAACTTCACGACCTCGGCGTTCGGCGGCTCGTGGTTCTGAGCGGGGATCATCGCACGGCCGTGGACGCTGTTGGGCGGGAGGCGGGAGCGGATGAGGTGGTCGCCCGCTTGGAGCCAGAGGGAAAGGTAAGGGCGGTCGAGGAGATGGAAAGGCGGTATGGCCGGACGGCAATGGTAGGTGACGGTGTCAACGACGCTCCAGCCTTGGCCGCGGCATCGGTGGGGATCGCCCTCGGCGCCGCGGCGTCCGACACGGCGTTGGAGACTGCGGACATCGCCTTGATGGGGGACGAACTCGAGCGCCTTCCCTATCTGTACCGCCTCTCGAGGGCCTCACGCAGAGTCATCCGTCAGAACATAGTGGTTGCGATCCTTCTGAAGGCGATCCTCGCCATCGGGGTGCCCCTGGGCTGGGTATCGCTGATCGTCGCTGTGCTGGTTGGCGACATGGGTGCCTCACTGGGCGTTACCGCCAATGCTCTAAGGCTGGCCAGAGTTCCCGTAAGGCGTTGAGCAAGCCCCACAACGCTCACTCACCTTCCGATGCGAGGGCATACAGGAAGAGGTTGACGCCCATTCGCAGGGCCTGTTCTCGCACCTCCTCGGGGTCCCCGTGAACCGAAGGGTCCTCCCACCCGTCCCCGAGGTCGCTCTGGTAGCTGTAGAACAGAGCCAGGCGACCATCCAGGAAAATTCCTAGTCCCCGGGCAGGAAGGCCGTCGTGCTCGTGTATCTTCGGCAGCCCATTCGGAAGATCGTAGAAGATGCGATAAACGGAATGATCGAACGGGATATCTACGAGCTCGCGCTCCGGGAAAAGGCGGGCTACCTCTCGTCGGAAGTGAGGGTCCAGGCCGTAGTTGTCGTCCGCGTGCAGGAAGCCTCCGGCGGCTAGGTAGTCACGCAAACGAGTCAGTTCGTCTGCGGTGAAGCTGATGTTTCCGTGACCAGTGATGTAGAGATAGCGGTAGTCGGCCAGGTCGGGATCAGTCAGGCGGACTTCGGCCGGGCGCCGGCCTACCTCGAGCTCCGTCCTCTCCCCGATCACTTGCAGAAGGTTCGGTAGGCTGGTGGGGTTGGCGTACCAGTCTCCGCCACCGTCGTAGTGAAGCCGGGCAATGGTGAGGACCTTCACACCGTTCGTCTGGCCGACGAGCCCTCCAGCGGTAACGGCCACAGCGACAATTCCGGCCAGCAGCGAGGCCCGGATGTGGCCTGCCCGGCTCAGGGGCATTGAGGCTCCTTTCTCGGCACAAGCACCTCAATAGTGTGCTTAAGACCGCTGGCTGCCAACGACTCGCTACGGAAGGCGGTGCAGTAGTCTTCGCGGAGCCAATTTACTACCGGTTCGCCGGGCGAGTCAGTGGCGCCGAAGCCGTCATATCCATACTCGGACATGTTGATCTTCTCCGCGAGGACGATGAGGTTCGGCGAGCTGGCGCGCAGTTCCTCGATCACCGCCGAACCGAAGATGGTCAGCTCGACCGGCATCAGGTTGACAAAGCGGCTCGGAGATGGACGGCGCAGCCAGTAGTTGATCGTGGCGCCTTCCGGGATGACGAGGAGGTCGGCGGTGTCCGGCGTCTCGGACCTGAGATGCGCGAGGGTTGCCGTGACCGTCCGGGTTCTCGGGTCGAGGTCAGCGTCGAAGACGTACATACGGTCGTCTCCGTAGCCAACCGGTACATCGCGTGCTCTGTAGAGTAGCACCGAGGTCCCAATCGAATCGGCTACCACAGCTGCGATCAAGAGCAAACCGGCCGCCCTCACGTACGTTCCCGAGTTCGAGCGTGCGCGCAGGTACCGCGGGATGTGGCACAGCAAAAGCGCCACGGCCAACAGGGCCGCAGGCATCGCCTGATAGAAGCCGTAGTGGCCCAGGCGACTGTTCAACAGAATCCTGCCCAGCAACAGGAAGGAGAAGACGGACCACGACGCCAGTCCGAGTTGCCTCGCCTGTTCCTCGTCCCCGCCGTCCCTCCTCCGCACGGCACCGCGTACGAACACGGCCGCTCCAGCAAGCGCGACCAGCGGAAGCGGCCTGCCGATTTCGTGAAGTGGCATTCGGTCGAGAAACGCTACCAGCAACACAGCCCCGATAGCGAGCAGCCCGACACCGGCGAATTGACGGAGGGGCGGAGCGAGCCGCCTCTCGGTGAGCTCGAGGAGGACCACTCCGCTTGCCAGAATCGTGAAGCTCGCCGCCAGGCGAGCCAGGTTGTGCCAAGGCTGCAGAAGCCCGCTACTGAGGAGGTAGAACCGCTGACTCCACGTGGATCCGTCCACAGAGGCGCCGAAGGGTGCAGCAAGTGCCCGAAGAGCTTCAGCGGACTCCATGTGTGCCGACAGCAGGACAAGGAAAGCAGCTCCGGGAGCGATGACGAGTGCGCCGGCGAGCAGAAGATGTGAAAGCGCCGGCTTCTTTCTTCCGAGCACGAGAAGCAGCAACCCCAAAGCGAACGTCACCGCAGCCGCGGCTGCGATCTCAGGTTTTGTCAACAGCATGAGGCCACAGGAAAGACCCGCGGCGCCCATCCAGACGGGTCGCCGCAGCCTCGCATAGCGCTCCAGAGCCCATATCAAGACGATGCCTAGAATCACCCCATGAGTGGCCTCGTGGGCGTACGGCGTCAGGTAGTTGTAGGTACCTCTCACCCCGCGGTGCGCGAAGGCGAAGATGGAAAGGAATACAATGGAGACCGCCGTCGCCGTGGCGGAGCCCGCCAGTCGCCGGAACAGAGCATACACCAGCACCGCGGCCACTGCGATGAGCACGAGGTTCGACAGCAGCAGGTTGGCCGCCGAGGCCCCGAAGAGTCGGAAAATGAACGCATTGTAGTACTGCGACAGCGGCCCGAACAGCGAGGCTACATCGATGTAGAGGGTGTCTCCCTCAGCCAGACGCCACGCCGTGTACAGCTCGCGACCCCAGTCGACCAGGATGTCCCCACTGCGTCGCCAGGAAACGATCGCCATCACCAGAAACAGCGCGGTGATCGCGGCGAGGGCAAAGCGCTCGCGGCGCGCGAGCCCGGAAAGCCTCTCTGAAGCTCCTCCCAGGCCTGTCATTCAATCAGGGAGCGGACCCGGTGGGGCGCGCCGCCGCATGTAAACGGTCGCCGTGCTGTCCGCGTACAGCGCTCGCCAGCCGGGGTGAATCGCCAGCGCTGAACTGAGGGGCGCCTTGGTCGGAACGAGAGTCCAGGACACTCGGTATCGATCCAGCAGGCTCAGCCACTCGGGGTCCAGGTTCCGGATCTTGAGATAGTCCCGCGTCAGCTCCTCGCCGTAGAAGTCGGTCTGGCCGTCTATGAAGACGGGTACCTCCGGATAGGCGGCGTACAGAAGGTAACCGCCCCACCGGAACTCGTTGAAGACGTTTCCATCCACTCCGAGCGCGTCCAGCTTGCCGACGGCCTCAACCGGGAAGAGATCCCTCGGAAAACGGAACTCCTTCCTCCGCTCTCCCCAGAGTCCGGCCACAACCAGGGCGGCTGCCAGGACCGTCGTAAACAGCACGGGCCTCAGCTGCGCGTCCACGGCGGACATGCGTCGCGACCATCCGAGCAGCCTCTCTCTCGATCGCCGGCCAGGAAGAGCCTCATCGCGCAGAGCTTCCGTAGTCCAGGCCGCGATCCAGGGAATGCAGATCACGGCGAACAAGGGAATGTTGCGCGCCGAGTGGAGAGAAAAGGCAAGCCAGACCAGGAAGAGCGTGCCGCCGAGAATGCCGACCGGCGCTCGCCTCGCCATAAGTGCGAGCACGCCGAGCGCCACGACCACAAAGAAGAGCTTCCCGAACGTGTCGTGAAAGTCGGGCGATTGATACTCGTGGGTCATATCCACCAGAAAATCGAGGCGCAGGTACCCCGTTGTATGGACCCACAGCTCGGGACCGACCGGGTTGAGAAGGGTTGCCCCGAAGCAGAGGCCCGTCACCAGGCCCAGGGTGCGCACCCGCCGCTGATTCCGCTCGGTCTTTCCCTCCCGCAGGCGGTCCCACAGGGCCTCTCCGATGAACAAGAACAGCAGGATGAACCCAACCAGAAAGCCGCCATGTGAGTTTGCCCAGACCAGGAAGAGCAACGGCAGCCACAGCACGCGCGCGGGCTTCGGATCCAACCGGTATTCCACGAGCCCGAGGTAGGCGACGGCAACGAACAGGGTGGTGAAGAGATGCGGCCTCGGCAGCAGGTGACCCGCCTGCAGGAACAGCGCGAGGAGGGCGAAGGGGAACGCCGCCAGTCTGCTGACACCGAGCCGAACGCAGATCCAATAGACGATGGTGGCCGCCGCCGCCAGCAACAGGCTCGCCAGGACCGCCACACCCGCCAGCCCGCCCAGGCGATGCGCGAAGGCGTACACCACCTCCGAGAGCCACTCGTAGGGGACGAAATCGCTGCCACGAAGCGTGTGCGAGAAGAGATCCGTGCGCGGTATGCTCCCGGACTCCAGGATCACCGTGCCGACCCGGACGTGACGGCCGACATCACCGTCGCCGGCGAAGAGACTACCACCCCGGACGAAGAGCGACAGCCAGAGTGCCGAGATCGTGATGAGGCCGGCAAGAGAGGGCAGCAGCCAGACGGCCAAGCCGCCGCGGCGCCCGCCGGTGTGGCCTATTGCTCTTCTCCAGCCACCGAGTATCCGAGCGCCGCGCCGCCACCTGGCATATCCAGGAAGTAGGCCTTGCAGGCACGGTCGAGGAGATCCGTCGATAGCGACGCATCGACGTGCGTGTATTTGGCGATGTTGCAGACCGTGTCAACCAGGTCCCTCGGATGGCATCCGCGCGGCGGAATCTGAAGGCGTTCGTAGTACTGCTTGAAAACGTACTGAATCCGTGCCGGCTCGAACAGGATATCTCGCGACTCGCAGTTGATGCGGAAGATCTCCACGTACTGATCGTAGCTGGGGCTCTCCACCATGATCTTGTAGCGAATCCGGCGCAGGAACGCCTCGTCCACCAGCTCCAGAGGATTGAGGTTCGTCGAGAAGAGGATGAGGCTGTCGAACGGGATGGGGAACTTGTAACCGTTGCGAAGGGCCAGGTAGTCGACTCGCTTCTCCAGCGGGACCATCCAGCGGTTTAGCAGGTCTCGGGGACGGACCAGCTGGCGTCCGAAGTCGTCGATGATGAACACGCCGCCGTTCGCCTTCACCTGCGCCGGCGCCGTGTAAACCCGGGTGTGCGGGTCGTACTGCAGCTCCAGCATGTCGAGGGTCAGTTCTCCGCCGACGAATACCACGGGCCGCTTGATATAGGCATACCTGGCGTCGTATGGCTGCTGCTCCCGGAACAGAGGATGAGCGCCGAACGGATCGCCCGCGTCGTGAGGGGAATCGACCTCGCGGTGGTAGACGGGGTCGAACAGCACGACGATATGGCCCTGAACCTCCAGCGCGTACGGCAAGTAGACCGAACCGCCAAGCATGCCGGCGATCGCCTCTGCAATCGTGGTCTTGCCGTTGCCGGAGTGGCCGTAGAGGAAGAGCGACAGACCCGAGTTGATGGCCGGACCCAGCTGGTCCAGGAAGCCCTCATCGAACACCAAATGGGAAAACCCACTGCGGATGACATCCTCGGTAACCATCACGCCTCGGACCGTCTGAGTCTCGACCCAGCGTCCGTACTGCTGCAGGGGAACGGGAGCTGGACCCACGTATCCGTTGGCTTCCATCGCCTCGCGGGCCCTGTCGCGGCCGGCGGAGGTCAGATCGAAGGTGTAGGTCACGCGGCTCTGCCCACCGGCGCCACGGACTTCCACTAGCCGCCGCTGCTGCAGGTCCACCAACTCCTCGTCGATGATCGTGAACGGCAGACGCAGTGCCTGCCTGAGCTCCTCGCCCGTGCGGGAACCTGTGGTGTACAGGGTCTTGAGCACGAGGTCGGAGATGAGTCCCCGGCCTAAACCAGTCTCCGCGCGCGTCATTGGAACTGGCGGCATGTCCGGGGTCGGCTCCCCCGCCTCGGTCAGAACGTCTGCCGTGTCGATCATATCGTGCGCCATCCTGTCCGCCTTTCGATGTCCTCGCGGCACGTCAATCGTCCGCGGCAACTATGCTCAGGCGATCCCCCACCAGTGTGCCAGTGCGCTCGAGGGTGCCGGCCGGCAGCTCCAGAGCCTTGCGTGCTGCACGGTGCCAGCCGGAGCGGCGCCTGGGCTGGAGCTCCGGATACGTCGCCACCACCCTGCCTTCGGTATCCACAAAGGCAACGTCGATGGCGTGCTTCATCCCGAACATGTGAACGGAACGGCAAGGAACCAGTAGGAGACCCTCACCGCTGGTGAGCGCCGGCTTGCCCAACAGCCCGCGGAGCCTGGTCCAAAGGCTGTCCGCGAGCCCGATGCGGTCCCCGAGAGCAACCTCCCTGGTCTCGTTGACCACCTCGACCAGCGTCACTGAAAGCCCCCAAGCTCGTTCAGGAGGTGGAGCATCGCGGGCCCGAGCACGACGACGAAAATCGCGGGGAAGATGAAGAACACCAGCGGAGGAACGAGCTTGATAGTCGTCTTCGCCGCCGCCTCCTCGGCACGCTGCCGCCGCTTGGTCCGCAGGGAATCCGAGTGCACGCGGAGTGCCTGGGCGATCGAGGTGCCGAAGCGGTCCGTCTGGATCAGCATGGTCGCCAGGGCCTGCAGATCGGCAACACCGGTCCTCTCGCCCAGGTTGCGCAGCGCATCCTCACGCGGAGTTCCGGCTCGAATCTCAAGATTCACGATCTGAAGCTCCTCCGACATGATCGAGCTGATCGTCTCAATCTCTTCGGAGACCCGCTGCATGGCCTGGTTGAGTCCGAGCCCGGCCTCGACGCATATGACCAGCATGTCCAGCGCGTCCGGCAGTGCCTTCTGAATGTCCTTTTGACGGAGGCGGATCCTCCTGGACAGGAAACCGGCCGGCAGCATCCAGCCTATCAAGGCGGAGGCGCCGAGCCACACGACGAGGTTCGACCCCGAAAAACCCATCAGTGGAGCGACCACGACCATGAGGACTACGGCTGCGGCGATTGCCAGGACGCGGAGGGCGTAGAACATCGGCACGGCATCCTGGCGTCGGTACCCCGCCCGGACGAGCTTCAAGCGGGTCTCGAAAAGGTCCTTTCGCCCGGCGGCGACACGCTCGCCGAACGTCTGGAGCCATACCTCAAGCTGCAGTCGCTTCTCCTGGCGTCTTCTTCTCTGATCCAGGGTCCGCTTCGACGCTAGATCCTGCAGCTCGGCCAGCCGGCGACCCACGGCCCGCTCGCGGGCAGGGATCAGCTCGGCGACCGCGACCACCACCAGGACAACGGCCAGAGCCGTGAGAGCTACAATCAGCGTAATCATCAGATCTCGATGTCGATGATCCTCCTGATCACCAGGAAGCCAACGAACTGCAGGGTGGCGGCCATGACGATCAGGATTCTACCGGTGGGCTCCTCGAACAGGATTCCCATATACGTAGGGTTCAGTGCTGCGATCGCGAGTCCGAGCAGGATCGGTAGAGCGGCCAGGATGTAGCCGGTAAGCCTCCCCTGGGCCGTATACACCCGCACCTGCCGCAGGAGCATGAACCTCTCGCGAATCGTGTAAGCGATCTTGTCGAGGATCTCGGCCAGGTTTCCGCCGACTTCGCGCTGCACGAGAATCGCGGTTACGAATATCTTGATGTCCACGAGGTCAATGCGGTCCGTGAGCCCCATCAGGGAATCTTCGAGGGGAAGTCCGAACTTCTGCTCCTCGAAGATCTGGCGGAACTCGGCTCCCAACGGATCGGGCGACTCCTCGGACACGACCTTGAGCCCCGTGGGGAAGGCGTGGCCCGCGCGGATCGAGCGGCCGAGAAGGTCTATCGCTTCCGGCAGCTGCTCCTCGAACGCTCGGATCCGCTTCTTCTTGAGGCGCCGGAGCTGCAGGAACGGAAGCGCAAATCCGAACACCGCCGCCAGGCCGGCTGTCACCGCGTACGGTGTCAGGACCAGCGAGGTAGCGCCGAACGCAATGGCGAGCCCGAAACAGACGGTGATGAAGGTGCCCGGACTCCAATCCAGGTCCGCCTGCTCGAGACGGAGTCTGAGGTCCCTACCCTGGGGGAAGATGGAGACCACCGAGTCGAGCACCGTGTCCGGCTGCCGCTCGTCCCGCAGAAGCGAGACTCCCTGCACCTGCTCCGGCGTTCCCTGGCCTGTCACCGAGCGCAACTGTTTGCGGAAGTCTCTGCGGCGACGCACCTCGCGCAGGCTCTCGCCGAGGAAGGCCAGGGCGGCAACCCCGAACCCTACCGTCAGGAAGACCAGTAGGGCGGGGAGCCAGTTCTGGGGAAGCAGTTCGCTCACACGGCCCTCCTCTCGCCCTCCACGTTCGTGAAGAGGGACAAGGGCAGTTCGATTCCGTAGGCCCGCATGCGCTCTGTGAAGCGTGGCCGGATCCCGGTAGCGCGGAAGCGGCCAATGACACGCCCCTGCTCGTCGACGCCCTCCCGGTCATAGACGAATACGTCCTGCATCGTGATCACTTCGCCTTCCATGCCGGTGATCTCGGAGACCGTCATCACCTTTCGCGTCCCGTCCGTCATGCGCTCGATGTGGATCAGCACCTGAATCGCGCTTGAGATCTGCTGTCGCATCCCCTTCTCGCCGAGGTTGAGGCCTGCCATGGAGATCATCGTCTCGAGACGGGCCAGCGCGTCCCGGGGACTGTTGGCGTGCAGGGTGGTGAGCGAGCCGTCGTGGCCGGTGTTCATCGCCTGGAGCATATCGATGGCCTCGGCGCCCCGGCACTCACCGATGATGATCCTGTCAGGCCGCATGCGCAGGGAGTTGATGAGCAGCATTCGCTGAGACACCGCGCCGGCGCCCTCGACGTTGGCGGTCCGAGTCTCGAGGCGCACCACGTGCGGCTGACGGAGCTGCAGCTCCGCGGAGTCCTCGATAGTGACGATTCGCTCACTGACCGGGATCGACTCCGAGAGCATGTTGAGCAAAGTGGTCTTGCCCGCGCCGGTTCCACCCGAGATCAGCACGTTGAGGCGTGACTGAACGATCCCCTGCGCGAGCTCGAGCATGGCCGGCGTGATCGTCTCCGTCCGCAGCAGATCGGGGGCCGACAACACGTCCTTCTTGAACTTCCGGATCGACAGGTGTGGCCCGTCGATGGCCAGGGGCTGGATGACCGCGTTGACCCGGGATCCGTCGGCGAGCCGTGCGTCCACCATCGGAGCGGAATCGTCGATCCGACGCCCGACCGCGGAGACGATGCGATCGATGATCTGAAGGAGATGCCGGTCGTCCTTGAAACGCACGTCAGTCTTCTCGAGCCGCCCGTTGCGCTCGATGTAGACCTGGTCGTGCGTGTTCACGAGAATGTCCGAGATGGTCGGATCCTGCAGGAGTGGCTCGATGGGACCGAGGCCGAAGATCTCATCCAGGATCTGGCCGACGAGCTCCTCGCGCTCGTCGTAGTTGAGAGGCGTCGCCTCGCGGGCCAGCAGGTCGTGGACCACACGACGGATCTCCTCGACGACCTGACCCTTATCCAGGGCATCCAGGTTGGACAGATTGAGGCGTTCGAGGAGCTGGCGGTGCACCCTGACCTTCATGTCCTGAAGGAGGGCTCCCTCCTGGCTCAAGGACGTGGGGCCGCCCGCCGATCCCTCCCACGGCATGCCGCCGTCAGGGGAGGCACTACCACCGACCTGAGGTACCTGGCGCGCCTCTGGGTCTTGGGATTCGTTCATGAGCGCTCACTCCTCTGCTAGCTCTTCTGTCCCAGCATGCGGCGGAGCGGTTTGAAGCTGCGGCCGAGCCAGCTGCCACCGTTTTTGCTGGATTCCGTGACGCCAGTCACGGCATTGATCAGGCCCTTCAGGTCTCTGGTGAACCCGGAGCGGTCGGTGAGGATGACCGGCTTGCCGGAGTTGATCGAGCTCATCACGGCCTCGAAATCATTGGCGAGGGTCCAGTACACCTCGAGCCCCAGGGTCTTCTCCACCTCCTTTATGGAGATCGGATCGCTCGACTGGTACCGGTTGACGACCAGTCGCAGCCACTGCTCTCCCTTTACGGACCCCATGCGCTCCAAAAGCGGCAGACACCGAGTGATGTTGCGAAGGGACGGGAGATCGACGTGCGTGATCAGGAAGACGTGATCCGCCTGCTCGAACGTGGCCAGCGTAGGCGGCGTGAACGACTTGGAGGTGTCTACGATGATGTAGTCGTAATGTCCCTTCAGGAAGTGGAGAATCTGCCTGATCTGATCGCCCGTCACCGTCTCCGCTCGAGCCGGATGGAACGGGGCGGACAACAGCTCGACCCCCGAGTCGTGTCGCTCGATGTAAGAAGCCAGCAGCCCCGCATCAACACGGTGGAAGTTTCGAACCAGATCGACGAAGCTGAACTGCGGTTCGACACCAAGCAGCAGCGCCGTCTCACCCAGCTCGAGGTCGAGATCGACGAGTAGCACTTTCTTGCGGGTGAGAAGGTGCATGCCGATGGCCACGTTGGTGGCCACGCAGGTCGATCCCGTGCCACCCTTGGGGCTGAAGAACGCGTACAACTTGGCCGGATCCCGCTTCCGGTCCTCGGGTTTGCGACCGAGCTTCCGGCCGATCCGATCCACCGTCTCACGAAGCTTGTCCTCCGTCACCGGCTTCTGCAGGTACTCGCTTACACCCGCCTGCATCGCCTGTAGCAGTAGATCCGGGCTCAGAACCGGCCCAACGCCGATGATCTTCCGGTGCGGAGCACCGTCCACCAGGAACTGGGCAAACTTGAGCCCCATGACTGAGTCGTCCTCGAGGTCGAGGAAGATCAGCTCCGGATCCAGCTGGCGCAGCTGCTCCAGATGATTGTCGTTTACGTCGGGAAACGGAACCCGGATCTCGAGCCCGACCGAGATGAGGGAATCCTCCTCGGCCAGCGTCGTGCTGAGGAGGTTCCTGAACTCCTCGTCGGTGGATATCACCGCGCTCCTGATTTCTCTAGCTTCCATTTATACTCCGCCGCTATTCCTCTCACCGCCCATGTGTCGACTTGGCTCCAGACCTGGATCTCCCTGGTCAGAACTGCTCGCTCGGAGGCGCCTGCATGTGTTTGTCCCACTCCCAATCCTGTGGCTCGCTCGTCGGAACCGGAGGCGACTCGTCCAGCGGGTCGACCAAGCGCGGCGTAACCAGCACGAGCAGCTCGGTACGACTCTGGCGCATCTCCTTTGAGCGGAAGAGAGCGCCCAGGATGGGTATGTCCCCGAGAACCGGTATCTTATCGACATCCTCGAGCATCGTGTTGTCGATGAGCCCGGCGATGGCGAACGTCTGCCCGTCCATGAGCTCGATCTCCGTCTCGGCCTTCCGAGAGAGGATCGCCGGGATGTTGAAGCCCTGCAGGGTCAGCCCATTCGCGAAGTCCAGCGTCGAGACCTCGGGCGCCACGTGAAGCCTGATGTTACCGCTGTTCGTGATCCACGGCGTGAAGTTCAGCCTGACACCGAACTCCCGGAACTGGATCGTTACGGCGCCGACGTTGGCCCCGCCCTGGACCACGGGATACGGGAACTCTCCACCCGCGAGGAAGGAGGCCTCCTGACCGTGAACCGCCAGCAGGTTGGGCTCTGCCAGGCTGCGGAACAGCCCGTTCTGCTTGAGTGCCTGGATGAACACAGCCAGATCGGCGTCCGGGGCGAACAGGAAGAGGTTCACGGCGTCGGACAGAGTCGACTCGACGTCAGCTCTGTCGCCCGTGAATGCGGGCGGACGACCGGCGGTTGTGAATCCCGATAGCTCATCCGGGTTCCACCGAAGGATGTTTATGCCGGTCCTCTGCAGCATCGAACGGTTCACTTCGGCGAACCGGACCTGAAGAAGGACCTGGCCAGGCTCCGGCACCTCGAGCCGGTCGATGATAGACTCCGCCTCCGGCGCGATAAGGCCGGCCAAGGCCCGCACCTTCTCCGCCTTGAGCTCGCTGGAGACCGCTCCCGATAGGACCAGGGAGGTGCCGGCGGCCGCTACCTCGATGCTGTCGTCCGGGAACATGGCTTCGAGATCGGCCTCCAGCGTCGCCAGATCCGGGGTCACTCGGACGGAATAGAGAGCTCGCCCGCCCGCGTTATCCCACAGGATCAAGCTGGTCGTTCCGGTGGTCTTTCCATTGATCACGATCTCCTGTGCGGAAACCACGATGGCGTCCGCCACCTGTGGATTTGCGATAGAGATCCTCTGTAGAATCACCGGGTGCCGTACCACGTGCGAGTTTCCGGTGGCGACCTCTATCGTTCCGGTGGGAGCGATTCCCTGCGCCCTTGCGGGAGCCGGGCCGCACAGCCCGAGGAGGGCGACCGCCACGCCGCCTGCGAGGCCGAACCGCCATCCGAGTCGGGTAGACATCTTGCTCCTCATTGTGATCCGCCCTCTTCCACGTTTTCGGTCGACAATTCGGGTCCCCGGTAGATCTCGATCTGGCGGGCCGTGCTCGCGGGCACGGTAGGCCTGGTGCGTCGCGGTGCCTGGCGAGCCACCCGCGCCACGGGTATCAGGCTCGACAGGCGCGCCCCTTCGGTGGTGATCGAATCGAGATCCAGAGTATTGCGGAGGGCCAGCTGGATGCGGCCCTTCGTCGCCGCCAGCACAAGCTCCTCCGCCTGATCCGGCGTAACCAGCAGCGTGATTACCGTGACCTGAACTGGGTTGCCCTCGGCGTCCCGCTGCACGATCTGACCGGCGGTGAGCACCCCGATGTTCTGGAGAATGATGCGCGTCACCGGGCTTTCGCCCTGATCGAGGGTGACCAGGATATCGACTCGCGTTCCGGGAAGAACGAAGCCGGCGATGCTGATGACCTCATCCACCCGTACGCTGACCGCCCTCATTCCTTCGGAGATCACGATCGGGAGGCCACCCCCCGCTTCCTTGACTGCGATCTTTGCCGACAGCAGAGGCTCGTTAGTGGCCATGGGGGAAATGACGCCGCGACCGAGAACTGTCTCGACAGAGCTCGTGTAGCCCTCCGGCAAGTACTCGCCGGGGTACTCCACGAGCTTGACGTCTTCCGCTGTGAGAATCGACCCCAGCGGCAGGTCCCGAGCGGCGACCACCACTTCCGCCGTCGTCTGCGACGGAGCAGTGCTGAGCGGACTGGTCGGCTGGCGCAGGTAGTTCAGGGCGAGCCAAGCAGCGGCCAACCCGGATATCAGCGCCAGCGCGAGAACGATAAAAAGCCGTCGACTACGCATGGCCGTTGGTCCTGCCTCTCCGGTTCATAGACGTGCAGGTGCCGATGCTCACGGGTAAACCAAACCGGCGATCGCACCCACAGCGATTGCGACTCCGTATGGCACAGCGAGCGCATCAGGATCAGAAAGCCTGGCCGCGCTACTTGTACCGCCCATTCCAACCGCGCGAAACGCGAGGTCCTTCACGACTCTGAACGTGCTAACGAAGCTGGCGGCAAGACGTCGCTTCCAGATCGCGACTCCCAGCGCCAGCGCGCCCCCCACCAGCGCCATCGCCAGCAGAGCCACCCACAGCCGCTCAGGTGCGAGGAACGCTCCGACAGCCGTCAGCAGCTTGACATCCCCTCCACCCATGCCGCCCAGAAGAAAGAGCGGAAAGGACAGGCCGAAGGCGATCAGCGCCCCCAGGAGTCCGTCGACGAGGGCAGGGGTTCCGGTGAGAGCCCGGAGGCCAAGTGCGAGGAGAAGACCGCCTACGGTGAGCGCATTTGGGATGCGTCGCGTGCCCAGATCGAGGGCAGCCGCGACCGATACCAGTGCGATGAGACAAAATGCGCTAAGATCCAATGTGGTCCTCTCGGTACTGCTTGCACTACCTGTGACGGCGGCGGCTATGGGCCAGGCCCGGCGGGTTCACCGGGCCCGGCCGCACCGTCGCCGGCTCGAGCTGCTTTATACCGTCGACAGCTCGCTTTCGATGTTGTTGAACACGTTCGCGATCGTCGGACCTAACAGACGGAGGGCCGCGATCACGATAATGGCGATCAGGGCTACCAGCAGAGCGTACTCCACCAGGTCCTGACCCGACTCGTCGTTCCACAGCGCTTTGAACGGTGCGAGCATGAGTTCCTCCCGGCTACAGCCGATTCGGGGTGGTGTGCGAATGTCGCTCATTCGCTCGAGTTAAACGAGTGTCTCCAGTTCGTTCGCGATGTTGTTGAAGAAGATCGACAACACCGTCGCTCCGAAGAGTCGAAGCACCGCTATCACGGCGAGAGCGATCAGAGCCACCAGCAACGCGTACTCCACGAGATCTTGGCCCGATTCGTCCGACCAGAGACCATGGACAAGGAGTTTCACCTGCCGGACCTCCGTGTCTGTTGCCGTTTAACGGCGTACTCGATTGACCATTCGGTCCCCGCCTGCGCGGGCGACCACAACGGACTTAGCGCGCCGCAGTGCAGATGGAGGAATCGTGCCAGTGCACGCGTCCGACTCGCGGCCTGCGGGCGAGCTCTCGTAGGAAAGTTGTGAGCAAGTGACATACCGTCCGCTCGCGACGGCGCCGAGAAGTCTGTAAGCCGTTGTTTGCAATATGGTAACGTAGTTTGTAACAACTCTCGGCATCCCGCGACGAAGGCTGCGGTTACGCCGCGAACCCTGCAAAACGTTGCAATCTGCACCATGGCGATCATCGTCAGCGGAGGCCGAGCGCCATGACAATTGTCGTTGAACGCGTGCAACACTCGGTGGGGAACGGCCGAGCGTTCGCTCGTGGCTGTGGGGCGCAAAACCGCCGCGCGCCTGATTCGGTTGCAGGTGTTTGCCGCACGGGGCCATTCCGAAATATAACCCGTCGGTGTCGCGCTGACGCAACGGTCCGCTCTTAGAACCGGAATCGGTACGACCCGGATGGGGATGCTCGAAGAGCTCCGTTCGAGCCGGGTGGGCACGAGTTGGAGAACGTATTCCGCGCGTCAGGAGCCAGCTCCACAGTACCGAACTTCCTTGAGAGCCCCCTCCACGTAGATGAGCTCGCATACGGAACGACCGAGACCGTCGGCGAAGGGCAGACGCTCGCTGGCAACGAACCACCGGTACCGCACCTCGTCCTCTGTCGTGTGGGAGCGCCAATAGCCGTTGCCGGTCGTAGCCTGTCGCCTCGGATTCGTGATCACGTCGCGGTGCTCCAGCGTCATCCCGGGAACGAACGCGCCCTCGAGTATGGCCTCTCTTATCTCCGGGCTGGTCTCAGGGTGATCGTCGACCCACTGCTGGCGGACGTCGAGTCCGCTGATATCCGATTCCGCCCCACCCGCCTGTGCGGGCAGGTAAGCGCTTCCCACGCAGGCTGAGAGCCAGGCAGCCAGACCAGCTGCCAGAGGGGTCGCGATCGCTCTTTTCATCTGGCCCTTCGATTGTCCGGTGAACGCCGTCTCGATTCGGAAAGATGGGTCATCACTACGGCCGGGACCAGACGCCCCTATGCTCACTACAGAGGTGCCCTGAGATCGGGACAGCCTTCGAGGAGAACTGCCACCGCCGCGGCCAGGCTCAGACCCACGAGCATGACCTGCGGCAGCCGTTCGCCATGCTTCTGGGCCTGGCGACAGTGAGGACAGCGCTTGGCCTGATCCGGAATGATTGCATCGCAGTCACGACACTGTTTCAAGTGCAACCTCCTGTGGACGGCCCGCGACGGCGGGTAGCAAAAGGCGTCGAGCAGACCGCACTGATGTCTCGCCTCCGGTCACCACCAGCTCCTACCCTCCCGATATCGCTCCGTTCGGCCCCGGAGCCACCGTGCCGCCGGACGGCGCCGCCGAGAACCGGCGGCTGTCCTCCGCCAGCCACCGAAAGAGAGTGAGACCGCCCAGCGTTACCGTAAGGTAGGTTAGGAAGAACCGCCAGACGGCGGTGTAGGCCACGAGAAGGCGTTCCGGTAGAAACGGGCTCATCAAGGCTGGGGCGAGAACCTCGCCGACTCCCGTGCCCCCTGGAGTCGGCATGAAGTACAAGAGAAACTGCAGGAGCACATGGAGCACGATGACATTCCAGAAGCCGGGGTCCACACCGAAGCCCCGGAGTACGCACCAGCCCAGAACGAACCGGCCGCCGAACTGGAGCATGCTGCCCACCATCGCCAGGAGAAGCGCCAGCTTGCCCTTACGGGCGTAGATGATGAGGCTCCCGTGCAGCTCCTGCAGAACCCGCACGATCTTGCGGACCGCGCGCCTGCGGCCGAACGCCCGCAGGAGCAGGAGTCGGGGCATCCGGGGCGCGGCCGCGAAGAGAATGATGAGCGATCCCAGAGTGGCGAAGCCGAGCGCCGACCACTCGAACAGGCGGGCCGCCGAGATGTTGGCCACGGGCAGGGTGATTCCCTCGATGGCGGAGGCAGCCCCGAAGAACCACGCACCGTACCCGGCCAGCGACAGGAATACGAGGTTGACGATCGCGCTGGCGAAGTTGGTGGCCACCGCGCGGCCCAGCGAGACACCGTTGCGGACCAGGCCATATATGAGAGTGGGTCCTCCCCCGGTGCCCGAGGGGGTAAGGTAGGCGGCGGCCGCCGTAGTACCCCCCATCTGGATGCACTTCCAATACGACAGTCTCACTCCGAGCGGACGTGTAAGGAGCCAGATCCGAGTGCCGCCTCCGATCCAATCCATTGACGCGAGGCCAAGGGCCGGCAGCGCCCAACGTGGATCGAAGTGCCGGAACCCGGAGAGGCTTCCGCTCAGATCGTTCGTGATGATGAACAGTGCGCCGAAGCCGAGCAGGCTGGCCACGATGAACACCGTAGTCCCGAGTCGTATCGCGCCCGGTGGAAGGCGAATGCCGCTCTGCTGCACTTGTTGTGTGCTCATCGCCGGAACGCAGGGCCCTTGCAGGTGGGTATTGTGCCGGGCGTAGGCGGCCGGTAACCAGGCGGCCGCTGGCTCCCGTTCCCGGAGCCGCGTAGGATAATACGCTTCCCTAACGGCTGCCGGGAGCGGCGGAGCGAGATCCGGCATAGCTTCGGCTGGACCGTGGGCCAGACGCGGCATCCGCGAACTTGTGGCAGGCGCGACGAATCTTGAAGAGATATTCGGCATTCGACCCTCCGGAGTACACCCGGTGGCAGCCCGATGGCGACTTGCTGCGCGAGTTCGAGGAACGGCTTCGGGCTGACCCGGGCAGGTGGGCCATCGTCAGCGCCCTCACGCCGGAGAAGCTTCTCGACATGTATCGCGGACTGCTACGGTTTCGCCTGCACGACATCGCGCTCCAACGCTGGGTCAAGCAGGGCGTCATCTCCAAGGCCTGGCTCGGCACGGGAGAAGAAGCGGTGACCGTCGGAGCGGTTCACGCCCTGCGGCGAGGGAAGCGCGGAGACGTCGTTGGACCCATGATCCGTAACGCAGGGGCATGCCACGAAATGGGAATGCCGCTAGTCGACATGCTTCGGGCGTACCTCGGCACGGCCGATGCTCCTTCGCGCGGGCGCGATCTTCATTTCGGCAGCCTGGAGCACGGAGTCGTGACACCGATCAGCATGGTGGGGGGACTCGCGACAGTGATGAATGGCTACGCCCTGGCCTTTCTCCGCCGCGGAGAGCAGCGGGTTGCCATGACCTGGGTGGGGGACGGGTCGACCAAGTGCGGCGAGGTCCACGAGGCGCTCAACTTCGCGGCAGTTCAGCGTCTGCCCGTCGTCTTCGTGATTCAGAACAACCAGGTGGCACTCGGTACAAGGCTCGAGCAGCATCATCGGGCACCGGACTTCCAGGGTTTTGGAAGAGCCTACGGAATGCACCTGCTCGCCGTCGACGGCAACAACGTTCTGGACGTGCATGCGGCAGCCGTCCTGGCCGTTCAGCGCTGCAGAGAGGGGTCGGGCCCGGTAATGCTGACAGCCGAGACGTTCCGAATGGGGGGTCACGCAACACACGACGTGAAAGAGGCCAGAGTCACGTTCGACCCGGCGCTATTCGAGCACTGGGGGCGCCGCGACCCCGTTGGAATGTACGAAGAATACCTGGCTCGGTCGGAAGTAATGCTGTCAGGTTCGGTTGGCTCGAGAGTAGTGGGCGAACGCAACAGGGCGGCTCTGACCGGTGTGGAAGAGGAGGTGAGGCGGGAGATCGATACGGCAGCGGAGGCTGCCCTACTCAGTCGAGACAGCCGGATTCCGTTAGCGGATTCAGGCATAGAGGGGGAGTGCTATGGCTGATCGGAGGCCCGACTCGCGGGCGTTCGAGGCGGGCGGCGTCCGTCATACTGCCGTGGTGGCGTGGCGGGCAGAATCCGGCCACGGACTCGTCTTCTTCGTGCCTGACGACCTGCGCGCGACCCTGCAGCCGGGACGCAGTCTGGCCGATCTGGACGAAGCGGACCTCGGGGTCCTTCTATCGGATGCGGCGCCTCTCACGGAAACCGAGACGCGCTTCCGGTGGGCCGGAAGGTCGTGGCTCGCTCAGGCCACCGGACCGGTGTGGGCGGGGGACCAGATCAGGTCGGGACTCGGCGGGGTCTTGTTCACAAGCCTCGATGGTCCTTTCGAGCGACACGCCGTGGAGAGCTGCCCCTCGTCTATGGACGACGACGTGGCGCTAGGGCAACTGCTGGCTGAGGTTGTCGCGGGCTGAGTCTCAATCGAGCCCGAGTCGACGCCCGGACGGGCGTCACACCGGTGGCGAGTCGTCGGTGCCTGCGTCCAGCCGCTGTCGCGCCGCTTCCATCAGCTCGCTGAGCGTATAGCCGTCCTCCGGCAGCGCCGCATAGGAGAGCCGGACCAGGTCCGTTTCCAGGCCGGCTCGACGAAAGGCGCTGAGGATCCGGATTGCCACCCGCCGGGTATCTCCAGCACCGCTCTCCGGGAGTCCGGCCACGAGTAGCCGATCGACGTATCTCGCCAGCAAGTCGTAGGCACGGAGCTGTTCCTCTACCAACGCCACTTCATCGCGCAGCCGATAAAGCTCGACAGGCCTGACTTCCACTACCAGTAGTCCAAACGGACGACCATACCTGCGACACCGCTTGAGCTCCGCTCCGGCCAACGAGTCGAAGCCCTCCCGATTGTAGGCACCCGTGAATCCATCCCGATACGGAGGGAAGTGGGCCGCCGCTCGGCCTGCCGACTTGTCCCCGAAGGCTGCGGTGAGCGATCCATCGGGTGCCCGGCGGACCACTCGCTGCAGATCGCCGACTCGCGCGGCCGTCGAATCCAGTTCGTCCTCGAGCACCCCTACGCGGTCTGCTGCGGGCCCCCGGCGCAGGTGCTGCCAATCGGAATGAATCCGCCACAGCAGCGACTCGATCTCCTGTCCGTGCTGACTCACCTGATCCCGGGCGCTCTCGGCGTCGATCTCCGCTTCGGGTGCTCCCACCGGGGAGCCGGCAGGACCTCGAGCATCCTCGGGGCCGGCCATTCGTCGGCGTGTCAACTCCATGCTCGCTGTCTCGAGCGCCTGGCGGAGCGTGGCGGCCCGGCCCCTGGCGGCGCGGAGAAGATCACTGAGGGCGGCGAGGCTCTCTTCACGGGGCCGCGCCCGGAGTTCCTGCCAGCCGGCGTTCACCTGCCACAGAAGCCGGTCCAGGGCCCGGCTCGCGTCTATGACGGACCGGGCCGGAGGGCTGGTGCCTGGGACCGCTTGACCGGGAGGTGCGCCGGAGGCAAGAGGCCCGTCGCGAACCGCCGAACCGAGTTGCATCTCCATCCGGTCGATCAGCTGGACGGCCTCGACCAGGTCCTCGCGCAGCGCCTGCAGCCTGCCAGGCGCTGGCGAGTCATCAAAGAGTCGCCACGACGCCTCGACAGCCTCGACACGTCGCTCCAGCCCTCGCAGTTCGGCCAAGATGTCGTATCCGGGGTACCTAGCTTCGTCCATCACGCCTCGGCGAATTCTCACATCCGTGCAGGAGCGTCTTGCAAGCAACTTGGGCAAAATAGACTGCTGTTGGTTCCGCTGGGGAACCAGTCGTCAACCTACCCAGGGGCGTGCAGTATCCGTGCCCCAGAGCCGTCAGGCGGTCCAGGAGCGAGTGGCTCCCCCTGTCGGTTGACGATCGGTTGCGGATCGGTAGGTTGCCGGCACGCTCATAACCGAAGGAACAGAAGCCGTGCTACGGATCACTTTCCTGGGAACCTCCTCCTCCCGACCCACTGTCAGGAGGAATGTCTCGGCCATCGCGGTGCAGCGCGAAGGCGATCTCTTCCTGTTCGACTGCGGGGAGGGTACACAGCGCCAGATGATGAAGTTCGGGGTCGGCTTCGCCGTGCGAGAGATATTTGTCACGCACCTTCACGCGGACCACTATCTCGGGATCACGGGTCTCCTGCGCACGATGAGCTTGCAGGGTCGGGAAGACGAGCTCGTCATCCGAGGACCGGAGGAGGGCCGGGAAACGCTGTGTGCTGCCGTCGAGCTGGGAGGAGACAGAATCCATTTCCCGGTGACGATCCGTACGCTCACGCCGGCCGGGCCCGCTCGCTACGAAGGCTACGAGATTCAGGCCTTCCAGACCGACCACACCGGCGCCTCCGTCGGTCTTCGGCTGGCCGAGGATACGAGACTGGGTCGGTTCGACGTCGAGAAGGCTCGCGACGTGGGCATTCCGGAGGGACCCCTTTACGGTAGGCTCCACCGCGGAGAGGATGTGGAGCTGGAAGGAGGGCGACGGGTACGGGCGGCCGACCTGGTGGGCCCGACGCGACCCGGCCGAACTGTCGTGTATACGGGTGACACCCGTCCGTGCAAGGCCACCGTGGAGGCAGCCACCGACGCGGACCTGCTCATCCACGAATGCACCTTCTCGCACGACGAGAGGGGGCGCGCGCTGGAGACTCGGCACTCCACGGCCCGCGAAGCGGCCGAGGT
Source organism: Gemmatimonadota bacterium (assembly GCA_039584255.1). Classification (GTDB taxonomy): domain Bacteria; phylum Gemmatimonadota; class Gemmatimonadetes; order Palauibacterales; family Palauibacteraceae; genus JBDGYE01. Next base: position 30,994 of record JBDGYE010000014.1, read on the forward strand.
CGCGGCCCAGGCCTCCGTCCGTTCGCTGATACTGACGCACTTCAGCGCACGGTTCTCGGAGCAGCCGAAGCGTTTGGTGGCGGAGGCGCGAGCCGTCTTCTCGCGCTCCAGGGCGGCCGAGGACGGGATGTCGGTCGAAGTGCCCTTCGCCGATTCACCGGACGCGACCGACGGGAAGGCATAGGCTGCGTGCTCGAGCTTCGTGTGCCCGGCGACAAGTCCATCGCGCATCGTCATCTGATCGGCTCGGGGCTGGCCAGGGGACGATCCATGCTGAGAGGGCTTCCTCCGTCGGCCGACGTGATGGCTACCCTTCGTGCGCTGCGAGAGCTGGGTCTGGAGGCCATCGGAGGGGCACCAGGACCCGTCGAGGTCAAGGGCCCGGCGAGCTGGAACGACGCGCCCGCTCCGATCCATTGTGCGAACAGCGGGACCACGGCGCGCCTCCTTGCCGGCCTACTTGCGGGGTTGGGCCGAAGCGCGGAGCTGGACGGCGACGAGTCGCTCCGCCGAAGGCCGATGGACCGCGTCGTCTACCCTCTCCAGGCCATGGGGGCGCGCCTCCGCTATGTTGGGAGCCGCGGTCGCCTGCCGATCCTGGTCGAGCCGCGTGCCTCCGGCTCGCTCCGGAGCCTGCGCTACCGTCCACGCGTTTCAAGCGCGCAGGTCAAGTCGGCACTGCTCCTGGCTGCGGTCACCTCCCGGACGGAGCTCGAGATTCGCGATCGTGGGGAACCGAGAGATCACACGGAGCGACTGCTGAAGCACATGGGAGCACCGCTCAGCTTTTCGACTGGTCCCGAAGGGCAGTGGATGCACTTCGACCCCTCGGGCTGGGATGGGAAGTTGAGGCCCCTCGACACGCTGGTCCCGGGAGACGTTTCGTCCGCGGCCTTTCTGATCGCCGGCGCCGTGCTGGGAGGGCACAGCGTTAGGATCAGGAACGTGGGGCTCAATCCGACCCGAACTGGATTCCTGGAGATTCTGAATGCCATGGGCGCATCGGTGGGGTCAGTGGCCACTGGGGAGGCCGCTGGCGAGCCGGTAGGTGATGTAGAAGCCTTGCCGGGAACTCTGGGGCCCTTTCGCTTCGATGGTACGGTCGTTCCACGCCTCATCGACGAGATCCCGATCCTCGCCGTGCTGGCCGCTAGAGCCGAGGGGACTTCTGAGATTAGGGGAGCGGGGGAGCTGCGCCATAAGGAGAGCGATCGCCTCGCGCTGCTGGCGGCCAACCTTGGGGCACTGGGCGTCGAGTGCGAGGAATTGGAGGATGGACTGCGCATTCGGGGAACGAGAGCTGTCCTGCGAGGCGGGGTACGGACGGGTGGCGACCACCGGCTCGCCATGGCCTTTGGCGTGCTGTCCCGGCTTCCGGGCTGCCGCGTGGGCATCGATGCTCCCGAATGCGTTGCCGTTTCCTTCCCTGGGTTCTGGGAGGCCCTGGATCGGGTCCTGCCCAAGGAGAGTTGACGTGGTAGGGATGACCGTGGCTATCGACGGTCCAGCGGCATCGGGTAAAAGCACTACGGCCCGAGCGGTAGCCGAGCGGCTGGGGTACTGCCATCTGAACTCAGGCCAGCTCTACCGGGCCATCACGTGGGCGGCTCTCGAGGATGGTTGGATCGACGATGAGAGCCGGTTCGAGGTAGAGTTGGCCAGCCTCGAGCTTAAGCTGACGAGAACGCCACCGACGTTCTCGGTCCGGGTGTCCGGTCGGGATCCGGGAGAGGCGCTGGCGCTGCCTCGGACCGCTGCCCGTGTTTCGGAGGTCTCGGCGCGGGCCGAGGTGCGACTCCGGGTCCTGGAGCTCCTTCGGGCCGAGGGCCGGGAGGGAGGTGTCGTATGTGACGGCCGCGATATTGGCACGGTAGTCTTTCCCGGTGCCGAGCTGAAGATCTTTCTCGTCGCCTCCGCCGAAGAGAGAGGCCGGCGCCGCCTGCTGGACCACGGCGTCGAGGCCACTTCCCGCAGAATCTCGGAACAGGCGGAGCGACTCATGGCCCGCGACGTCGCGGACTCCACCCGAGCGGTCGCGCCGCTTCGCAGGGCCCCGGACGCCGTTAAGATCGACACGACCGGCGTACATCCAGACGACGTCGTGGAGATGATCGTTCGGTTGGCCGAGGAGCGCGGGGTAGACGATCAACCAGGTCCGGAGCCAACCCAACCCGCGAGTTGAACTTGACCCGCGCGTGTGTTGACGATCGCCGACACACGGCCTACTATTTACCGTTATCGTCAAGTTCCCGTAACCGTGAACCTTAACCCCTGAGCGCGCCTATCGACGCAAGCGGCTGGACGGCGAGCGATAGCTCGGCCCCGGCCGATTGTTTTTCGGGAACCCGCGTCGGCGGCGTCGCCAATTCGAGCGGTACGTACTGAATGACCAAGGACCAGACCACAGCCGAGGGAACTCCCTCGCCGGAAGCGGACGCCCCGGAAGAATCGCTCGCCACAGCCGCAGAGCCCGACACGCCGGCAGCTGAAGACACGTTCGCCGAAGAGGCCGGATCGGCGGAGGCTGCGCTCCACGACTCTGATTCGCGGTCGGAAGAAGCGGAGGCCGATTCCGAGGAGGTGCCGGAAGCAGTGACGGAGGCTCAGGAGGCCACCCTGGACGCGGCTGACGACGAGCCCGCGCCGCTCGAGGATCTCGCGGCCAGCGGGGAGGCCGATCGTACAGATGCCCCGCCCGGCGGATCATCGACGACGCCCCCGGTCGTGCTGAGCGAGGCGGACCTGGATCGCCTCGATGAGGGCGAGTACTCGCCCGACGAGTACGACGAGATGATGGCCCTGTACGAGGATACGCTCAGCGAGATCGCCGAGGGCGAAATCGTTAAGGCCAGCGTGCTTCGAAAGACAGACAGCGCGGTCATACTGGATGTGGGGTTCAAGTCGGAGGGCTCCGTTCCGCTGGACGAATTCCGCGATCCGGAAGCCCTGGAGGCGGGTGACGAAGTCGAAGTGTTTCTAGAGAGCCTCGAGGATCAAGAAGGTGTTGTCGTCCTGTCAAAGAAGAAGGCCGACTTCCTCCGTGTGTGGGAGAAGATCAAGGAAGCGTTCGACAGTGACCAGACGGTCCCAGGCATTCTGAAGCGAAAGATCAAGGGCGGTGTGACGGTGGACCTGATGGGGGTCGACGCGTTCCTGCCGGGATCGCAGATCGCGCTCCGTCGCGTTCCGAACGTTGACGAGCTCATCGGCCAGACCTTCGACTTCAAGATCCTAAAGCTGAACAAGCGGCGTCGAAACATCGTGGTGAGCCGGCGCGTGATCCTCGAGGACGAGCGGGCAGGCAAGCGCGAAGACCTCAAGCAGGAACTGGAGGTCGGCCAGGTCCGAACCGGAATCGTGAAGAATATCACCGATTTCGGAGCCTTTATCGACCTTGGCGGCATGGACGGCCTGCTCCACATTACCGATATGTCCTGGGGTCGGATCGGCCATCCGTCAGAGCTATGCCAGATCGGCGATGAGCTGGACGTCAAGATTCTGGACATCGACTGGGAGCGCGAGCGAATCTCGCTCGGCTTGAAGCAGCTGCTGGCCTTTCCCTGGGAGGACGTAGCGAGGAAGTACCCGGTCGGGAGCCGGGTACGCGGGCGCGTCGTGTCCATCACGAACTATGGCGCCTTCATCGAGCTGGAAAAGGGTGTCGAGGGCTTGGTCCACATTTCGGAGATGAGCTGGACCCGCAACATCCGGCACCCGTCGCAGCTGGTATCCATCAGTGACGAGATCGAGTGCGTGATACTCCGTGTGGACGAGGAGGAAAAGAAGATCTCACTCGGGATGAAGCAGACCGAGGAGGACCCGTGGCTGGCGCTGCCGGCGAAGTACCCGTCTGGGACTAAGATCCGTGGCGTCGTCCGGAACCTCACCTCCTTCGGGGCATTCGTCGAAGTGGAGCCGGGCATCGACGGCTTGGTTCACATTTCCGACATGAGCTGGACACGGCGGGTGCAGCATCCATCCGAGGTGGTGAAGAAGGGCGAGGAGGTCGAGGTCGTGGCTCTGAACATCGATCCCGACCAGAAGCGGATATCTTTGGGTCTCAAGCAGATAGAAGATGATCCGTGGTACGAGCTCGCCCAGAAATACGAGCCGGCGACCGAATGCGAGGGACACGTGGTTCGCCTGCTGGATAAGGGGATCGTGGTCGATCTCGGAGACGACGTCGAAGGCTTCGTTCCGGTAAGCCAGCTTGGAATCGAGGAGGAAGTTGCCGATCCGGCCGAGTGCTTCGTCGAGGGCGATCGGCTCGAGCTGAAAGTTCTCGAGTCGGACCCGATCAACCGCCGAATCGTCCTGTTGGTAACCGCGGCGCCGGGCGTTGAGGATCGAATCGCAGCGGAGGCGGCAGCAGCGGAGGCGGCACCGGAAGCCGATGCGGAAGGGGCGGCGCCGGAGGAGCTCGCAGTGGAAGAAGCTACAGATGCTGCGGAAGAAATCGAGCCCGCAGCAGAGGCCGAGCCGATAGGGGAAGCCGAGCTGGCGGAGGCCGAGCCTGTGGCGGACGTCGACGCGGAGGTGGTAGACGAAGCTGTCGAGCCGGCGGCCGAGGAGGAGCCGGAGAAGTTAGAGGCCTCGGCTGAGGAGGAGGCCGAACCGGAGGTTGAGGACGCGGGAGCGGAGGCCGAACCGGAGGTCGAGGACGTGGGATCGGAGGCCGAGGCCGAGGAGGAGATCGAGGCGGAGGCGGCCGAGGAATCCCCCGAAGCGTCGGCAGGGGAGGAGCCGGAGGCGACCGCCGGGGAAGAGGCGGAGGGGGCCGAAGAGGGAGAGAAGTCCTGACGAGGACGGGAATCTCCGTCAGAATCCGTTACCTTTCGAGGGGTCCGGCCTCCGGCGTCGGGCCCTTTCGAGCATGTGGAGGTCGCATGCGGCTAGCGCTTCTGCCGATCCTTGTCCTGACAGCCGGCTGCGCCGGAAGTCACGCCTACGCACCCGCCGCCGAGGCCTTCCCGTCTGGTGAAGAGGCGGCGAAGCCGCGCTCCGTCGATGAGGCGGCGCTGGAGTGGGCCGAGGAGGCGCTCGAGGATGGGCGACCGGTTGAAGCGGCCTGGATCGCGGATTCCCTTGTTTCCATCTGGGCTCCCGTCTCGGGATTGGACGAAGGCACAATCCGGCGCCTGGCCCGGCTCCACATGGAGCTGGCGGAGGATGCCAGGGCAGCGGTGCTTCTCGCCGCAGTTCCGGGCCGCCCGGGGGGACGGACCCTCTCCCTTCTGCGTGAGGCCACGAGCCGGCTATCCCAGGAAGAGCTGGAGGGAATCGTGCCTCTGGCCGATCACTCGGGCCGCGTGTTGGCCGTGGTGCTGGCAGAGCTCGCCTATGCTCTGGCGCAGGCGGGCCAGACAGATTCCGCTATGATCGTGGCCCGCCGGGTGGTGGAGGGCGACGCGGAGCGGGAGGAGCGCCGGACCGCCGGGCGGGTTCTGGACGGTAAGGTGGAAGCGAATGGCACACCAGCGAAGATCGGGCTGATTCTGCCCGGTACGGGACGGTTCGCTGCAGTGGGCGCACAGCTTCTTGAGGGGGCTCTCCTGGCGGTCGCTGAACGCCGACGACTCGCGCCCGACCTCGAGGTCGAACTGGTGGTTGTGGATGATAGCTCGCGAACGGACATAGGCGCGGATCTTCTGCGAGAGCTGGAGGAAGGTGGAGTAGTCGGCGTGGTCGGGCCGATCCGCTCCGAGGCGCTTCTGGCGGTGGCTGGCGCTAGGCGCTCGGCCGGTCTGGTCATCGTAAGTCCGACAGCCAGCGAAGACGCTGGTCTTCCATTCAACAGCTACTCGCTCTGGCAGCGCGAGCGGCGCGATACGGAAGCCGCCGTGCGGCTGGCGGAATGGATGACGAGCGAGCTTCGCCTAACTCGGTTCGGCATCCTGTACCCGCATTCCGCGGACGTTGGCAGCCTCCAGGCATTCCAGGAGACAGTCGAGGAGAGCGGTGGAGTGCTGATTGGAGCGTTCCCTTACGACTCGGATTCGACCACCTTCGAGGCCCCGATTTCGGCTCTCGGCCAACTAGAGCCAGAGGGCGTCCTCGTTCTCGCGGACAACCCTCGAACGGTCCTCCAGATAGCACCGCAGCTTGTCTACTATGGCCTTCGGAGCAAGATCATCAGCGGTGGAGCAAATTGGTCCGACCCGGAGGTCGTCCGGCGCCTCGACCCGAGCTACGCGGACTTCCGCTTGGTGGCCACGTACCTGGATAGAGTCAACCCGGGGACAGGCTGGATGCGTTTCAAGAATTCGTATGAAGCCGAGTACCGTAAGGCACTACCCGACAACATGTTCGTGGCACTCGGATATGACGCCACGGGTCTGATTTTGCAGCACCTGCCGAGACGGGGTCTTGCCCGGCCCGGCGGCGTGGCACGCGGCATCCACCGGCTGCAGGATTACCTGGGGGCAACAGGCACTCTCTCCTACGACAGGCGCACGGGCACACTGGCGAGGCGGGTGGAGGTGAAGATGCTCCTCGAGCACCGGCTCCGGGACCCGGATGTGGATTCCATCCTGGCCTGGGCTGAGCAGACGAAGCGGCTGGAGGAGTACCTCGAGGAACTCGAGGAGGAGCGGGAGAAGGCGAAAGAGGAAGCGGAAGAGCGGCGGCGACGGGAGAGACTGAGGACCGATCCGCCCGGAGATGAGCCCCCGCGGGCGCCGGAAGGGGGAACCTCGTGAGCACCCGGGAGAAGTTGCAGAGACTGGAGGAGCTGAAGGAGCGGACCCTGGAGGGCGGGGGCCCAGAGCGCCTTGTGCGCCAGCACGAACGGGGCAAGCTCGGGGCAAGGGAACGTCTTGACATCCTGCTGGACCCAGGATCCTTCGTCGAGCTCGACAGGTTCGTGGAGCACCGGTGCCAGGACTTCGGACTCGACAGGGTGCGCATTCCGGGGGACGGCGTGGTCACCGGTTACGGTCGCGTCGACGGCCGCCTGGTGTTCGTATTCAGCCAGGATTTCACGGTCTTCGGCGGATCGCTGTCGGAAGCGCATGCCGAGAAGATCTGCAAGGTGATGGATCTCGCGGTGAGGAACGGCGGGCCAGTCGTAGGCATTAACGATTCCGGCGGAGCCAGAATCCAGGAAGGTGTCGCATCCCTCGGCGGCTACGCGGAGCTGTTCTGGCGCAACACGATGGCGTCGGGGGTCGTGCCTCAGATAAGCGCCATCCTTGGTCCCTGTGCCGGTGGGGCTGTCTACTCGCCAGCGATCACGGACTTCGTGTTCATGGTCGACGGAATCAGCCACATGTTCGTTACCGGCCCCAACGTCGTTAAGACCGTCACTCACGAGGAGGTGAGCTTCGAGGATCTGGGCGGCGCTCAGGTCCACAGCACCCGCTCGGGAGTCGCTCATTTCTCCCACCGGACAGAGATCGACTGCCTGCAACAGGTGCGCCGGTTGCTACAGTACCTGCCGGCGAACAACATGGAGAACCCGCCCCTCCGCCCGACCGACGATCCCGTGGCCAGAGCGGACGAGGAACTCCTGGCGGTCGTCCCAGACGAGCCTGCAAAACCGTACGACATGCACGATGTCATTCAGCATGTCGTGGACGACCGCGAGTTCATGGAAGTGCACGCACACTGGGCCCAGAACCTGGTGGTGGGCTTCGCGGGGCTCGGTGGGCGGACGGTTGGGGTGCTGGCCAACCAGCCGGCGGTTCTGGCGGGCGTGCTCGACATGGATGCCAGCCGGAAGGGGGCACGGTTCGTCCGCTTCTGCGACGCCTTCAACATCCCTCTGGTGACGTTCGAGGATGTACCGGGCTTCCTTCCGGGCGTGGCGCAAGAGCACGGTGGCATCATCGTCCACGGTGCCAAGCTGCTGTACGCCTACTGCGAGGCTACGGTACCGAAGCTGACGGTCATCACTCGCAAGGCGTACGGCGGCGCTTACGACGTCATGTCGTCGAAGCACATCCG
>JBDGYE010000081.1:0-13063 GCA_039584255.1 Gemmatimonadota bacterium
GAGGAACGGGCACGCTACTACTTCTCCGGCGGCGTGCTGCTTCACTGCCGGCAGTTCAAGCTCCTGCGGGACCTCTCACTTCCGGCGCCAGGTCGCCCCGACGAAGTGGCCGTCATAATGTCTTTCGACCTCGACGGCCGCCTGAGCGAGTACACCAAGACGGTCAACGGCCAGGCGGTGACTCTCGAGGGTTGGGAGGCAGGGGCGGCCCTGCGTCATGCCGAAATGCTGCTGGAGCGTGCAGCCGGAGCTGCCCGCCACTGACCGATTGCGTCTGCATCACCCGGACAGTACGCTAGGCGACCGTCTGCCGGCGCCGGGCGCGCCGGGCCGTTGGGTTAGTGTAAGAGGATGAGTCCAATGCGGCGACTGCCGCTGAGCTGTGTTCTTATCGGGGTCGCCTGCGGCGGTGGGGAGGAGGCTGCACCGCCCACGACTGCCGAGGCGGGTGCGCCTCCTGCGGCACAGGTCTCGTCTCGCCCGGCGCCCTCGGGCGACGATCGGCAGCTCCCGGTCCCAGCGTTCGCCGCTGACGACCGCGACCTCCTTCACGCCCGTGAAGTTCTGGGCCGGACTCCCGTGTTCGACGGTCACAACGACCTGCCGTGGGAGATCCGGCGCAACCCCGCCGCGCCGCGGGACGTGGACGCCTATGACCTTCGGACGCGCGTACCCGGTCACACAGACCTGGATCGCTTGAGGGAGGGCGGCGTCGGGGCACAGTTCTGGTCCGTTTACATCCCCGGCGAGATGCCCGACAGCGGCTACGCCCGGGTGCAGCTGGAGCAGATCGACATCGCCCGGCGCTTGATCGCCAGGTATCCGAAACTGGCCCTGGCGCTCAGCGCGGTAGACGTGGAGCGCGCGATCGCCGAGGACAAGGTCGCCTCGCTTCTCGGCATGGAGGGTGGTCACGCGCTCGAGAACTCGCTGGGGGCCTTGCGCGCCTACTACGACCTCGGCGTCCGCTACATGACACTGACCCACAACGTCACGCTGGACTGGGCCGACGCCGCGATGGATGAGGCGAGGCACGGCGGACTGACGGCGTTCGGCCAAGAGGTGGTGAGGGAGATGAACCGGCTGGGGATGCTGGTCGATCTTTCCCACACATCTCCGGCGACCATGAGCGACGCCCTCAACATCAGCGAGGTCCCCGTGATTTTTTCCCACTCGTCGGCCCGGGCGCTGACCGACGTGCCCCGCAACGTTCCGGACTCGATCCTGGCACGGATGCCATCGAACGGCGGCGTTGTGATGGTCACCTTCGTCCAGCCGTTCGTGTACCAGCCCGCAGCCGACTGGGACGACCGGTTCCAGCAGATGGAGAAGGACCTGGTGGCCGGCGGGCTGATGCCGGAAGCCGCCCGGGAGCTGATGCGCCAGTACCGGGAGGCGAATCCGCGTCCGCGTGCCTCGATCCAGGACATCGCCGACCACATCGAACACGTGAGGGCCGTGGCCGGAATCGACCACGTGGGGATCGGGTCCGACTACGATGGGATGCGGGCCCCTCCACAGCTGGAGGACGTTTCCAAGTTCCCGTACGTGTTTGCCGAACTGGTCAAGCGCGGATGGGCCGACGATGAGCTCGGAAAGCTCGCCAGCGGCAACATCCTGCGTGTGATGCGGGAGGCGGAGCGGGTGTCACGCCGACTGCGAGAGGAGAGGCCCGCTTCGCCACGGGTGATCACGGACTTCGAGTAGGCTCCGCTCCACCGACCTGAGGGAGCCGGCCCGGGGCTGTCGCCAACCGCCCGTCAGGCGGCGAGCCTGGGCTGGAAGGATCGGGTCTCCACCTCGCATCCCTGTACGATCAGGGCGCTGGACTCCGGCATCTCCTCCCAGTACTCCATGACGTCGTTGAGTGGCTCGGACACGACTACAATCGCGTCTTCCGAGAAACGGTTGAACAGCGGATTCAGCTGCCGGAGAGCCTCCATGTCACGCGAGTGATAGAGCCTTCTGGACTGGCGGTTGCTGGAGTATCGGACGGCGTACAGGCGGTGGCCGTCGGTGAGGCCGACCGTCATCTGCATCGGATGCTCCACGCCCGCTTGCCTGCCCGCGTCTTCCACGAAACCGACCATGCGCTCCAACGCGCCGATCGGATCCTGCTCGAGGCCGAAGGTGAGCGCCAGATAGAACATCACCTCGGAATCGGTGGTTCCGTCGACGCAGTTGTACAGCTCCGGCGCCACGGCGAAGTCCAGCGTCCGCCGGACGCGGCCGAATCCACGGATCCTGCCGTTGTGCAGGAACAGCCACCTGCCGTATCTGAACGGGTGGCAGTTGGACTGCTGCACGGGAGTGCCGCCCGTCGCCGCCCGGACGTGGGCCACGAACAGGCGCGAGCGGATCTGTTGCGCCAGGTTGCGCAGGTTGGCGTCGTTCCAAGCCGGCTGGATCTCACGGTAAAGACCGGGCGCGTCCTGGGAGCCATACCAACCGATCCCGAACCCATCTCCGTTGGTGGTCGTCGGACCGGAGCGCGCCGAGAGACTCTGGTCGATAATGGAGTGCTCGGGCTTGAAGATGAGCTCCTCTAGATAGAGGGGGGATCCCGAGTAGGCCAGCCAGCGACACATGGTACTCTATTCCTGGCTCGAGGGTCTTGGATTCTCGCAGAGTAACGACGCCGGAAGACCGGGACAACGGACCGCGCCGCCCTGGACCGCGGGTAGGCGGACGGGGTACCGGGCAATGGTTGATGCCGCATTCAAGGGCACGGCGACCCTGGAGACTGCCATGAAGCGCGCTGCCGTTCTACTGGCTTTGCTGTTCCTCTGTTCGTCGACGGCTTCCGGCCAGGAATATACGCTGGTAAAGGGTGAATTGGACTCCGGCGGTTTCGGAGCCGTGATGGCGAAGGTCACCGAGGTTCAGAGCGACGCCGCAGCCATCGTCGGCCTGCGCGGCGGCTGGATCATCGACCACGTGTTCGTTCTCGGCGGTGGATTCTACGGGCTCGCGTCGGACGTGTCCGTGGGCTCGGGCGGGAGCCGCGCCGTGGACTTCGGCTACGGCGGCTTGGAGCTCGAGTACATCGGTGACTGGCGACAGGTCACTCACTGGACCGCCTACATCCTGATCGGTGGCGGGTCTGTCGAACACCAGGGAGCGAGTGACGCGGTGTTCGTGTTCGAGCCGGCCTTGAACCTAGAGGTAAACGTGACGACGTTTCTCCACATAGGCGTCGGGGTCGGATACCGTGTCGTGGCCGGTGTTACGGGGCCGGAACTCTCGAACAACGGGATGAGCGGCGTCCTGGGCTCGATAACGTTGAAGTTCGGCTCGTTCTGAGAGGTGTCCAGGCCGGACTCCCTGTACGAGCGCATCTACTCGGTTGTCCGGCTGGTTCCCGCTGGCCGAGTAGCCACCTACGGGCAGATCGCGGCGCTCGCCGGCATTAGAGGCCATGCCCGTCAGGTCGGGTACGCCCTCCACGCCCTCCGGGAAGGATCCGCTGTTCCCTGGCATCGAGTGATCAACGTCCAGGGCGAGGTCAGCCCGCGGCGCAGCCCCGGGTCGGAAGAGGAGCAGCGGAAGCGGCTTGAGGCGGAGGGCATCGTCTTCGACGACAGGGGACGGGTCCAAATGGGCCGTTTCCGCTGGCGTCCGACTCACGAAGCCGATTGGCCCGCCTGAGACCCTCCTCGCTCCGCGTCTAGACAGGTCAGGGAACGGAATGAGGTGCGAGTCGCCCTAGTCCAATGGGCAAGACCGGAGATACCGGTGTTCGACCTCGCACCCGCCGGTGGGGCGGGGAATGATGAGGGGGGCAGAAGCATGATCTCACTCACGAAGGAGCGGGCGACCGACGGGGTGCACACCTTCCGTGCCTTGCTCGAAGCACTCCTGCTCGGAATGGCGGTGGCGGCGTGCAACGCCTCGACGGAGCCCGCGCTCCAGTCGACGGACGACAGCGCCGGGCAGTTGGAAACGGCCGACGTCATCGCCGATATGACGGGGCCGCTGGGCCTTACTCCCGATCAACGAGCCGCGGCGGAACAGATTCGCGACCGCTTCCGTGAGCGTTTCGGAGAGCCGGGCGTGCTGTGGTACGTGGCGGCCGAGCTCCAGCAGGTTCTCACCAGCGAGCAGATCGCTACGGTGGGAGCGCTCCTCGAGGAGCGGCGCAGTGGCCTCAGGGGGCGTCGCGAGAACCGGCGCGCGGAGGAACGCGGAGACGGATTCGGACCCCGTTCCGGTGTTCGCCTGCGTGGGTTCGGCCGCGGCCATGGAGTCCCGGATGGAGCCGCCGGTGATCGCGGCTTCGACGGTCTGGACCTGACCGCGGATCAACAGACGGCCCTGGCCGAGATCCACGAGCGATTCCGTCCGCAGTTCGAGGCGCTGGCCGACGAGCATCGAAGCGGCGCCCTGTCCCGCGAGGAGTTCCGAGCGGCGATTCAGGAGCTACGCGAGCAGGTGCACGGCGAGGCCGAGACGATCCTGACGCCGGAGCAGCTGGCCGAAATGGAGAGCCGTCGCGACCAGCACGAGCGGAATCGAGCCGACCGACGTGCGCAGAGCGAGGCGGCGGCGGAGGACGCGCTGGGGCTGACAGAGGACCAGAAGTCGGCGCTCGAGGCGCTACGCGATGCCTGGTCGGCTCAAGAGCGCCCGGCTGACGCCGGGGAGCGCGCGGCGCGCCGCGACGAGCACCGGCAAGCAGTTGCCGAGATCCTGAATGAGGACCAGCTCGAGATCGTGACTCTTCACCGGTCTCTTGCGTCGCACGCGGCGCTGAGACGGTTCCGCGGCGGATCTTTCGGGCCATTCACGGCCGGGCCCGGACCGGGCTCTGGAATCTGAGACGGGTGGCGGGTGGTGCCGGGGCCGCGGCCCCGGCACCACGGCTTGACAGGGGCGATCGATGGGAGCACCCGTCCTGAATATGAATCATCCGCCCGAGCCGGCACGGGATCCCGGCACACAGCCGTCGGACGGGGAGCTGTTGGAGCGGGCCCGGAGCGGCGACAGCCGGGCTTTCCAGCGGCTCGTGGAGCGCTACGAGCACAGGGTAGCGTCGACCGTTATTGGCATGCTGGGTGCGGGCGACGAGGCGGATGACGTAGGGCAGGAGGTGTTTGTCCGATTCTTCCGGGCCATGAACAGCTATAGGGGCGAGGCGAGCTTGGCCACCTATCTCACGCGCATCGCGATCAATCTGTCGCTGACAGCCCTGAAGCGCCGGAAGCGGATGGCCAGCCGGTTTCTTCGTCGATCGGAGCGGGAGTCCGCGGCGACCGAGCCGGCCTGGGATCCAGAGAACAGCTTGGAAAGAGAGGCGCGAATTGCAGCCGTGAGGCTCGCCATCGGGAAACTGAAGCCGGATCACAGGGCGGTGATCGTGCTCAGGATGATCGACGGATACTCGACGAAGGAGGCCGCCGCGCTGCTGGGCGTCCCTCCGGGAACCGTGATGTCGAGGCTGGCGCGCGCGATGAAGAGCCTACAGGTGGAGCTGGAAGAGGTACCGTTATGAAAGTTGATCGTGAGCTTCTCCTACGCTGGCTGGAGGAAGACCTGACACCCGCGGAGCGAGTGAGAGTACGCCTTCGGCTGGAGGCGGAGCCGGACATGCGCGCAGAACTGGAGCGCCTCCGTGCCCTTCAGCAAGCGGTAAGCGAGAGCGGCCAGCCGACGTTTGCGCCGTTCTTCTCCGACCGCGTGATGCGACGGCTGGCCGCCGCGGAAGCCGAGGCGGAGGCTGCGAGCGAATCGCTGTACGAGTCCCTTCGCTGGGCGTTCGCCCGGGTCGCCGTGGCGTGCCTCGTCCTTGCGGTGGCACTCGGGACGTACAGCGCCGCAGGGCGCGGCTCGGACCTGTCCACAGGCTTCCTGGACTCCGTCCTGGGACTTCCGGCAACGACTCTGGATACCGCTCTGCTGCTTGGAGCGGCGTAGGCCAGAAAGGGCTACGAGGGCATGAAGATGCGAACGAAGTCGGCGCTATTGCTGATCGGCGCCGTCGGTCTGGGAATGATCCTGGGCGGGCTGCTTACCGGTGCCATGGTGAACCGCCGCATGCACAGGATCGCGGAGCTGAGAACGACTCGCGGGATGGCCTTCCGGATCGAGGAGATCGTGCAGCCCGACAGCCCGGAGCAGCGAGAGGCAATCAGAGAAGTCCTCGACCAGGCCGCGCCCAGATTCGGCGAGATCTTCGAGCAGTCCCGGGCCGAAGTTCACTCCGTCTTCGATTCTGTGCTGGCCGAACTGGAGGGCGTCCTCACCGAGGAGCAGCAACAGCGACTCGAGAGGCACATGAAGCAGAGGGGGCGGAGGCCTCCGTTCGGCCCGCCACCAGACCGCCGCCGTCCGCCACCTTACGGGCCGGACGACGAAAGGCAGCCGCGACAGCCGCTTCCGTAGGCGTCCGGGATCGGACCCCGCGCGGGTGGCCCAGGCGCGTCGGCCCCAAACCGAAGCCGGATATAAGAAGCCCGCACGCCGTCCGAGACGGATCGTGCGGGCTGTCTTTTCGAACCGGTGCTCCGCTACCGGTTCCGTTCCTGCGAATCAGCTCAAAGCCTGAGGCTGGCAGCCGGCCTTCGAGGCGGCTCCGTCTCGCACTCACGCTCTGCTCACATTCGTCAAGCAAGAGGCGTACCGCCGGGGCCACCTCTGCGGCTGGGTCCACGACCGCTCGTGCCGCGCGCAACAATGTGTGGCGCATGTCCGCCAGAATGTCGCACGACTTAGGTAATAAATCACCGCAGATCAATGGTTGTAACTATATAATCAATATGTAATTAGGCGTATTCCACAACTACATGGCACGGCTCTCGCTCTCATGGACTGGACACGTGCACGCGAGCTCTGGAGTCGCTGATGTGGAACCGCCCGGGTGACCATGCAGGAGACAGGGAGCGGGCCGTAACTTCGGCCATGCTGCTCATTCCTTTCATAACCATGGTCATTCTTGTCATGGTGAGTCTGCTGGCCACGACTGTCGAGCAGTCGGTGGGCTCGCTCGGCTCATTGATTCCGTGACCGCTGCTGGAGTGCTGCCGTGCGTCTGAGCGCCGATAACACTTTGTACTCCGGCCCAATTCTGCTATTCTATATGAGGAGGCGGACAGTTCGCCGAATCAATGGGAGAGGCGTGACAATGATTACTGGTGTATCCGCGCGCCGCAGAGCGCGCCGTATAGGCGATCGAGGACAGGCGCTCGTCGAGGTTGCGATAGCCCTGCCGATTCTGCTGGCGCTCCTCGTCGGTATCTTCGAGTTCGCCAGTGCGTACCGGGTGCAGCAGGTGATCACGAACGCCGCCCGGGAGGGCGCCCGGATAGCTGTCCTGCCGACGGCCACGGACTCACTGGTGACCGATCGGGTAGACAGTTACCTCAACTCGGGTGGGATTTTCTCCGGCACCCACACAACGAACCCCGTGGACGTCTCCACCGCGACTACCGGCGATACTGTGACGGTGGCCGTTTCGGTTGACTACACGTTCAACTTCATCGGGCCTGTCCTGCGGCTCTTCACGATCGGGTGCCAGTCCTGCGACCCCGGGACGATAACGCTCAACTCGATAAGCACGATGCGAAAGGAGTAGGACGCGGACTTCCCCGGACCGGAGCCGCGACTCCGGACCGCGGGTGGCCGGTTCGAGGCCAACGAGATCAAAGCCAAAGGCCCGACCTCGAGTGAGGCCGGGCCTTCTTTGTTGCACCCTCCGTGCGGATCTAGCCGAAGATCGAGAACCTGCTCTTCTCCTCCTCGCCTACCGGCTCGTGGAGCGTGCTGATGTAGCTTTCACCTGGCGCGTCCGAGTCTATGTTGCCGTAGATCGGCTTCTCGTTGCGCAGCACATCCACGAACGGGCCCATGCACTTGAACGGCAGGAAGACCACGTTCACTCGGGCGTCCTCGATCCAGATCGGATCGGGCGCTTCCTGCTCGTCGGGGACGAAGTAGAACAGAAGGCGCAGGAACTCGCCGAAGCAGGCCACGATCCCCCTGGCCGACACTGTCGTTCCGGCCCACGTCGCGGTGTGGTCGCCCAGCGTCACCTGATACCGCTCGACCATGAAGTGATGCTTGGCCATTTGCTTGCTCCTTCAAGGTTGGTCGTGGACCGTTCGGAATACAGTCGCGCCATAATATAGCGAAACAGGCGATAGAGCGACCCTCGGCGCCCCCACGGGATCACCCGGACCTTGCCGAAGAAACACCGAAGATACATCGTGGGTACATGAGCGACCATGAGTCACCCGGTTCCATACCGGGACGCGGAGCCGGATTCGACCCACCCAACCGGTTCGAGAAGCTCGCGGTGGAGAGGGAGGAATGGTGGGCGCCGGGGGACCCGGGTCGCGACACGGAGTTCCTCGCCGACTGCTCGAGGTCCATCATCGCCCGCAACGACAGCCCCGACGTCGGCTTCGACGCCAGCCTGAACCCCTACCGCGGCTGCGAGCACGGGTGCATCTACTGCTACAGCCGGCCCGGCCACGAGTACCTAGGGTTCTCCGCCGGCCTCGACTTCGAGACCCGGATCGTGGTCAAGAAAGACGCGGCTCGCCTGCTACGAGAGGCGCTTTCCGCTCATCGCTGGAGACCCAGGCCCCTTCTGATGAGTGGCGTCACCGACCCCTATCAGCCCGTGGAGAGGCACCTGCGCATCACCAGGGCGTGCCTCGAAGTCCTCGCTTCCTTCCGCAACCCCGTAGCCGCGATCACGAAGAGTTTCCTGATCACTCGAGACTCGGATATCCTGGCTGACCTCGCATCGGACGGCGCGGCTGCGGCCGTAATCTCGATTACGACCCTCGACAGGTCGCTGCACAGAATGCTCGAGCCACGAGCATCGGTACCCGAGCGCCGACTGGCCGCGATCGAGCACCTCGTTTCGCGGGGAGTTCCCGTGGGCGTCAACGTCGCGCCCGTGATCCCCGGCCTCACGGAGCATGAGGTTCCTCGGATCCTGAAGGCCGCGGCCGATGCCGGAGCTTCATCGGCGGCCTACATCATGCTCCGCCTTCCTTATTCGGTCGCGCCTCTGTTCGAGGACTGGTTGGAGCGCCATTGTCCAGATCGGAAGGCGAAGGTCCTGGGCCGGATCCGCGAGCTTAGGGGAGGGCTACTGAACGATCCTCGATTCCGAACGCGGATGCGCGGCGAGGGCCCCTGGGCTGAGCATGTGAACCGAGTGTTCAAGGTTGCGTGTCGCAGGGCGAGCCTTCGCTACAGGCACCCGGCGCTTTCGGCGGCGGCCTTCCGAAGGCCGGATGCCGCCGCGGGCAGCGCGCTGGGGGGCAAGCCAGGGGAGCACGGTCGCGCTCAAGCCCAGACGGAACTGTTCGGCTGAGCCGGGGAAGAAGTCGACTCAAGCCGCCCGTCGCCCCGCGCGACGGCTCAGAAGAGACCCATGAACCGCTCCGCCATCTCGGGCCCCACTCCTCCCTCCTCGTGCTTGAAGAAGACGTAGGCCCGCTCCCACTCCTGATCCCGGATCCGGGTGGCCCACGCCTCCAGCGCCTCGTCGGAATAATCCGCCTTGCGCAGACGCAGGTACCCCCACTCGGCGGTGGCCACCGGCTCCCCATCCTGGTCGTCCGTGTCGGCGATGCAGAGGGCAGCTCCCCGCGAGCGTAGACACTCGTAGGTCTCCTCGTCGAACCACGACGAATGGCGGAATTCGAACGCGGCTCGGCCGGGGTCGCCGATCAGCTCGACGAAGGCGTTGAGACGCTCGATGTCCTTCTTGAAGTTGGGCGGGAGCTGGAAGAGTACGGCGCCGAGCCGCTCACCGAGCACTCCCGCGGTGCGGAGCATGTACTCCGTTTCGTCCTCGGCGTTCTGGAGCCGCTTGAAGTGAGTAATGCGACGCGACGCCTTGAGGACGAAGCGGAAGTCGCCTCCCACCTGATCGGCCCACGATTCGAGCACCTCCGCTTTCGGAAGCCTGTAGAAGGTGTTGTTGATCTCCACCGCGGGCAGACGGCCGGAGTAGTACTCGAGCATTCCGGCATTCGGAAGATCCTCCGGGTAGAAGCTGCCCTTCCATTCCTTGTAGCTGTAACCGCTCGTTCCCGTCCAGAGATTCATCCTCATAAACCCTTCATTCGAGGTGCCCTCCGAGCTTGCCCAACGCGGCCGAGAGGTCCGGCCTCCGGTCCAGCAGCTCCGCCATCGGGTCTTCCTTCATGCGCGCCAGTCGCCGGGGAACCGTCTGGATCGTGTGCCGGTGAATGTCCAGGCCCACCTTCACCTCCCGCCAGCGCAGAGGCGTCGATACGGAGGCCCCGGACACGGGCCGCACGCTGAACGGTGCCACCAGGAGCTGTCCCCGGCGATTCTGGAGGTAGTCGATGTACACCTTGCCTTCCCGGGCGGCGGGTCGCCTGGCGATCGTGGCGATCTCGGCCACCTCCTGCAGGACGACCCGCGCCAGCAGTTCTCCGAGCTTTCGCGACTGCTCGTAGGTGAACTGCCGACCGAGGGGAACCAGCACGTGCAGGCCGCTGGAGCCGCTCGTCTTGACGAAGTTCGGAAGGTGAATCGATTCGCATACGTGGTGAATGCCCCGCGCGATCCGGACCACGTCGTCGAACGGCGCGCCCTTGGGATCGAGGTCGAGGATGCACCAGTCGGGTCGCTCCAACGATCCGATCCGGCTGGCCCATACGTGGAGCGGGATCGTCCCCAGGTTGGCCAGGTACAGCAGCGACGCCTCGTCGTCGCAGACGAAGTACTCGATCTCCTTGTCGGAGCTCTCGCTGGCTACCCGCTCGGTCCGGATCCACTCGGGTGTCGATACGGGAGCGTTCTTCTGGTAGAACGATTTCCCATCGATTCCGTCCGGGTACCGCGTCAGCACGAGGGGTCGATCGGCCAGGTAGGGCAGCAGCCAGGGCGAGACCGACCGGTAGAAGTGGTACAGATCCCCCTTCGTGTATCCGTCCTCCGGCCAGAAGACCTTGTCCGGATTGGACAGGTCCGTTGGGGGAGGGGACGGCTCGGCTTCGATCCGTGCTCCCGGCGAGCGTCCGGCGTCGGCCAGGTAGTCTCTGACGCCTTCCTCGGGCGAGACCGCACCGCCGGACGGCGGAGCCGGAACCGGGCACTCTTCCGGGGCCTTGTCGTCACGGAAGCGGAGAAAGACAGGCTGCCGCAGGAGCCCGTCCGCCGTCCACTCCAGATAGCGGACTTCGCAGACCAGCCGCGGCTCGACCCAGCGATGCCCCTTCCCGCCAGGAACGGCTCCCGACTGCGGAGGCCTCGAGTCGTCCAGCCCGTCCAGGGCCTGCCGGATCTCCGCCAGCGATCCGCCCGAGAAGCCACTTCCCACGCGACCGACGTACACCCATTCGTCGTCGCCACGGGCAGCCAGATGGAGAGCACCGAAGCCTTCACGGCTCCCCCCCGGCTCCGTGTAGCCAACCACGGCCAGGTCCGCCGTCCGCTCGGCCCTCATCTTGAGCCAGCTCTTCGAGCGACCGCCGCGATACCGGCTCTGGATCTTTTTGGCCATGACTCCCTCGAGCCCCATCGCCAAGACCTGGTCGAACATCGCCTCTCCCACCTCGACGAAGTGATCCACGTAGCGGATCGGGCCCACCGGCGGCAGGAGCTCGCACAGCACCTCCTTTCGCTCGATTAGGGCCAGAGACCTCAGGTCGTAGCCGATGAGGCCCAGCAGGTCGAAGGCGTAGAAAGTCGCCGGCAGCCGAAGGGATGCGCGCTTGATCTCCAACGGTCGCCTCAGCTGAGCTCGCTGCTGCAACCGCTGGAAGCGTGGGAGTCCGGCCTCGTCGTGCATGACGACCTCGCCGTCGATGATCGCGTCCTCCACAGGAAGCGCGCGGAGCGCTCGCGCCAGCTCCGGGAAGGAGCGGGTGGCGTCGTTCCCGTTCCGGGTAAGGAGGCGGGCGGCGGGACCGGACTTGACCCCCAACATGCGATAGCCGTCCAGTTTGAGCTCGAAGAGCCATTCCGAACTGGAAAAGGGTCCGTCGGCGGCGTGCGCCAGCATCAGCTTCATCTTGTCAGCGCGCACGAGCTTCCGGGCGGCGCCCAGCGAGGTCAGGTGCGCGCTCAGGAGGGGTCCTCGGTCCACACCGGCTCCCAGCTCCTCGACGCTCAGTCCGCTGAGAATGGACTGCTGCGGAACGCGGGCGTCCGCCTCGCCGGCATCCCCCCTTTCCTTCCGGGACATGTGCCTCGTCTCCCGGATGAGAAGCCACTCCTTCTCCGTCTTCTTGAGCTTCACCAGGGTCCAGACGCCCCGGAGCTTGTGTCCCCGCAGCTCGAACAGGAGCTTGCCGGACTCCAGGCCTTCCAGTGGATCCTCCAGGGAAACCCAGGTCCCGCGGTCCCAGATGATCATCGGGCCTGCACCGTAGTTCCCCTTCGGGATCACGTCCTCGAAGTCCACGTACTCCAGCGGGTGATCCTCCACGTGCACCGCGAGGCGCTTTTCGGTGGGATCCAGCGAGGGCCCCTTGGGTACGGCCCAGGACCTCAGGACTCCGTCGAACTCGAGGCGGAGGTCCCAGTGCAGGCGAGTGGCGGCGTGTTTGTGGATCACGAAGAGCCCGCCACGCCGTACCTGATCGGCCTCGGCCGAGGTCTCTGCGGCGGGCTGCGAAACGCCGGGCTCAGGGGTCTGTCCCGGAAGACGCTTCGTCCTGTACGTGATGAGCGGGTCGCGATCGGGCATGGATTTAGCTTAGTTTAAATGCCTTCGTCGTCAAATAGGAGAAGCAGCATGAGCGCTCGTCCGATCGGCAAGGCCATGGTAGCATTCAACCTGGTGAATATACCCGTAGGGTTGTACTCGACCGCCGACAACACTCAGAAAGTGAGCTTCAACTGGATCAACCCTTCCACGGGGGCGCGGGTGCGCCAGCGGTTCTGGGATCCGAAGGAGGAACGGATCGTGGAGCGCGAGGAGCTCGTGAAGGGGTACGAGTTCTCCAAGGATCAGTACGTCCTGTTCAATCCCGACGAGCTGAAGGTGCTCGAGGCGCAAGCCACCAACCGGATCGAGATCCAGGAGTTCATTCCTTTCGAGCAGGTGGAGCGCATTTACCTTTCGAAGGCC
>JBDGYE010000015.1:0-52318 GCA_039584255.1 Gemmatimonadota bacterium
GGGCCACGGACGCCGTCGGAGTTCCGATCCAGGTATGCCTCGACACGCATCGAGGAGGCCCTGACGAGGGGAATCGCGATCCTGTCCGACGCCTCTTCGACGGGCATCGCCGGCGGCAGCAGCCCCCGAGGAAGCGATGCGGGGTCCACGTCGATGGCATCTCTGCGCCCTGGAATCGAAAAGCGGAAGTTGCCTCGCCCATCTGAGACCGCCCGGTCCGGTCCCATGCGCAGCCGGACGCCTCCCACGGCGGCCTCGCCTGCTTCACGCGAGCCGCTGCCGTTCTCGTCCTCGAAGATGACGCCGCCCACCGGTGAGCGCCTGCGGATCGGCGTCGGCAGATTCACCGCACGGCTGAGCCCGAAGGTGAGCTGCCATCGGGAGCCGCCCTCTGGACCTACCGGAAGTGACTCGGCTCCGGCGTGCAGCGTCAGCTCCGGAATGAGGTCGATCTGAGCCCCGAGGCGCACGGACGTTGCGTCGGCTACCAGCATCGAGTCGACGCCGGTTCCGATGGCTCCGAACAGCTCCACGCCCGAGAGGACTTCGTAGGCGCCTCCGATATCGAGCTGCACACGGCCGGGATCTGCCACGTCCAGCGAGTGCTGTGCACCCAAGCGCAGCCAGCCGGCGGACCCGAACCAGGCAACTCCGAGGCGGAGGTGACGGGCCGGCCCCTCGACGCCCCCGAGGCGCGATCTGCCTATCTCCGCAGTGCCTTCGAGGTGCAGATTGCCGAGTCCGAGGCTGCCGGCCACGCCCGCCGTCCTCCTCAGGGCATCGGACCGGCCCCGAGCTCGCCTTACCTCCGCCGTGACGTCGACGCGACCCCTTCCCCCATCCAGCCGAAGACCGGCTTCGCCTCCCAGAACGTTGGATCCGGCGAAGAGGCCACTCTCCGGGGCCGACTCCAGGTAGGCACCGGCCAGGCCGCTCACGGGCCCGACCAGCCGTCCGACTCCGGATGCACGCAGCTCTCTGGGCGGCAGAAGGCTGCCCTGTACCAGGCCGGGGACGGTTCGCGCTCGCAGATCGAGGGTGGAGCCGGCGCCGCGATAGCGATAGGCCGCGTCCACGGCCAATCCCGACGCCGCGTCGGTCATTCCGGGGCCGGATACGCGCATCGGTCCCACATCCGCCGACGCCCAGTGTACGCCCCCCGGATTCCAGATCAGGCGCAGCAGCCCGCTCTGCACTCTGCTGAAGTCCTCGTTCAGCACCGAGCCCCTCTCGTGGTCGCTGACCAGGACCCCGATCGATCCAGCGCCTTTCCGCAGCGTCGCTCCTACGTGCGCGAGATGTCTCCCGGCGGATCGTGCGCCGCGAACGATCGGGCGTGCCAGGGCGGCCCCGAGCTCCAATCCGCCGCTCCGCCACAGGCCGGACGCGCCCGTGCCCCGTAGATAGAAGCCCATCAGGGGGCTGGTCGGGCTGGAGATCTCACCGCCGGCCATCTCGAACGCTCGACTGCGAACAGCGACCTCCACGCGGGGGCCGTACACCTGTCCCCGCCAGGCAAAGGAGCCAGCGCTCTCGGGCAGGTGTCGGAAGGCGAGGCGCACGTCCGTGCCCGGCCACAACCGTCCTTCGCCCACCATCGCGAACGTCGGCTCGGCCACGCGCGATAAGCCTTCCCCGAGAACCGAAGAGCCTAAGAAGACGCGGGTCGGCAGGCGGGCGAAGGGGGACTCGGCCTCGTCTCCGGGGAGCAGCGTCAACAGCGCCGCTACGGAGACCCGATCCTCTGGTTCCCCCGTGGCCAGGCGGACGAAGGCGCTCGAGCCGGGCTCGGCGCCGATGTCAGCGCGGAGCCGAATCGAGCCGTTCACGGAGTCGAACGGGGGGAGCACCAGGATGTCGGGAAGGCCCGCCACCATCAGGCCCGGGCTCGCCACCAGGTCCAGGACAACCGTGTCGACCGCGTTCCCCCGGTTGACCGCCGCGTAGTGCAGAGTCCGCTCCCCGCCTGGAGCGAGCGTCGCCTCCCGGGGTGCGAGCCTGAGCCCGACTCCCTCCGTTCTTCGCACTTGAACCTTGACGCCTGCAGTGTCCGTTCCCGAATTGCCGTGAAAGACAACACGGGCTATCTGGTGAACTCCGGCCGTCAGGGTCCGGGCGAGTGCGAACGAGAGCGGGAGGACCGGATCCCGGGGGCCTGTCTCGACCGTCCCCTCACTCGTCGCCAGGAGGCGCGCATCAGCCGCCGGATAGACCCGATATCGGTCGCCAGCGCCCACCGTGGCGGGGACCTCTAGGGGAACCATTACCACCGAGCCGGCGTCTGCGACGGGCGGCTCCTGTCCGTGCGCGGTTTCGCCTTCGCCCAACAGAAGGGCCGCTGTGGCCACCACAGCCGCGTGGCGCCCGCGTTCCAGGTACCTGGACATCCGGCCCTCAGCCGCGGTGTCCGGAGAAGGCGAGCACGGCTCCGTGCGTGCCGGCCCCGTCCACGGCCCAGTCGAGCAGAACCCTGAAGCGGACCAGGACCCTCGTGGAGCCGCTGCCTCTCGTCACCAGCCGGTCGACCAGGTCTATCGGTTGCCAGCCGGGGTCTCCTTCTAGACGCCACTCGAGCTCGCCGACGGGCTTGCCCCCTCCCAGATCGGCGTCTTCCGACCGGAGGCACAGCGTCCAGCCCTTCTGTCCGAGGGCGTTGACCCGAACCTCGACGGGCGCCGACTCGATCCACCCAAGGTCGAAGTCGATCGCGCCGGGAGTGGGGAACACGACGGCTGCGGGGCTCATCCGTAAGCGAATACGCCCCGGCTGCGGGTCACAGCCAGCTTGCGCCGCCGCCGGACGCGGAACGGCCATGATGCCGACGGCGAGCGCCGCGAGCGCCCACGGCAAGGCACGGGTCCGGCGCGCTCGAAGGATCCTTCCACGGCTGGCCATGTCTCAGGGAACCACGAAGTCGACCTGGGCTCCGGCCAGGAACTCTCCTCCGAAGTCGAGGATCGGCATGGCCAGGTAACGCCCCTCGGGTAGCACCGGAAGGTCGACGAGGACCCGCCGGGCGGCTCCGGGAAGAACGCTGAAGGCGTCGACGGCCTCGCTCCACGCCAGCGACCCGTCCATTCGACGGATCTCCACGAGTCCTTCGGGGCGCAGTGGGCCCGCGCCGGGATTGGCGAACTCGAACTCCAGCCGGCGGCCCGAATCGGAACTGGCCACGACGGCCCGCTCGATCCCGCCGATCGCCATGGTTTCTCCCGGCACTCCGTAGGCCTTGACTCCTATTCGCTCCGTGATCCGGACTCCGGACGGCGAGCGACCCGCGCTCTCGGCGAACACCATCGACCAGCAGGTCACTCCTTCCCCTCCGGCCTCCATGCGGAGCGTAACGACGGCCTTTGCTCCCGCGGGCACGGAGATGGCATCAGGCGTGACGCTGAGCCGGTCGGCGCACGAGCGCCGATGCGTTCCGGGAGCGAAGTACTTGTGCTCCCCAGATGCCATCTGATCGAAATCCACGACATAGAGCCGAAGCTGCAGCAGCTCGTCTCCCTCGTTCCTGATGTTGAGGGGAGTCACCGCTGCCGCATAGGGAGCCTCCAGCTCCACGATCACAGGAAAGACCGAGTACTGGGCAGGCGCGGGCTGCGCGGCCAGAGCCAACCAGGCCAGGCCGCCCGCCACGGGGCGCGCCCCAGCCGCGATGTGACGGAGCCGGTCCCAGGATGGGCACTGCCCGCCCACAGGTCCCGGGGGCCGGCCCGTCAGTTGGGCCTCAGTTGGCAACGACGGTGTAGGTGAAGCCGAGCGTGTACGTGTCGGGCTCATCGTTCAGATAATCCAGCAACATTCTGTAGTTGACCGTCTGGTTGCCCGCACCGACCGGTGCTGCCGTCACCACATCGGCGACCGCCGTGGAGATCCCGAAGAACGTCGATCCGCCGTCTACCGACCACTCGAAGTCCGAGGCGGGCTTGTTGTAGGTGCCGGAAGTTGGCGTCATGGTGGCGGCGCCAGCCGCGATCTCGACGTCATGCACGATGTTGCCCCTGTGGGTCACCACGCTGGCCTGGGAGGCAGCGATCCAGCCGGTCTCGAAGTCGGAGGCCGCCACTGCCGGGAAGGTGATGCTCGTCTCGTCGACCGAAATCGACAGCACCTGAGGTATGGTGATGGTGACGTTCGCGTTCACGCTCGTCTGCCCGTGGGCGAATCCCACCGGCAGAAGAAGCGCGAGGCACATCACCAGAAGAGCGGGGCGCAGTACTCTCATGGTTTCCTCTCTTCGTTTTCGGTCAATTCGTTGTAATCCGCGTACGTTGCGGGGAGGCGCTAGGTCGGAGGGTCCGCGCAAAGTACGGTCCAGACCTTCCCGAGCCCGACGGATCGGGAGGCTTATGCGGCCCGTAAGCTCATGCGTTGTTGAAGTTACGACCACATGTGTTGCTTATCCGGACGGATCCAGGAGGGGCACAGCGGAGGTCGCCGATAGGTGAGCGTATGGTAATAACTGGTAAATTATTGAATCATGCAATACGAGCACAGCGGGACACCGCGGTTGGGCCCGGGGTCAGTCGACCGACGCCGAATCCGAAGCCTTGCCTGGGCGAGCCCGTGCCTCCATCTGGAGTGCCTGCTGCAGCCTTCGGCGGATTTCCAGCAGCTCGCTGGGAGGGAAATGCGCTGGAGGATTGCCCGTCGCGCCGGGCTCGTCGACGGGAGAGCGCCGGACGTCGTAAGCGACCACCGCCTCCTCGACGAGCTGAATCACCAACCTGGCGCGATCGACCCGCTCGCGGATGCTGGCCATGCGCGCCTCTACCGCATCCAGAGTGAGAGCCATCTCCTCGAGCGAAGGACGGGCAACTCCGTGCGACCATCGACTGACGGCGGGTTGGGACACTCCGATCCCGCGGGCCAGCTCGGAAGACGACATGGGAAGGTTCTGCAACAGGTCGCGGAACACACCGTAGATCCGCTCGGTCGGCACGTCGATCCCCACCGCGAGATACCACGCGGGAACCCGTCGTTCTGCCATGCGTCCCCCTCACCGGCAAGTCGCGACGCCCGGGCAGTACCCTCGCACGAGGCGCCTGCGAGATTCCGAGGAGCATCGCGGGGGGCGCATGTCCACGACTGAATACCCCGGAAGACCCTCCATATTGGCGAATCTCTATATCATATTATGTCCAGAAGGATGGACCGACGCCAGGGTTATCGGGCTGGGCCGGGCGAATCTCCATCTTGATGGGGCGGCCCGTAAGATTTCCCTTTCCGCCGGCATTACTTACGATGAAGGCCCGATGAACCTACAAGGCAATACTCCTGAATCAGGACTCGGGCCTGCGTGCAAGCGGAGATCGTGACCCCGGATCTGCTGGCGCGGATCCGTGCCGGTGAGCCGGAAGGCCTCAGCCAGCTCTACGAGCGGCACGCCGATGACGTATATCGCGTGGCACTGCGGCTCACGGGGTCATCCGCCGATGCCTACGACATCACGCACGACGTGTTCGTGGGACTGCCGGAAGCTCTCCAGCGATACTCGGAGCGGGCCGCGTTCGGCGCCTGGCTTCGGAAGGTGACCGCCCGAACGGCGCTGATGCGCCTACGGGCGCAGAGACGGCGTCGAGAAGTGGCGCTGTCGGCGCTGGGAGGCCTGGCGCTCAGCACCGGATCCGATCCGGCGATCGATCGGGTCAGTCTCGAGCGTGCGATCGCCCGGCTTCCAGAGCAGCTCCGGGCCGTATACGTCCTGCGGGAAATAGAGGGGTTCTCGTACGATGAGATCGCCGACATGCTCGGGATTAGGCGCAACACGGCCGAGGTTCGGCTGCACAGGGCGCGCCGCCGGCTGAGGGCCCTTCTCGGAGCCGACCAATGATACCGATGAAGTGGTTCGACAGGCACCCGGAGTCGCGCCTCCTCAACCGCCTGGCCGATGGCGAGCTTAGGGGATCTGCACTGACCCGCGTGCAGCGGCACCTGGAGACCTGTGCCGATTGCCGTACGCGCGTGTCCTTTCTAAAGCAGCTACAAGAGACGGCGCATAGGATTCCGCACCCGACGCCCCCCAGGGAGCTCCTGGGAGAGATCCTGGCGAGCCGGGCCGCAGGTGAGAGGGTGATCCTGCCTGCCTCCACCGCTCCGGCACGAGCTCCGCGTGCGATTCCGGTAGCCGCGGCGGCGGCGGCCACGGTGGTTCTGGCGGTGGGCCTCTCGCTGGTCTTGGCCTCCCGCGCCGGGGCGGGAGCCAGCGACCTCCTGTTCGAGCCGGGCCAGCCGGCCGCGGGCAACGTGGTGGAGCTTAGGTACAGTCCGGCGACTATGCTGGCCGAGGAGCAGACCCTGCGGCTGCGGGCCCGCTACAGGACGGCCGATGACGGAGTGCCGGAGGAGAGCGACCGACGTCTGCTTGTAGCGGAGCTGCGCCGCGGTGACGAGGGCCATTACAAGGGCAGCCTGCGGCTTCCCCCCTCCGCCGTCTATGCCACTTTTGCCGTCGAGGACGTGTCCGGAGAGAGAGTCGACGCCAACGACCTCCGCCTGTGGGACCTGCTGGTGCACGGAGCGGAGGGTCTCCCCCTTCCCGAGGCACTGGAAGAGATGTACGACGAGCTGGAGGGGCGGAACTGGCGGGCGGCAACGGAGACCGCCCAACGCGCCGCGGACCTCTATCCGGACAGAGCGAAGGGGTGGGCTCTTCTCTGGGATCACGAGATGAAGGTCCTGGAAGGGTCGGCTCTGGACGAGCGCAGACAGGAGCACCTGGAGACGTTTCGGAGACTCGAGACGAACGCGCTGCGCAGCGCAGGCGTACCGGCGCAGGAGCTAGCTGCCCTGCAAATGTATGCTCGTCTGCTGGAGGACTCGGAATCAGCGGACCGGCTCGGGCGGCTGCTGCAAGAGCGGTATCCGTCGCACGTGGCCGCCATCCAGCTCCGGATCGTTGAGGCCGTCGCTGTGGCCCCCGATGACGCGGCGCGGCTGGCCGTGCTCGAGGAGGAGTGGCAGCGGTCGGGCCACGCCGCCGACGTGGTCCCGGGCGCCGGCTTCGCGACGGCGGCGAGGCTCGGGGATCCGGAGGCCATACGCCAGTGGGCCGAACGTCTTCGCCGGCTTGGGCTAGCGCAGGAGGTCGGCGCCGCCCGAGTGCTGACGGAGGCGCCGGAGCTGAGGGAAGAGGGCATCGACCTTCTCCGCGAAGTGATCAAGCGCATCGACCGGCTGCCGGACGGGGAGCGCCCGTTGCATCTGAGCCGGTCGGAGTTCCGGGAGCGCAAGCGCGCCCGAATCCGCGAGCTACAGGGTGAGCTGGCAACCGCCCTCGTACAGAACGGGCGGACGGCGGAGGGGCTCGATCTCCTTGGTGCGGCGGCGGCGCAAGGCTGGGATCCGGATGTATTCCGGACCGCGGCCGAGGTGAAACTCGCCGCCGGCGACACGGAAGCCGCTCTCGACTACGCCGCCATGGTCGCGGCCGACCCCCTGGCGGACTCGGACTGGGTAGAGTCGATTCGGCTCCGATCGCCTGACGCGGAATGGGACGAGCGGCTTCGGGCCGCCCGCCTCGAGATGGCCACTCGGATGTTGGCACGGGCCGAGCCTCCCCGGCCTTTCCCGACCGGCTTGCCCGTTCAGGATAGCGGCGGCCATCGAAGCGAGCTGGCGGAGGTGCTGGCAGGTCGGACCACGATCGTCGCCTTCTGGCACCGGCACTCCTACCCCTTCCTCCAGGACCTCGAGACCCTGAACGGCCTCTCCGACCTTCAGGGCGCTACCGGCCCGCGCCTGATCTCGGTCAGCGTCGAGCCGCCGTCCGACGGGACCGAGCGTTTCCTGGAGCGCCACAGCCCTTCCTTCCCGGTCTACTTCGATCTCGATGACAGAGCCGCCTCGCTGCTGGGCGTGTGGGCCACGCCGGCCTACGTAGTGGTCGACCGGCAGGGGGCGATCCGCCATCGCACCTCGGACCTGGCCGAGGCGACCCGGATGGCGGACGTGGTGGACCGGCCGGGGGCACCGACCGCCTGAGCCGCACTCGCGGCGCGCCTTGCAGGCCCCGACACCCCCCGGACGATGACCCGGGGGCACAGTGGCACCCCGATGCGGCGCGTCCCTCGGTGGTGACCCGATTCTTGCCCCTTTACTCCCCGCGCGGAGCTCGAAGAAGCCGTTGATTTCAGGC
This sequence comes from Gemmatimonadota bacterium, assembly GCA_039584255.1. Classification (GTDB taxonomy): domain Bacteria; phylum Gemmatimonadota; class Gemmatimonadetes; order Palauibacterales; family Palauibacteraceae; genus JBDGYE01. The sequence goes on from JBDGYE010000015.1 coordinate 8,141, forward strand.
TCAAAGCGCCAATGAGGCCGAGGAATCGGCCCAAAGTTGAGGGTTCGATGAGAGGCACCACGCAGTGTCTCCTAGCAGATCGCAAGCCCAACTGGGGAGAAAAACCATGCAGACCTGGAAAAAGGTTGCCTTCAGGGCCATGGCCGCGGGCGCGCTTCTCGCCCTGACGCCACTGGCCTTCTCGCCGGCGAGCGGAATCGAGGAAAACGCTGCCTGTGCCAAGACCGCCACGGGTGTGTGCGCACGTGAGATGAACTCGGTGTGCTCCGACGGGCGGACCGTCCTCTGGGATCACTACCACAGGATCGATTGGTAGGATGAAGGCTCTCCGGCTCTCGATCGGCCTGGGAGTTCTCCTGGGCTGGCTGGCCTTCGCGTTCATGCCGCGCTCTCCGGCTTCGGCGGGTCCGCCGGATCTGGACGTCTATCCCGAGAAGCCGGTGACACTCAACGGTACGGTCCTCTACGAGACGGACCGTCTGGCACTGCCGACCCAGGCGGCCTTGGTCGGTGAGCATCTCGTGGTCGTCGACCGCTGGGCTGAGCAGGCGGTCCACGTGCTCTCGGCCGCCAACGGAGCGCTGTTGCGATCGATGGGCCGAGAGGGCGAAGGACCGGGAGAGTTCCGGGTCGCCCGCTTCATCGATCCCGATCCGGGCTCCGAGAACTCGTTCTGGGTCTATGACGCGGCCCTCTCACGCCTCACCCACGTGGATCTGGAACAGTGGGACCGGCTGCCCGCTTGGGAAAGGCGCACCGTGCAACTTCAATCCGATGCGCCGGTGACGAATCCGGTCTGGGTTGACGAGGACCGGCTTCTGGCCCTGGGTTTCTTCATGCAGGGCCGGATCGGCGAGTTCGACGGTGCGGGCCAGATGCGGCGCTTCTTGGGCGACCTGCCGGGAAGCGACGCCTCGATTCCTCCGCATGTGCTACAACACGCCTATCAGGGAATAATGAAGACCCGTCCAGACCGATCCCTGGTGGTAATCGCCAACCGCCACGCCAGCACGGTTGAGATATATACCGCCGCCGGCGATTTGGTGGAACGCGCCTCCGGGCCATTCTCCTTCGATCCCAGATTCGAGGTGGGGAAGGCGGAAGGCGGTCCCACCATGATGAGCGGTAAGGATATGCGTTTCGGCTACCTTGACGTCGCTCCGACGCGCGATCGCATCTACGCTCTCTTCTCGGGCCGGACGCGAGCCGGCTACCCCGACCGTGCCACATACGGCGAGTACATCCACGTGTTCGATTGGGAAGGCCGCTACATTGAGGCCATCAAGCTGGACGCCGAAGTCGCGGCGATCGCCGCGGACGAGAGGCGGGGACGCTTGATCGCCATCCGCCACCTGCCCGTCCCCGCGGTCCTCGAGTACTCGATCGCAGACTCGACCGGCCTCTGATCCGCCGCGCCCGCTCGCGAGGCACAGCCGAGCCAACCGTTGAGCCCCTCGTTCGGCAGGGGTAGATTCGCCACCTTGTTCTTACAGAGGCCGGCCTGACCGGCCGTGTGCTTAACGGAGTCTTCTGACGGCGAGGCATAGATCTCAGGCGCGGTTCGCTTCCACCTGGATACCGAAGTACTCGACAACGGCCTGCGCGTGATCCTGAACGAGGATCGTTCCAGCCCGCTCGTTTCGGTGCATCTGATGTATCACGTGGGATCGAAGAACGAGCCGAAAGGTCGGACCGGCTTCGCACACCTGTTCGAGCACTTGCTGTTCCAGGGATCGGAGCACGTGGGCGAGTCCGAGCACTTCAAGTACGTACAGGACGCCGGCGGCACTCTGAACGGCTCCACCTGGTTCGACCGGACCAACTACTTCGAGACGCTTCCCGCCAGCCGTCTCGACCTCGCTCTGTGGCTGGAGTCGGATCGGATGGGCTGGTTTCTCACCGCGATTACCGCGGAAAAGCTGGACAACCAGCGTGACGTGGTGAAGAACGAACGCCGGCAGTCCTACGAGAACCGCCCCTATGGGCTCGCCGTGGAGACCGTGCTGCGCGAGGCGTATCCGGAGGGTCATCCGTACCGGCATCCGACGATCGGCTACATGGAGGATCTTGACGCCGCCACTCTGGCTGACGTCAAGCAGTTCTTCCGGACGTGGTACGCTCCGGGCAACGCCGTGCTGGTTCTGGTGGGCGACTTCGAGCGTGCGGAGGCCATGCGTCGGGTACAGCGCTACTTCGATGAGATCCCGGTCGGCGCGGAGCCGGTCCGGGCACCGGTGCCCGATGACGTTTCAATGGGAGAGAGGCGGGCGGTTCTGGAGGATCGGGTGCAGGTGCCGCGGGTCTACATGATGTTCCACGCGCCGCCGTTCCCCGACGCCGACTGGGAAACCGCCCGCGTGGTGGCATCCCTGCTTGCGGAAGGCCGAAGCTCCCGGCTCTACCACGACCTGGTGTACGACAAGCAGGTCGCCGGCGAGGTCTACGCCTGGACGTGGCCCCTGGAGAAGGCCGGCATGCTGTGGTTGGTGGCCACAGCCCGGCCCGGTGTCTCGGCCGCGGGACTCGAGGCGGCGATCGACGAGACCCTGGACGGCCTGATCCGGGAAGCGCCCCGGAGGGAGGAGATCACCGGGGCCCGCAACCGGATGCAGCGCAGCCTGATCACGGATCTGCGTAGCACGGGGCAGCGGGCTGACGCTCTGGCCCACGCCGCGGTCTTGAAAGGAGATCCGGGCTACGTGAACGAGGCATTCGGCATGTACGCCGCTGTGGGGCCCCGAGACGTGGAGCGGCTCGCTAGCGGGATGCTCCTCCCGGGGAACCGCACGGTCCTGCACGTCGTGCCGGAGGCCGGCCGGTGAGAGTCATAGATCGAACCTCCCCCCCACGGCCGGGGCCGACGCGATCGCTGGCGCTTCCGCGATTCGAGAGACTCCGCTTGGACAACGGAATGAAGGTCGTGGCGGCCAGGCGCCAGGCGCTACCGGAGGTCTCGCTGAGGCTGGTCGTGGAGGCGGGGGCGGGCGCCCTGCCCGTGGATCGTGCTGGACTCGCGTCGCTGACGGCCCGCCTGCTCACGGAGGGAGCGGCCGGTGTGGGCGCCGCCGAGATGGCTACCCGGCTGGACCGAATCGGAGCCTCCTTCACGGTCTCGTCCGGCTATGACGTCACGGTGCTCTCGATGCACACTCTGAGCGGAACGCTCGAAGAGGCCCTGGATTTCCTTGCGTCGGCCGTCCAAAGTCCCGACTTCCTGGACGGAGAAGTGGAGCGGGTGCGACAGGAAAGGGTGGACGAGATCCGGCGGAAGGAGGATGAGCCCGCCCATCGCGCCGCCCAAGGGCTTCTCGAGGCGGTGTACGGGGATCACCCGTTCGGAGCGCTGACCATCGGGACGTCGGAGCGCGTCGCGGAACTGGATGCACACACGATTCGGAGCTTCCACGCCTCCACGTACCTTCCCGGGGGCGCCGCGCTCGTAGCCTGTGGCCACGTCGAGCAGGACCGGCTTCTGGAGTTGGTGGACTCCAGGTTCTCCGGGTGGGGGCGGGGTGCCCCGGATTCCGCGATTCCGGCCACGGTGGAGTCGTCAGGCGCCGAGGAAGTGCTTCTCATCGATAGGCCGGGGAGCCAGCAGTCCGAGCTCCGAATCGGCGGAATCGGGATTGCCCGCGGTGCGACCGACGAGTTCGACGTGCGAGTGTTGAACGCGATTCTGGGCGGCGTGTTCAACTCGCGCCTTAACATGAAGCTGCGCGAGGAGAAGGGCTGGACGTACGGTGCCCGCACCACCTTCGCCATGCGAAGAGCCGCCGGCCCCTTCGTGGCGAGGACTGCGGTCGAGACGGCGGTGACCGCGGACGCGCTCGCTGAGATGTTCCGGGAGCTGAAGCGCATGAGCGAGGAGCTCCCGACCCAAGAGGAGATGCGCCTCGCGATCAACGCTCTGACGCTCTCGCTGCCACGGAAGTTCGAGACCGTCAGCCAGGTTACCTCGAAGGTCGTCGAAACGGTAACCTACGGACTCCCCGACGACTACTGGCCGACGTTTTCGGATCGAGTGTGCGCGGTCGACCCCGAGGCCGTGGTGCAAGCGTCCCGCCGCTATCTGGACCGAGCGCGGCTCACCGCCCTAGTAGTGGGCGACGCGGCCGTCGTCGCCCAACCACTCGAGCGATACGGGGCGGTGCAACTCAAGGCAGCCACTTGAGATACGTTAGTCAGCGCTTGACTTTCGGTATGTTTTCGGTTACGATGCTTGCTGTTTCTCGGATGTCTCCGTGAGCGACGAACCCTCAAACGGATCGCCCCTTGTGGGAAGGATCGAGAGTCGATCCGTCTTCAGGGGAAAGATCCTCGACGTGCGCGAGGACACGATCCGTTATCCCGACGGCAGCGTCGGCAAGCTGGAGGTGATACGTCACCGCGGTGCAGCCGCCGTTCTTCCCATCTACCGGCCCGGCGAGTGGTCGGGGGGAAGGGAGGCTGCCGTCGTACTGTTGCGACAGTACCGGTATGCGGCAGGCGGGATGGTCTGGGAGGTACCGGCCGGGAAGCTCGATTCCGGAGAGCCTCCGGAGGCCTGCGCGCGCCGCGAGCTGGAGGAGGAAGCCGGCCTCCGGGCGTCGGAGATGCGCGAGCTCACGGCGCTGCTGACGACTCCGGGCTTCACGGACGAGGTCATTCACCTCTACGTGGCCATGGATCTCAGCGAGGGAGTCTTCGCTCCGGAGGCGCACGAGTTTCTGGAACGGCACGAGCTTCCGCTTCGAACGGCGCTGGAGATGGTCCGCGGCGGCGAGATCGTCGATGGCAAGACGGTCTGCGCGCTGCTCATGGCGGCGGCCTTTCCGGAGCTGTGGACCGTCGAGGATGGCGGGATGAACAACGAATCCGCTGCACGGGGTGTCTAAACGGGTGCAGGGGAAGGAACCGGGCCCGCGGTCGCAAGGCGTCATGGCGGCGTGCCGCTCGTGCTCAAAGGTCGGTGTCGTGCGTAGAGAGGCTCAGCGGCGTACCTCGCCGCGGCCGAGCGCTTACGGCGCCGCCGACGGCCGGTGAGGCTGGACGAGGCAGTGGAGCCTGGAGACCAGGGGAGTGCAAATGCCGAAACACGAGGCAGCCGAGGACATGATCCGCGTCCGGACCGAGAAGGTCCGCTCCGATCTCAAGGAGCTGGATGACGCGGCGCTGGTCGCCGAGTACCTGGACGGCCGTCGTTTCGCCTTCCATGAGCTCGCCGAGCGCTACCACGCCCGACTGCTGAATTTCATCTATCGGACGATCGGAGACCGGGAACGGGCGGAGGACCTCGTGCAGGAGACCTTCGTGAGGGTCTACAGGCATCTGCACCGGTTCGATCCAACGAAGAAGTTCTCCACCTGGATCTACACGATCGCCAGCAACCTGGCGAAGAACGAGCTCCGCAACCGGTCACGAAACCCGATGGTGCTCTTCCAGGCCATAAAGAAGAACTGGGAGGCGGATCACAGGCCGCTCCAGTGGGAGGATTCCTCATACTCGCCGGACGACCTGTTCCGGAAGAGGCACCTGCGGGAGCAGGTGGAGAAGGCCGTCATCGAGCTGCCCGAGCACCACCGAGTCGTCTTCGTGCTCAGGGAGATGGAAGGAAAGACGTACGAGGAGATCTCAGATATCACCGGCGTCACTCTGGGGACGGTCAAGTCGCGGTTGAATCGGGCCCGGAACAAGTTCGCGCAGATCATCGCTCCGATGCTCGAGTAGGACGTCGCGGGCGGAACCCCGCAGGCCCGTTCAGGTACTTTGAGGAGGCGGTCGAGAGGCCGCCTCTTCTGCGTGCTGGAAGAGGAACACCGGTATCGCTGACGCGTACTAGAGGCCCGCTGAGAGGCAGTGCCCGGAAGAGGCCGGGCAGCAAAGAACCAGTTGAGCGTCTCCATGCTCTGTGAGCGTTTTCTCGACGACTACTCTGATTATCGCGACGGCCTTCTGCCGGAGAAGCGGCGGGTCGAGTTCGAGGCTCATCTGAAGGCCTGTCCGCATTGCGCCCGTTACCATCGCGTGATGGGAAGAGGCGTCCAACTCCTCTGCAGCATGCCCTCCGCCGAAAGCTCCGACGACTTCATGCCGCGCCTGCGCCATCGGCTGTACAACGTCGATGAGGGAGTGATGCACCCTTACAGGAGGCGCTTCGGCGGCAGCGCCGCGCTGATCGGGGTCGCGGCGGTAGGCATTCTGGCTCTGTTCTGGCTGCCGTTCGCCGCCAGCGTGCCGGTGGAGCTCGAGCTACCCGCGGTGGCCGTGGAAGCGCCCCCCCGCTCGGCCGAGCTGGTCCCGGCCCTTTTCCGGCAGGGGCCGTTCGTCAGCGACCTTCTGGACGCAGCTCCCTCGATGCTGGACGGCGGGGACGTTGAGTGGCCACCCCGCTCGCACGTCCACCAGACTGTCATCCTCGACGCCTCTTACCGACGCGTGGTTCCGGCACCCTCACGCTGAGGCGAGAGGAATGCTATGGCGCCGTCCGCGCCCTCATCGCTGGCTATCGGAGAAAGGGCTCCGGCGACCGTGAGCCTGGCCGCTGACCAACGACTCGATCGAGCAATCGAACGAGGCGAGCTCGGCGGCGCCTTCTTCCTTCACGGGGACGCGGTTCGCCTCAGGGATGAAGCGGCTCGGCGCCTGGCGGAGGCGGCTTTGGATCCGGGCACCCGCGATTTCAACTTCGACATCTTCCGAGGAGCGGAGACGAGCCCCGAGGCTCTCGCGGCGTCTCTCGCGATGCCGCCGGTGATGGCCCCGCGGCGCGTGGTCGCGCTCTACGGTGCCGAGAGACTAACTCCGACGGGCTGCGACGTTATCGAGGAGGCGCTGAAGTCTCTTCCGCCGGATCTCACCCTGATCGTCACGGCGACCATTCCCAAGGGCTCCCGCAAGGCGTTCTACCGGAGGTTGAAGGAAGGGGCTCTGAGTCTGGAGTGGACGGCGCCGAAAGATGCGGAGATCCCGGGTTGGCTCATGGAGAGAGCCCGCCGAACGTACGGCGTCCAGCTCTCGGTACCGGCGGCCGAGGCCCTGGCAGGGGCGATCGGATCCGACCTGGGTGTTCTGGACGCCGAGCTGGAAAAGCTGTGCGGGGCGAGCGAGCGCGACATCACGGTGGAGCGGGTCGCGGAGCTCGTTCCCAACGTCCGAGAGGTGAACCGTTGGGCCTGGCTCGATAGAGTAGCGTCGCGCGAGTATGCCATGGCACGCCGGGAGCTGCCCGCGCTCCTGGCCGGTGACGAGGGCGCCGTCGGTTTGATCGGTGGCATGGTGGATCACCATATCTATCTGGGTATCGCGCTGGAGGGAGGTGCGAGACTGGTGGAGCGAACGCTCTCCGACGCGGGAAAGCCCTATCTGCGTTTCAAGGCGGCGACCTTCGCCCGGCAGGCACGGATGTGGAGCAAGTCGGAGATCGAGCATGCCCTGAGGAACCTAAGGCAGGCCGACGCCCGCTCCAAGAGCTCGGCGGCCGATGGCGATGCGGCTGTTCTCGAGGAGTTGCTGCTGCGCCTGGAGCACCGGGCGGGTGCAGGGCGACGTGGGGCCGGAGGCGCCGCTTGACCAGGAATCTCGTGTGCTGGCTCGCTGCCCTCCCGGCAGTTCTTCTGGCGCTCCATGTACCCGCCCATGGCCAGAGCGGCGGTGGGCTGGATGCCGTTGCGACGGCAGCAGACGGAGGAGACCTGGAGGCGGCCCGGAATCTGCTCGGGGTGTGGTTCGGGTCGCCCCAGGCGACCGATGCCGGCGCCGACGTACCCCGCGCCCGATACCTGAGAGCCCGTCTGGCGAGGGACCTGGACTCGGCCGAGGTGGACTACCTCTGGGTCGCCATACGGGGCGGCGAGCCATACGGCCCGCTGGCGCGGCTTCGTCTCGCCCAGCTTCGCGTCGCCCTGGGAGATCCCGGTCGGGCCGAGGAGGACCTCGAGCGGCTCCGGGCGGACTTTCCCGGAAGCCCCCAGATTCTCTCGTCCTGGCTGTGGACCGGGAACGGCCGCGCTGCCGCAGGGAATCCGGCCGGCGCATGCGAGGCCTGGGAACGGGCACTCCGCTTGCCCCCGCGCCCGGAGTCCGCCTCGGACCGCCGCCTGGCAGAATCCGCACTGGCGCGCTGCGGCCCGGAGGGTGAACAGTACGGGGCAAGCGAGACCTTCACCGTGCAACTGGGGGCCTTCCTTTCCCGGGGCACTGCGGTGGAGCTTAGAAACAGGGTAGCAGCTACCGGCGTGGCGGCCAGGTTGATCGAGCCGTTGGACAGCAGCGGGCTGTATCGGGTCCGCTCCGGCCGCTTCATGCGACGCGAGGAGGCCGCCCGACACGCCGTCGAGCTGGCGTCGGCCGGCTTCGAGGCGATTGTGGTTCCGGAGGAGCCGTGAGCAAGACAGCGGCGAACACGCCGCTCATCCAGCAATACCTGGACATCAAGGCGCGACACCCGGATTCGATCCTCTTCTTCCGAGTGGGCGATTTCTATGAGATGTTCTTCGATGATGCCGAGGAGGGGAGCCGCCTCCTCGGCATCACCCTGACCTCCCGCAACAACGGTGGCACAAGGGAAGTGCCTCTGGCCGGGGTGCCGGCGAAGGCCATCGACGAGTACCTCCCCCGACTGGTACGTGAGGGAAGGCGAGTCGCCATCTGCGAACAGGTAGAGGATGCGGCGGAGGCAGACGGAATCGTGCGCCGCGAGGTAACGGAAGTCGTCACCCCCGGCGCCACCCTGGAGGACTCACTCCTCAGCTCCGGGCGCAACAACTTCGTCGCTGCGCTGTCGGGGACCGACCCGGTGGGTGTCGCGACCGCCGATCTCTCGACCGGCGAGTTCGAGGTGTGGGAGTGCAGCGCGGCGGCGCTGGCGGACGAGCTGGCGCGGATGGAGCCGGCAGAGCTCCTCGTGTCGGCTCAGGAGCCCGATCCGCCGTACGGCGCCTGGGTCGTGACCCGCCGGGAGCCGTGGCGCTTCGACGCCGACTTCGCAGCGGAGACGCTGTGCAGACACTACGGCGTTCTCGGAACGGAAGGCTTCGGTCTGTCGCGGAAGTCGGACTTGCACCTGCTGGCGGCCGCCGGTGCCGTCCTCGCCTACCTGGAGGAGGTGAGGCCTTCCGGTATCGATCATCTCCGAGAGCCGCGGGTCGAGCGCGCCGGCCGCTACCTGCACCTGGATGAGATGACCCGCCGCAATCTGGAAATCGTCGAGCCGCTTCGAGGCTCCGAGGGAGGTACGCTGATCGAGGTGCTCGACCGCACCCTGACGCCCATGGGCCGACGGCTGCTTCGCCGGAGGCTGCTTCGTCCGCTGGTGGACGTGGCGGAGATCGACGCCCGGCTCGACGCGGTGCAGGAGTTGCTGGAGGATCCGTCGCGCCGCCGGGGGCTACGGGAGTGCCTGAGTGAGATCCGCGACCTGGAGCGACTGGCTGCCAAGATCTCCGCCGGCCGCGTCGCGCCGAGAGAGCTCCTGACCCTGTCCCGTTCCCTGGAGCCCCTTCCGAGGCTTGGAGCTGCGCTGGGCAGGCCGAAGGCGCACCGGCTGGCCGGGCTGGCAAAGGAATTCGATGCTCTCGAGGACGTGCGGGAGCGCATCGAGGGCACCGTCGCGGCCGATTCGCCCGCGACCCTGGCAGGTGGCGGCGTGATACAGCGCGGGTTCTCGGAAGAGCTGGACGGGCTCAGGGAGCTTCGGGACGGGGCGGTGGAGTGGATTGCCGGTCTCCAACAGGCGGAGCGCGAGCGGACCGGAATCGACAGCCTCAAGATCGGCTTCAACAAGATCTTCGGATACTACATCGAGGTGACGCGCCCGAACCTCTCCCGCGTTCCCGAGCACTACCAGCGGAAGCAGACGCTCACCAACGCGGAGCGCTTCGTCACGCCTGAGCTGAAAGAGTGGGAGGAGAAGGTCGTCGGCGCCGAGGAGCGAATCGCGGCTCTGGAGGCCCGCCTCTTCCGGGAGCTGCGGGAGGAGCTGGCAGAGGACGTCGAGCGGCTGCAGGAAACGGCCGCGCGCGTTTCGGAGCTCGACGTGCACAGCGCACTGGCGGACGTGGCTGACCGGAACGGATACGCCCGGCCCCGACCCAGCTCGGAGTACGGGCTCGACATCAGGTCAGGGCGCCACCCGGTCGTCGAGCGGATGATCGCGCGCGAGGACTTCATTCCCAACGATGTCATTCTCGATGCCGGCACGTTCGTCATGGTTCTCACGGGTCCGAACATGGCCGGAAAGTCCACCCTGCTGCGCCAGGTGGGCCTGATCGTGCTCATGGCACAGGTAGGCTCGTTCGTGCCCGCGGCCGCGGCACGCATCGGGATCTGTGACCGCATCTTCACGCGCGTGGGAGCGTCGGACAGCCTGGCACGAGGCCAGAGCACCTTCATGGTGGAGATGACCGAAACCGCTACCATCCTGAACGGGGCGACCGACCGGAGCCTCGTGCTGCTGGACGAGATCGGGCGAGGCACCTCGACGTATGATGGGGTCGCCATCGCCTGGGCGGTGACCGAGTACGTCCATGATCGCATCGGTGCAAGGACGATCTTCGCCACGCACTACCACGAGCTGGTGGAGCTCGCCGACATGATGGACGGCGTCGGCGCCTTCAACGTGGCAGTCCGCGAGACCGGCGACGACATCGTGTTCCTGCGCCGCCTGGAGCCCGGCGGTTGCGACCGCTCGTACGGGGTCCACGTAGCGCAGCTCGCAGGTGTCCCGAGGGAGGTCGTCGACCGAGCGCTCACCGTCCTTCACGAGCTGGAGGAAGGACCTGGAGGCGGGAGCCGGCTTTCCCATCTGGCCGATCGGGAACGCGGTCAACTCTCGCTGTTCGAGCTGCGGCCCTCCCCGATCCATGAGCGGCTGGTGGAGCTGGATCCCGAGAGCATGACGCCGCTGGACGCCCTGGTCGTTCTCACCGAGCTCAAGCGGGTGGTCAGCGAGGAGGATGCGTGACCGGCAAGGCGCGCGGACTCTCGCTCGCGGCCGCCCTTCTCGTAGCCGGCTGTGCAGACACCGTCAATCCGGCCATGGGCGGGCTGAAGATCGGCGTGCAGAACGCCGCGCTGAAGCCACCCGTCCGACTCGACGAACAGCACCCTTTCGAGTATCCGACCGACGCATGGGCGCAGGGCGCGACGGGGACCACGATCCTGAAGCTGTTGATCTCGCCGGCGGGCACGGTGGACTCGGCATTCGTCCTCGAGTCCAGCGGGTTCGCGAGCCTGGACTCCGCGGCCGTGGCGAACTCACAGCGGCTCCGCTACGAGCCCGCGGAGCAGGGAGGGCAGCCCGTGGCTATCTGGGGCCGCCTCCCCGTCATCTACCCAGATCCGCAGAAGGCTTCGAAGCATGACCCATGAAGCGCAGCCGAATCCGTTCGACGACGACGTCCTCCACGCGACCGGCCGGACGCTGCTGATCAGAATCACCGGGGGCGCGACGGCCGCTACCGTCGCCTCGGGTAGCTGGACGGCGGGAGAGGAAGTGTGACTTCTCTGAACGTGGCCGTAGTCCTCGGAGGGACGAACGAAGAGCGGAACGTATCGCTGGCTAGCGGCCGGGCGGTAGTAGAGGCGCTTCGCGAGCGGGGCCACACCGTAGTGGCCGTGGATCCGGCGCACGGCGCCATACCCCGGCAGGAAGAGGAGCGGATGCTGGGCGGCGCGGTGGGGGTCGACCCTCCGGACCTGGAGGAGCTGGAACGGCTCCGGAGCTCGGCCGTAGGCGCCGCTCTGGCGGAGCTCCCGGCGCTTCGAAACGCAGACGTCGCCTTCCTCGGGCTTCACGGTGAGGACGGCGAGGACGGCAAGGTGCAGGCGCTCCTGGACATGGCCGGCATCCGGTATACCGGCAGCGGGCCCCTGGGCAGCGCGATCGCGTTCGACAAGAGGGTGTCGAAGGAGCTCATGATCCAGGCGGGAGTGCCCACCCCGGACTGGGCGCCCCTTCTGGCGTCGAGGGAAGGAATCCTGGAAAGCCTGGGCCTGCCGCTGGTGGTCAAGCCCTCGAACGGGGGCTCCACGGTCGGCCTCACCGTGGTTCGGGACTCCGGGGAGCTCGGGCCGGCGATGGAACTGGCCGCCCGTTTCGATCGCGACGTTCTCTGTGAGCGGTTCGTGCCTGGCCGTGAGCTGACGGTGGCGGTTCTGGAAGGTCAGCCACTACCTCCGGTGGAGATCGTTCCGAGCCACGACGTCTACGACTACGAGTGCAAGTACACACCGGGGATGTCTCGGTACGAGGTACCGGCGCAGCTCGCCCCGGACGAGGCGGCGAGCCTCGCCGAGCTGGCGGTGCGCGCATACGCGGCGCTCCGCCAGGCATGCTACAGCCGCGTCGATTTCCGATGGGACGACGCGGACGGGACTCCCTGGTGCCTGGAGGCGAACAGCCTTCCCGGCCTGACGGCGACGAGTCTGGTCCCGATGGCGGCCAGGGCCGCAGGGATTTCCTTCCCCGAGCTGTGCGAGCGAATCGCTCTGGCGGCGCTGGAGGGAAACAATGAGGATGCGGCGGCCGGCGGAACCGCCAGCGTCGACCAGGTGTCTTAGCGGCCCATGGGATACCAGGATCGCTCGTACAGCTATTCCTACGCCACCGGCTACGGCGGTGGAGGCGGCCGTTTCGGCTTCGTCCTGACGACGTGGGTCAAGCGGCTACTGATAGCCAACTTCGGGATCTGGCTGCTGATGGTGCTGGGAATCCTGCCCTTCCTGTGGACCGTGAACACGTTCGGCTTCTCACCGGCCACCGTGCTGCGGCACCCGTGGTCGCCGGTCACTTACATGTTCGTCCACGGCGGCTTCTGGCATGTGTTCTTCAACATGGTCGCCGTCTTCTTCTTCGGCCCTCCGCTCGAGCGTGAGTGGGGGGGGCGGGAGTTCATCAAGTTCTATCTCGTCTGCGGACTTGGAGCGGCATTCACTTCGTTCCTGCTGATCGGGCTCATCGGCAGCCCACTGGTAATCGGCGCCTCGGGGGCGGTGTTCGGGCTGATGCTGGCTTTCGCCATGAAATGGCCCAACGCGCCGCTCTACATCTGGGGCCTGCTGCCCGTCAAGGCCAAGTATTTCGTCGGTATCCTGGCCGTGATGACGTTTTACGCCACGTTCACGTCGGGTCGCACCGGCGGTGGCGGCGTGGCGCACTGGACGCACCTGGGAGGCTTCGTCACGGCCTGGATCTACATGAAGCATGGCCGTCGGATCGAATCCCGACTCGGACCTCTGAAGGCACGCCTGCGCGGACTGAAGGTTCACTCCGGTCGGACCGGTGAGCGGTCTGCGGGCGCCGGTCAGGCGTCCGAGCCGCCCAGAAGGCCCGGTCGCGACCGGCCCGTCGACCAGGACAAACTGGACGAGGTCGACAGGATTCTGGACAAAATCCGCGATAAGGGCATCGACTCACTGAGTCCGGAGGAGAGAGCCTTTCTGGACGATATGAGCCGCCGTTACCGCGGCGCCCAGTAGCCTCGCCACGCAGTTCTTGACCCTCGGTCCGACGCTGGCCGCGGTTACCTTTCGCGGCAGGCAATCGGCCTCTAGAATATTCAGTCTCGTTCCGAGGCGAGTCCGCCCGGGACGTGTCTGTCCCGGACGTGCGACCCGTCCTCAGACGTGACCCCCGGAAAGGAGGTTTGGTGCGATGGGTACCGAGTACGGTTCCTCCAGTATCAGAAATATCGCGGTCCTTGGACACGGCGGCAGCGGGAAGACCACTCTCGTGGACGCCATGTGCTACATAGCGGGATCCACTACGCGCCGCGGCGCCGTAGAGAGCGGAACGGCGCATACCGACTTCACTCCCGAAGAGATCGATCACGGCATCTCCATCAACCTGGCCGTCGCCCGGGTCGAGTGGATGGATTGCAAGCTCAACCTCATCGACACTCCCGGTTACCTGGATTTCTTCGGCGAGGCGGAGGCCGGCGTTCGCGTCGCGGACGGCGGCCTGATCGTGGTCAACGCCACGAACGGCGTCGAGGTGGGCACGGAGCGGGTCTCGAACGCATGTGCGAGGCGTGGCCTGCCGAGCATCTTCTTCGTCTCGATGATGGACCGTGAGAACGCCTCGTTCCAGAAGTGCTTCGAGCAGATCAAGGCATCCCTCAAGGGAGATGTGATCCCGGTCGAGATCCCTATAGGCTCCGGCGACAGCTTCAGGGGCATCGTCAACCTGTTCTCCAACCGGGCTCACATCTACAAGGATCGGTCCTCGAAGGGCGAGTACGAGGAGACGGAAGTCCCGGAGGATCTGCTGTCGACGGTCGATACCTACCGCGAGCAGCTCATCGAGACCATCGCCACAACCGACGACGAGCTGCTCGAGGCGTATCTGGAAGGCGAGGAGCTGGACCGCGACAAGGTGCTGGCCGCCATGTCGGCCGCAATGTGGCGGGGCGAGCTGTTCCCCGTGTTCTGCGGATCCGGCGACACGGGGCGCGGTGTCCGTGCGGTGATGAACAAGCTGGTCGAGCTCATGCCCTCGCCGGCCGACACAGGCGCCCTGGTCGCCCAAGACTCCAGGGGAGAGACCGTCGAGCTGGCGCCCGAGGACTCATCTCCGTTCACCGCGATGGTGTTCAAGACGACGCAGGAGCCCCGCGTGGGCGAGCTCAGCTTCTTCCGGGTGTTCAGCGGGGTCGTGACGAGCGGAGCCACCGTCTCCAACCCGGCTCGCCGGGCAACGGAGCGGATCTCGCACCTGGGGATTCCAGACGGAGCTCACAGGAGCGAGGTTCCACGGCTGCACGCCGGAGACATAGGCGTTGTCGCGAAGCTCAAGGATACGCACACCGGAGACACGCTCTGCGACCAGGGGAAGCACCTCACGCTGGAGGAGATCGCCTGGCCGAGACCGGACATTTCCATCGCCCTGCGACCGGCATCCCGGGGAGAGGAGGACAAGCTGGCCACCGGCCTGTCGAAGGTACACGAGGAGGACCCGACCTTCGTCGCCGCCTACGAGGCAGAGCTGGGCCAGACGATCGCGCGTGGTCTGGGCGAGCTGCACCTGAACGTCGCCATGGAGCGTCTGGAGCGGAAGTATGGGGTGCACGTCGAGACGGAAGCACCGCGGATCGCTTACCGAGAGACGATCACGAAGAGCGCCGAGGGTCAGGGCCGCTACAAGAAGCAGACAGGCGGACGTGGACAATACGGCGACTGCTGGGTACGCCTCCGGCCGCGATCTCGTGGAGATGGATACGAGTTCATCAACAAGATCGTTGGCGGCGTGATTCCGGGTAAGTTCGTGCCCGCGGTCGACAAGGGGATACGGGAAGCGTCGCGGCGGGGCGTCCTGGCCGGCTACCCGCTTGTGGACTTCGAGGCGGAATGCTACGACGGGTCGTACCACTCGGTGGACAGCTCGGAGCAGGCCTTCAAGGTCGCCGGCTCACTGGCCTTCAAGAGCGTGGCGAAGCAGGCCGGTCCGATCGTCTTGGAGCCGATCGTGAACGTTACCGTGCGTACCCCGGAGGAGTTCATGGGCGAGGTAATCGGCGATCTGAACCAGCGCCGCGGCCGCATCATGGGCATGGACGCCGATGGCCGTTGGCAGGTTGTGAAGGCATCGGTCCCGGAGGCAGAGCTGTACAAGTACTCGACGGCTCTACGCTCTCTGACCCAGGGGAAGGGCGCGCACGCCCGTGATTTGGCGGGGTACGAGCCGGTGCCTCCCGATGTGACGCGGAAGATCATCGCCGATGCCGAGACACGCCGGGAACAGGAAGGACGCTGACAGCTTGGCCGGACACAGCAAGTGGGCGCAGATCAAGCGGCAGAAGGCCGCCAACGACCAGGCCCGCGGCAGTATGTTCTCGAAGCTGGGCCGGGAGATCGCGGTGGCCGCACGCCAGGCGGGTGGCGATCCGAATTTCAACCCGCGCCTGCGAACCGCCGTCGCCAACGCCAAGGCGGAGAACATGCCCGCGGCCAACATCGAACGGGCCATCAAGCGGGGCACCGGTGACCTGCCGGGGATGAGCTTCGAGGAGGCGACGTATGAGGGATATGGTCCGGGCGGTGTCGCCATCTTCCTGGAGTGCGTCACCGACAACTCGAGACGGACCATCGCAGAGATCCGTCACCTCATGAGCAAACTCGGCGGCAACCTGGGCCAGAACGGTTCGGTCGCCTGGATGTTCGAGCGAAAGGGGCAGATACTTCTCGACGCCTCCCGCTACAACGAAGAAACGGCCATGGATCTGGCCCTGCGCGCGGGCGCCGAAGACCTCGTGTTCGAGGCTGGCGTCCATGTGCTTACGACGTCGGTTTCCGACTTCCATGCCGTCCAGGACACCCTGCGCGAGCATGGAGTCGAATGGAAGGAGGCTGAGCTGGCCCTGGTTCCCACGACGACTACCCGGGTGGAGGGGAAGGAGGCGGAGCGCCTGCTGAAATTGATCGCCGCCCTCGAGGACCAGGACGACGTCATTAAGCTGTATTCCAACTTCGAGGTGGACGACGAGGCGTTCGCGGCCCTCGAGACGGGTTGATGCAACTCGCCGCGACCCCATGCCACCTTTGATCGGGACGGGCTCCGGGCCCGTCCCGTCTTGTTTCAGGGTGGGGGTGAGGTGATGAGAGTCCTCGGCATCGACCCGGGTACGACCGCGACCGGTTACGGCGTCGTCGAGGGCAGGGGAACGGATTGCCGGCTGGTGGAATGCGGGGTGATCCGGCCCCGGAAGGAGGTTGAGCTGGCGGCCCGCCTGGTGCAGATCCACGAGGACCTGCTGGCGGTCATAGACCGTTTGGAGCCATCCTGCCTTTCGGTAGAGGGCGTGTTTTACGGGGACAACCTGCGGACAGCGGTCGTCCTGGCCCACGCCCGTGGTGTGGCGCTCCTGGCCGGCGCCCAGCGCGGGCTCCGGGTGGCCGAGTACCCGCCGGCGGAAATCAAGAAGGCCGTGGTGGGCACCGGGCGCGCCACGAAGGAACAGGTGGCCTATATGGTACAGAAACTCCTGGGCCTGGCCGAGCCGCCCAGCCCATCCGATGCGGCAGACGGGTGCGCAGCGGCGCTCTGCCACATTCTGACCGGCGTCGGCCCGCTCGCGGGCAAAGGGGGCGGCAGATGATCAGCCGGGTGCGTGGAGAGCTGACTGCCATCGAAGGAGACAGGGTCCACGTCATGACAGTGGCGGGGATCGGGTACGAGGTCTTCCTACCCTCGCGCACGTTCGAAACGCTCCCTGAGATCGGCGGGGACGTGGACCTTCATACGGCGCTGGTCGGCCGTGACGATGGCCTGGAGCTGTACGGATTCGGTTCGCGGACCGACCGTGTGCTCTTCCTCCGCCTGCAGGCGGCATCGGGGGTCGGACCCCGCCTGGCGATGACGATCCTGGGCTCCCTGCCCGCGAGCAGGATCGTCGGTGCGCTTCGCGACCGGAACCACACCGTGCTGCAGCAGGTGAGCGGAGTCGGTCGAAAGACGGCCGAACGCCTGACCATCGAGCTGGCGGACAAGCTGGACGATCTGGCCGTGGAGGCCCCCGGGGCAGAGGTTGTATCGGGAAGGCTGGCCGCGCTGGAAGCGCTCAGGGCGCTGGGCTACTCGGTGCTCGAGGCGGACGCGGCGCTGGCCGCGGCTCGCCGGGAGCTAGCCGGCCGGGAGGCGGACGCCGAGGAGATCATTCGGGCGGCCCTGCAGCACCTGTGAGCGTATCTGCGGAATGACGAATCGAGTCGAGATCACGACGCCCGAGCCGCTGGGCGGAGAGTCGACGGTGGAGCAGTCGCTCCGGCCGGCGTGCCTGGCCGAGTTCGTCGGCCAGCCGAACGTCAAAGAGGCCCTGGACGTCTATATCAAGGCGGCCCTGCAGCGCGAGGAAGCCCTCGATCACGCCCTCTTCTTCGGCCCACCGGGGCTCGGCAAAACAACGCTCGCCATCCTGATGGCCCGCGAGCTGGGGGTGAACATCAAGATCACCTCGGGCCCCGTGCTGGAGAAGCCGGGGGATCTGGCGGCGCTGCTGACCAATCTCGAGCATCGAGACATCCTCTTCATAGACGAGATCCACCGGCTGCGGCCGGTGATTGAGGAATACCTGTACCCGGCGATGGAGGACTACCGCATCGAGATCAGACTCAGCGAGGGAGCACGGGCGCAGACGGTCTCGATGAAGATCGAGCAGTTCACGCTGGTCGGCGCCACCACGCGCTTCGGTCTTCTGACGGCGCCGATGCGGGCCCGCTTCGGCGTGATCGAGCGCCTCAACTACTACCCGCCGACGGACCTGCGGGAGATCGTCGAGCGATCCGCGATGATCTTCGGCGTGCCCGTCACGGACGAAGGCTCGGAAGAGATCGCGCGCCGATCCCGAGGCACGCCCCGCATCGCCAACCGCCTGCTGCGCCGGGTACGCGACTACGCGGAGGTGAAGGCCGACGGCAAGGTCGATGGCCAGACGGCCCGGCAGGCCCTCGAGATGCTGAACGTCGACGAATACGGGCTGGATGAGATGGATGCCCGGGTGCTCCGTGCCATCATCGACAGCTTCGAGGGAGGGCCGGTGGGACTGAACTCGCTCGCGGTAGCCGTGGGGGAGGATGCCGCGACCCTCGAAGAGGTCTACGAGCCGTATCTGATCCAGAACGGCTATCTGCAACGCACCGCGAGGGGCCGGGTTGCGACCCCGAGGGCATACCGCAGGTTCGGCTACGCGCTCCCCTCGGACGCGGACTCGCAGGGCGCGCTGTTCGGCGATGGGGCCTGAGCCGTCCACCGCGGCGCCGCGCACGTCCGACTTCGAGTACGAGCTTCCGGCAGAGCTGATCGCTGACCGGCCGGCCATGCGTCGGGACGAAAGCCGCCTTCTGGTGCTCCATCGATCCGCCGGCACCCTCGATGACCGAGCCTTCCGCGACCTGCCGGAATACCTATCCGCCGGTGACGCCATGGCTCTCAACGACACGCGCGTGTTCCCGGCGCGGCTCCTGGGTCGGAAGCCCACGGGGGCCCCGGCGGAGATCCTGCTTCTCCGGCCGCTGGCGGACGATGCTCAGGGAAGGTCCTGGGAGGCCCTGGTGCGACCCGGCGGAAAGCTGAAGCCCGGTCGCGTGGTGGAGGTGGGTCGGGGTTTCCGGGTCCGCATCGACGATTCGATCCCCGGCGGCGGACGCCGGGTCACTCTGGATGGCGAGGGAGATCCCTGGGAGCTGGTCGAGCGCCACGGCCAGGTGCCTCTCCCTCCGTACATCGGCCGTGATAGCGACGAGCAGGACCGGACGCGCTACCAGACCGTCTATGCCCGGCACCGCGGGAGCGTGGCGGCTCCGACGGCCGGCCTTCACTTCACGGAGGACATGCTGCGCGAGGTGGAGGCGCGCGGAGTGCACATCGTGCGGATCACGCTACACGTCGGCGTCGGGACCTTCCGGCCGGTCGACGCCGAGCGGCCCGAGGACCACGCGCTCCACTCGGAGCACTACTCGGTGTCGGAGGACTCCGCCCGGGCCCTCAACGAAGCCCGCGCCTGCGGAGGCCGTGTGTGGGCGGTGGGAACCACGTCGGCTCGCACCCTGGAGACGGTGGTCGACCAGCATGGGGAGTTCCACCCCGGCGCCGGCTGGACAGACCTGTTCATCCATCCTCCGTATCGCTTCCAAGGCGTGGACGGTCTCCTCACCAACTTCCACCTTCCCAGGTCCAGCCTGCTGATGCTCGTGACGGCGTTCGGAGGCCTGCGGCAGGTCCTCGGCGCATACGAACACGCCATCGGCGAACGATACCGGTTCTATTCCTACGGCGACGCGATGCTGGTTACATGAGCGCGGCAAGCGATCCTTCCGACCGTCGTGCCGGGGCTAGCCAGACCACGCCCGGCGCCTTCAGGCTGGAGGCCACCGACGGCCGCGCACGCGCCGCCCTGCTGGATCTCAGGCACGGAACGGTGCGAACGCCCTGCTTCATGCCGGTCGGGACCCAGGGAACGGTGAAGACTCTTACCCCGGAGGACCTGGAAGATGCGGGCGCCCAGATCGTCCTCGCGAACACGTACCACCTGTACCTCCGACCGGGGGTCGAGGTGCTCCGGGAGGCGAAGGGACTGCACGGCTTCATGAGCTGGAGGGGGCCGATCCTGACCGACTCGGGTGGCTTCCAGGTGTTCTCGCTGGCACGGATCAACCGCGTGGACGACGAGGGTGTCACCTTTCAGAGCCACATAGACGGCTCGCGGCACCTGCTGACCCCGGAAAAGGTCGTCGAGATACAGGCCATTCTCGGCTCGGACATCATGATGGCCCTGGACGAGTGTCCTCCCGGTCAGGCAGCGCGCCCCGCCGCGCGGGAGGCGGTCGAGCGGACCCTTCTGTGGCTCGACCGGTCCCGCGCCCGCTACCGCGAGATCGTGGATGGGGAAGGCGACGCGGCGCCGGACGGAGCCGGCCTCCTGTTCCCCATCTTCCAGGGCGCCTCCTACGCCGACCTCAGAATGGAGTCCATCGAGCGGACCCTGGAAATGGGCGAGTGGCCGGGCGTCGGAGTGGGAGGGCTCTCGGTCGGCGAGCCGAAGGAGGTGACCCTGGAGATCCTGGACGCGTGCGAGCCGCTCTTGCCTCGTGAGCTGCCGCGATACCTGATGGGCGTCGGCTATCCGGAGGACGTGATCGAGGCGATCCGTCGCGGCGTGGACATGTTCGACTGCGTGGCGCCGACGCGGAACGGCCGGAACGGCACGGCCTTCACCCGCGACGGGCGTATCAACATGAAGCGTGCTGACATGGCCCGGGATTTTCGCCCCCTCGATCCCGAGTGCGCATGTGAGTGCTGCAGGAACTACACGAGAGCCTACCTGCGGCACCTGTTCGTGTGCGACGAGCTCCTGGGGCTACGCCTGCTGTCCCTTCACAACGTGGCGTTTCTGGTCGAGTTGACGGAAGACGCCCGGCGGGCAATCGGGGCGGGGAGGCTGGTCTCATGGGCTGCGGAGTGGTTAGAGCGCTACCGTGCGGGAGGCATTAGTTTGTCCGGGCAACGAGGTTAGCGGAGGCGCGTAGAGCGCCGTCCGGGAACAAGGAGGCCCATTGCTGATCCAACTGCTGTTGCTGCAGGGCGCGACCGGGGGACCGAACCCGTTCGGGACCCTGTTCATGTTCGGCGCCATCTTTCTGATCTTCTATTTCCTGCTGATCAGGCCTCAGCGCCAGCAGCAGAAGTCGCACAAGCGGATGGTGGAGAGCCTCAGCCGCGGCGATGAGGTCGCGACGGTTGGGGGCATCATCGGCAAGATCATCCACCTGACCGACGATCGCGTGACCATCAAGACCGCCAATGACACGCGGCTCGAGGTCGAGCGCTCGAAGGTTGGCAGGAAGATCTCGGGCTCCCCGGAAACGGAAGGGTGATCCCGGGGCCCGGGGCGCGCCGCCGCCCGCGGAAGGATGAGCGACGATGAGCGTCCGGGAGATTCGGCTGCTGGGCGATCCAGTCCTTCGGCAGAGCTGCGCCGAGGTCAACGAGGTCACGGACCAGGTGCGGAGCCTCGTGGACGACCTGACGGACACCATGTACGAGGCGGACGGTATTGGCCTGGCCGCACCTCAGATCGGCGTGCCGCTAAGGGTCTTCGTCTACGATGTGCGCGACCCGGAGCTGGAGTCCGGCGTGCTCATTAACCCGCGTATCGTGGAGGCCGGCGGCAGCATGAAGGAGGAGGAAGGTTGCCTCAGCATCCCCGGCCTCGCCGAGTTCGTGGAGCGTAAGGCCAGGGTCGTCGTCGAGGGACTCGACCGGGAGGGCCGGATCGTTCGCGTGGAAGGTATCGGCCTCCTCAGCCGTTGTCTTCAGCACGAGTGCGATCACCTCGACGGGGTGCTGTTCATCGACAGGTTGAGCCCGCTGAAGCGGAAGATGCTCCTGCGGAAGTGGGCGAAGATGGACGAGTCCGAACGACGCGCGGCGGGCGCCCTGTAAGGATAATCAATGCCGCCGGGACCCGGATTCCCGGATGACGTTGATGATATTCCGCGCACCGAGGGCCGGCCTCTGCGAGAGACCTGACCATGAGAATCCTGTTCTGGGGCACTCCCGATTTCGCGATCCCGTCCCTGCGGGCCCTGCAGGAGGAGGGCCACGCGGTCGTGGCCGTAGTCACCCAGCCGGACCGGCCCGCGGGCCGGGGAAGGTCCCTCCGCCCGGGCCCCATAAAGGTCATTGCCCGGGAGGAAGGCATACCGGTTCTCCAGCCCGAGAAGCCGAGGGGCCCGGAGTTCATGCAGGCCCTCCGGGAGCTGGAGCCCGAGCTCTCGGTGGTGGCCGCGTACGGAGAGATTCTCACCGAGGACGTCCTCGAGTTGCCGGAGCGCGGTTCGGTCAACGTGCACGCCTCGCTGCTTCCCGAGCTCAGGGGGGCCGCACCAGTGAACTGGGCCATCATCCGAGGACACTCCGGAAGCGGTGTCAGCATCATGCGCATGGTACGCGAGCTGGACGCCGGGCCCGTGTTGTATCGGGTGGCAGTGGCGCTTCCCCTCGACATCACCGCGGGCGAGTTGCACGAGATGCTGTCGGAGATCGGGGCGGCCGCCCTGGTGGAGGCCCTGGCCCAGCTCGAGGCGGGAGCAATCGTCGAGGAGCCTCAGGACCACGAGGAAGCCACCTACGCCCCGAAGATGAGTCGGGAGATGGCCAGGCTGGACTGGCGCCTGCCCGCGCACGAGCTGGACCGGTGGATCAGAGGCTGTGACCCCTGGCCCGGAGCTTGGACCGAGCTGCATGGAAGGCCGGTCCAGGTATTCCGGCCGGTTCCGGAGGAAGAAGCGGTGGACGATGAGCCCGGAGCGGTCATCGAGGCTGACCCGCGGTCGGGACTGCGGGTGGCCACCGGCTCCGGCAGCATCGGGATTGGCGAGGTCAAGCCGGCCGGCAAGTCGCGAATGGAGGCCTGTGCCTGGATCTCCGGCCGCGGAGCAAGAACCGGCGATACGTTCGAGTGAGGCTTCCTCCGCTTCACGTACTGGCTACCGACGAGGAGGTGGCCCGGCCCGACTTCTCCGGGCTGGCCCTCTCGATGCAGAACGTCTGTGGCCCCCAGCTTGCCCTCCACCTGAGGCTTAAAGAGCGCGAGGCCCGGAGACTCTTCGACCTGGCGTCGGAGCATGCCCGTCGCGCCTCCGAGACCGGAGGTTGGTGCGTCGTGAACGGGCGGGTGGACGTTGCCCTCGCTTCGGGAGCGCAGGCCGTGCAGCTGGGACGCGGGGCACTGCCCGTTCCTGCGGCGAGACAGCTTCTCCCGGCCCGGGTTGCCGTGGGCGCGTCGGTCCACACGTCCGAGGAGGCGATACGCGTGGCCTTCGAGGGAGCGGATTACCTGCTCCTGGGTACGATCTTCCCGAGCGCCAGCCATCCCGGCGGACCCACCGGCGGCCTGCCGTTGGTCCGGCAGTGCCGGGACGCCGTGACGCCGCTCGTGGCCGTCGGTGGCATTACGGTCGACACCGTCGCGGACGTGGTGGCTGCCGGTGCCAGAGGGGTGGCCGTGATAGGCGCCGTGTGGCGACACCCGAGCCCCCTGGACGCGGCCCTCGAGCTGAGCGCCGAGCTCACGGCGGCGCTGAGCCCGGCGGCGCGGTCCGACCACGGGGGAGCCGGCCGGTAGCGGCGTACGACCCGAGAGGGAAGGCCGACCAGAGAGATGCTTCTCGTAGAAGTCAACGGAAAGCCGCGGAACGTGGAAGACGGCCGAACAGTCGAAGGTCTGTTGAAGGACCTGGGTCTGGACGGTCGCCTCGTGGTCGTCGAGCTGAACCGCCAGATCGTACGCCGGAACGAACTGTCCGAGGTCGAGCTCGAGGACGGCGACCGCGTCGAGATCGTCCACTTCGTGGGCGGCGGATGAAGCGACCAACCGGGGGAGTCATGAGCCACAGCGTGGAGCTGGAGCCGGCAGTCGGATCCGCAGATCCGCTGCAGATCGCTGGGAGAGCCTTCCGCTCTCGGTTGATCGTGGGCACGGGAAAGTACCGGAGCAACGAGGAGACGGTAGATGCCGCTCGCGCGTCGGGGGCCGAGATGGTCACGGTGGCGGTGCGCCGGGTCGACCTCGACGCCACCCGGGAGGAGAGCCTCCTGCATCACCTGGACTCGGAGGAGTTCTTTCTGCTGCCGAATACCGCGGGCTGCTACACTGCAGACGAGGCGATCCGGTACGCTCGCCTGGGGCGCGAGGCCGGCCTCAGCGACTGGGTTAAGCTGGAGGTCATAGGAGACCAGGAGACGCTTCTGCCAGACGTCCAAGGCTTGCTGGTGGCGACGCGCACCTTGGTCGCGGAGGGCTTCACGGTGCTTCCGTACAGCAACGACGACCTGATTACGGCCCTGAAGCTGGAAGAGGCCGGTGCCGCGGCAGTCATGCCCCTCGCATCGCCGATCGGCAGCGGTCAGGGCCTCCTGAATCGCCTCAACGTCAGACTCCTAAAGTCGCGCCTCTCGGTGCCGGTGATCGTGGACGCGGGAGTCGGCACGGCATCGGACGCCTGCATCACGATGGAACAGGGAGTCGACGGAATCCTCATGAACACGGCTCTCGCGGCGGCCGAGAATCCGGTTCTGATGGCTCGCGCGATGCGCCTCGCCGTAGACGCGGGTCGCGCGGCGTACCTCGCCGGGCGGATGCCGGTACGCGAATGGGCGGTTCCCTCGAGTCCGACGGCGGGGATGCTGGATTGAAGGTACGCCCGAGCCCATCGCGGCCACGGGTCAAAGACCCACGCAGGGCCGCCTTCCGGATACTCGCTGACGTCCGATCTGGCAAGCACGCTGACCGTGCGGCGGAGCGCCGTCTCCAAGGCCTTGCCGGCAGTGACCGGGCGCTGGCGCTGGAACTGGCGTTCGGCACCGTCCGCCTGCGGGCTCGCCTCGACTTCGAGCTGGAGAGGCTGTCATCGCGGCCTCTGGATCGGCTCGACCCTCCAGTTGTCGACTGGCTCCGGCTGGGCCTTTATCAGCTGCGGGAGCTGCGAATTCCCGACCACGCTGCCGTGCACGAGAGTGTTAGCGGCGTGCGACAGACCGTCGGCCCCGGACCCACTGGCTTCGTGAACGCCATCCTCCGCAGGGCGGCCAGCGAAGGGAGGCCCGACATGGCGTTCCCGGCGCCGGACGAGGATCCCGTGGCCTTCCTGTCCACGTACGGCTCCCATCCCGAATGGCTGGTGCGCCGGTGGCTAGCTCGCTGGCCGCTTGCCTCAGTACGTAGGCTGGTGGAGAATGATAACCGGGCCCCGCCGGTGACCCTCCGTCTGCTGCGAAAGGCGCAGGAACCGCCGGTGGACCTGTCACCCGCCAGGGGCGTCCGACTGGAGGCCTTGGACGTTGGGCGGGACATGTTCCGGCTCGTCGAGGGCGAGCCGGCAGAGGCGATGCGTCACCTCACGGCCGTCGTTCAGGATCCCGCTGCGGCGGCGGTGGTAGACTATGTGGGCGGCCGGATCGAAGGACCGGTGCTCGATGTCTGCGCCGCGCCGGGTGGGAAGGCCGTGGCTCTCGCGTCGCTGGCTCCCGGGGCGCGACCGTTTGTGGCGGCTGATCTGAGTCGGGACCGGCTGCGGCGGGTTGCGGATGGCGTCTCGCGAGCGCGTGCCGATGTGCGGACCGTGGTCATGGACGGACGGGCTCCGGCGATCCGGTCCGCACGCACGGTCCTCGTGGATGCGCCGTGCACGGGCACCGGGACGCTACGGCGCCGTCCCGACTCCCGGTGGAGGCTGACGCCGGGGCGGCTGAGATCGCTCGTCGCTCTGCAGAATGAGCTGCTGGACGCCTGTTCCGGACTGGTCGCGCCCGGGGGCCTGCTGGTATACGCCACCTGCTCTATCGAACCGGAGGAGAACGAGGAGCAGGTCGAGGAGTTTCTGGGCCGACACCCGTTCTTCGAGCGGGATTCCGCTCTGCGGGACGTTCCCGAGTGGATGCTGTCGGGAAGAGGGGATCTCGAGATCCTGCCTTGGACAGCGGATACCGACGGGGCGTTCGCCAGTCGACTGAGGCGGAGAGGGAAGCGATGACTTATCGGAGGCGCCGGGGGCTTGGACGCTCCAGGTCACGCAAAGCGCAGACGGAAGGAGCGGCACCGGATCCGGACGCACGGACGCCGGCGGCCGAGGGCTCGGCCGCAGGGGGCTCGCCGCCACGAAGTAAGGGACTCCGCTGGCTGATTTCGATCGGCATTGTGGCGGCGTTCTTCGCCGGCGGCTATCTGGCCGCCGCAACCTGGATCTTCCCCGATGGAACCCCGGGGGAGGACGGTTCGCTGGTCCAGGTTCCCGAGTTGGTCGGCCTCACGGAGGAAGAGGCCCAGGGGCGATTGGAGCGCTTCGGACTGGAATACGTGGTGCGGTCGGGGATCTCGCATCCCCGGGCCCCGGAGGGAGCCGTACTCGCCCAGAGCCCGCTTCCCGGGCAGTACGCGAGACCGGGGGCTCCGGTGCACGTAACCCTGAGCCGCGGACCGGAGCGCCATCTCCTGCCCGACGTGGCGGGGCTTTCGGAACGTCAGGCGGTGATCGTGCTCGAGCGCCTCGGCTTCGCGGTTCGGGTGGAGCGCGAGACACATACCATAGATCCGGGCCGCGCCGTTGAGACGATTCCGGAGGCTGGGTCGGAGCTCGCCGTTCCGGCGGACGTGGTCCTCGTGGTCAGCGAGGGCCGGCCGGTGGCCGCCGTGCCGGAGCTTGTGGGCCGCCATATCGACGACGCAACAGAGACGCTGGGCGAAAGAGGCCTGCAGCTCGGAGCCATCACGTACGACCCGGCGGCCCGGGAGGCCCCCGGCAGAATCACCGGCCAGTATCCTCCCGCCGGCTACCGTCTCCGCCAGGGGAGCCGGGTCGAGGTGCGCGTGGCCGGCGACGCTTCGAGGGTCAACCGCGCCCGCCGGGTGCTCGACGGGCAGGACGAGCTGTAGGACCCGCGTATGGACTGGAGAGCCTCGATCCGGGACAACTGGGCATTCAAGATCGCCGCCCTTCTCATCGTCTCGCTGCTGTGGATAAACCTCACTGCCGACGAACGGCAGGCACAGGAGGTGCTCACCCTGGTCGAGTACGAGGTTCTTGACTCTGCCTGGGTCCTGGTCGATGCTCCGAGGGAGGTTCGCACGACCTTTCAAGGCCGTAACCGGGAGCTCCTCGGACTCCTTGTGAACGAGCCGGTAATCCGCATCGCAGTCACCGAGGTCACCGGCCCGTCGATGCGCTATCAGCTTGACCCCGACCTGGTCGACTACGACAACGACCTTCAGGTGAGGCCGAGCCTGGTAGTGCCGATGACCGTCGAGTTGCAGCTGGAGCGGATGACGGAGCGCCGGGTGCCGGTGGTGGCCGACCTGGAGACGATTCCGGCGATGGGCTACACGGTACTCAGGCCGCTGCTGGTGGAGCCGGACAGCGTGACGGTCCGCGGGGCCGCGTCGCAGGTCGCTAGGGTAGGGCAGGTTACCACCCGTCGCGTCACGCTCGACAACCTGGAGCATCCGGTGATGCGCGATCTTCCGCTCGAGCCGCCGGCCGGAATCCACGACATAACGCTGGTGCCGCCCTCCGCCCTGGTCACCGTCCAGGTCGACTCGCTCGTAGTGCGGCAGACCCGGCTTCCGGTCCGCGCCGTCGGAGAAGGGGCCGCCGGTGTGTCGGTGTCGCCCGACAGCGTCGACGCCGAGGCGCGCGGCTCGTGGACCTGGGTGCGACGACAGCTGGATTCGATGTCCCACGCCACCGTCGAGGTTCCGGAGCCGCTCCGGTCCCCGGCGGTCATGCCCCTGACGGTCGAACGTGCCGAGGGCGGCTTCGTCTCCGTGCTGCTGCGGCCCGCCGAGGTAACTGTCACTCCGGGGCAGCAGTGAGGCCGAGAGACTTCGACGGCGGCCCCGTTCTGGGAGTCGAATCCTCCTGTGATGAGACCTCCGCTGCCGTCGTCGAAGAGGGCCGCGTTCGCGCCCACGTCATTCTCTCGCAGGACGCCCACGCCGCGTTCGGTGGCGTGGTCCCGGAGATCGCGGCCCGCGCTCACCTGCGTCATCTCGACCGGGTCGTTGAGGCCACTCTCGGTGAGGCGGGATGCCTGCCAGCCGGCCTGGCGGGCGTCGGCGTAACGGCGGGACCGGGCCTGGTTGGAGCGCTCCTCGTGGGTGTGAACTGGGCCAAGGGCTTCGCCTTCTCGCTCGGTATTCCCGTGCTCGGCGTGCACCACATGGAAGCTCACCTGTTCGCCAACTCCCTCGAGTCGCCGGACGCCCATCCCCCGTTCGTGGCCCTGCTGATCTCGGGCGGACACACCATGCTCGTTCATGTCCGGGAATGGGGGAGTTACCGCCTGCTGGGTCAGACACGCGACGACGCCGTGGGAGAGGCGTTCGACAAGGTGGCCAGGCGAATCGGTCTCGGTTTTCCCGGTGGGCCGGAGATCGAGCTAGCGGCCCGACGGGGTACGCCCGGGCGCCTGAAACTGCCTCGCCCCATGCTATCCGGCGCCGACGCCCCGGGCGACTCGTCCTTCTTCGACTTTTCGTTCAGCGGCCTCAAGACGGCGGCCTCGCTGCTGGCGGCTTCGATCGAGGCGGACGGACCGGAGGCGCTGGAGAGAGCGGTTCCCGACCTGTCGGCGGAATTTCAGGAGGCCGTGGTGGATGTGCTGGTGACAAAGGCGCTGCGTGCCGTCGAGGTTACGGGGTGTCGACGGGTGCTCCTCGGGGGCGGGGTGGCACGGAACGGCTACCTGCGCCAGCGACTCGTAGAGGCCCTGGGCCGCGGTTCCGAGCTACACGCACCCTCCCCGCGGCTGGCCACCGACAACGCCGCGATGGTCGCCAGGCTCGCCGAGCACCGGCTGGCGCTTGGGGAGCGAAGCGGGTTGGGCCTGAACGCAGATCCCTCGTTGCCGTTCCCCGGCCTCGATCTCCCCGAGGCCGTGGGTGGTGAGGCCACACCGGCCGATCCACCAAGAGGCGACTCGGAAGGAGAGCACGGAAGGACGGCATGTACCCCGAGCTGATTACGCTGGACCTTCCCGTGCTGGGCCGATTCACGATCACCTCGTTCGGCGTGATGATGGCGCTCGCCTTCCTGGCCGGATTCCAGGTGATCCGGGTCGAGCTCCGGCGCCTCGGCAAGGATGAGAGCCTTGCCGGAGACATACTTCTGGGCGCGCTAATCGGGGGGATCGTCGGGGCGAAGCTCTACTACGTGCTCCTCAACTGGCCGATCACGGCCCACAACCCCCTGGGCATGCTGTTCAACCGGTCGGGCCTGGTGTGGTACGGCGGCCTCATCGGCGGCGTCATCGGCGTGATCTGGCTGCTAAGGCGACGCGGCGAGCCTATCGCCGAGATGGCGGACGTGGTCGCGCCGGCGCTTGCCCTGTCCTACGCGATAGGCCGAATCGGCTGCTTTCTGGTGGGCGATGACTACGGCCGCCCGACGGAGAGCTGGATTGGGATAAGCTTTCCTGACGGGCAGCCACCTACCACGGCCGGCAACCTCAGGCGCGGGTTCGGGGTCGATGTACCCGAAGCGATCGGCGACTCGGAGGTCCTGGCTGTCTATCCAACACAGCTGTTCGAGGCGGCGATATCGCTCGCGATCTTCTTCGCGCTGTGGAGGCTTCGGAAGGGAGAGCGACCAGCCGGGTCTCTGTTCACCCTGTGGCTGGCCATGGCCGGAGCCGAGCGATTCCTGGTGGAGTTCTTCCGGGCGAAAGATGACCGCTTTTTTGGCCTCCTAACACTGGCCCAGTTCATCAGCCTCGCCCTGATCGCGGTCGGGATCTTCCTGTTCGCGAGGCTTCGGAAAGGAGCGTCAGCCGGCGCGCATGCGTGAGGCCGGGCTGTCGCTCCGGCTCCTAGGTGTGGCCATCCTCGCGCTGGCCTGGCCGAGTGTCGCCCACGCACAGGGAACAGAGGATCGCGAAGTCGTGGAGATCTGGTTCGAAGGTAACCAGGCCTTCTCCAACAAGGAGCTCCACTCGGCCATCCTGACTCAGCAGACACACTGCCGCTCGTTCCTCTTCAAGTTTCCGTTTCCCTTCTGCCCACTCACGAACTGGGGCTTCGCCCATATACGCGAGTACCTGGACGAGGCCGAGCTGCCTCTGGACCTGCTGCGCCTGCGTCTCTTCTACCGGCAGCGGGGCTACCGGGGTGCTCGGGTCGATACGCTGGTGCAGCGGGAAGATGGTACGGTGCGCGTCCAATTCGACATCGTCGAAAACGATCCCACCCGGATTGGCACACTCTCGCTGCTGGGGGCCGAGGAGCTTCTGGACACGGAGCAGGAGCTGGGAGATCTGCCCATCGGAGTCGGCGACCCCCTGGACCTGGTGGCGCTGGGGGAGGGTGAGCGCCAGATAACCGACGGTCTGCGAAGGCAGGGCTACATCTACGTTCGCGCCCGGAGAGTGGTTCGAGGAGGACCGCATTCTCGAGAGCCAGCGCAGGCTGTACGGTCTGGAAGCGCTGCGGTGGGCCAACATCGCGACGGAGCGCCGGCCGGACACGGACACGGTGATGGACCTTCGGGTGCAGGTCGCGCCTTCGCCGAAGCAGGCGGTACGCACCGGATTCGGTGTGTACACGGACGAATGCGTACAACTCCAGGCCCAGTACATCAACCGCAACTTTCTCGGCAGGGCGCGCGTGCTGAGGGCCACCGGCCGCGTCTCCAACTTGTTCGCCAAGGCCCTCGAGGGATCGTTTCCGTGCACCGACGTCAGCGAAGCGGAGGTATACCAGGAGCTGAACTACCTGCTCCAGGTGGGTTTCGAGCAGCCGGTCTTCTCCGCCGGCCGCAACACCCTGCGCCTCAGCCTGTTCTCCGAGCGAGAGACCGTTCCCGACCTGTACGTGCGCACGGGGACTGGTGGCCAGATCGCGTTCAGCCGGCGGCTGGCCGCGCGCATGGCCCTTTCCCTCGGCTACCGGCCGGAGCTTACCTCGTTCGCCGAGGAGTCGGCGGACATCTACTTCTGCGTGGCCTTCGGGATCTGTACACCCGAGGACATCGGTGTGCTGACTGACGCCAGGTGGCTGTCGCCGGCGAGCCTGCTGTGGTCGTACGATCGGACAAACAGCCCGTTCGCGGCCACCGAGGGCTACTACGTGGCGGTCGAGCTCGAGCAGGCGGGTCGGTTCACCCTGTCGGACTACTGGTACACGCGCGGCACCGTGGACGCGGCGGCGTTCCGGGAGCTGACCGAAAGATCGGTGCTGGGACTCCACGTCCGCGGAGGCGCCATACGGCCGCGGGTCGGTTCCGTGTTCGTCGAGCAGACGGACGAGGCGGTCGTCCACCCCAGGAAGCGCTTCTTCGCGGGAGGTCCGCAGAGCGTGCGAGGATTCGGGCTGAACCTACTGGGCCCCACGGTGCTGGTGCTGGACGTAAACAGGTGTCCCGAGGGAAGCACCGACCTGGAGGAGTGCGCTGTGGGCTTGCCGCCGACGGCGTTCGACGAGCGACCGGTCGGCGGAAACGCGGTCTTCGAGGGAAGCGTGGAGGGACGGTTACGCATCGGAAATCGTTGGAGCATGGTCGGATTCCTAGACTTCGGACAGGTATGGCGGGAGATCGACGAGCGCGCCCCGATCGTGGCCACTCCTGGTCTGGGGTTTCGCTTCCACAGCCCGGTTGGCCCCCTGCGCTTTGATTTCGGGTACAACCCCACCGGGCCGAGCCAAAAGCTAGTAGTGGCGGTGTTCGAGGACGGTTCGATCGAGGAGCTGGACACGACGGTGTTGTTCGATCCCTTCACCTACGACGACCCGAGCCTGCTCACCGAAATCTTCCGGCGGCTGCGACTGCAGCTCTCGCTGGGTGAGGCCTTCTGAAGTGGGAGGGTCGATGGGAATTACGCTTCGCGCACGACGCGGCGGGGGCGTAGAGGTTTGACGACCGCTCGCTCCCTCGCGTCGCGGATACTGCACCGCATCGGGCACGCGGTTCGGGTGGTGGGTCGCTCCGCCGCCGTGCTCGTGGGCCTCGTGTCGCTCACCGCTGCCGGGGCGCTCTTCCTTCTCAGTCAGACGGTCGTGGGGCGCAACGCGGCCGCCGAGCTGGTCGAGAGCGCCCTGAAGGGCACGATCAACGGCGAGGTCCGGCTGGGTCCGATCATCGGGGGGAACCTCCTGAGCCGCGCGCACCTGGCCCACTTCGAAATCGTGGAGGCGGACGGGACTCCCTTCCTGAGCCTGGACAGTGTGCGCGTCGAGTACAATCCGTTGGGTCTGCTCATCGGCGTCTACCGCTTCCGCAACGTGACCGTCGAACGGGCACGGCTGGAGTTACGCCAGCACGACGACGGATCGTGGAACTTCGATCGGTTGTTCGGAGACGACGAGCCGCCGCCGCATGAGGCCGACGAGCAGGCCGGGGAGGAAGAGGGACCGCCCGGAGACGAGCGCCTGCTGCTGCACGATGTGGTGATACGCACCGGGACGCTCAGGGTCCGAACGCCGTGGGCGCGCGAGCTGCGCGGCGCGGCGCGCGACTTGGCGAATGCGGCGGGACTCAGAGGTGAGCGGTTGTGGCGGGTACGCCGGATAGGTCCGGATCGGGTCGAGCGGGAGCTCGTACTGGATTCCCTGCGCGGCGGCTTTCCCCTGATCCGGCTCATCGATCGGGCGCGACCCATGCGCTTTGAGTTCTCGGAGGTAGCCACGGCGGCCTCTGTCGTCACACAGCCCCTGGACGTAAAGAGATTCGACGGAGCCGCAGTGTTCCGCGACACGATCACGGTCGACATCGACGGGCTGCAGACGACCAACAGCGCCATCTCCGGTCGAGGATGGATCGTCCCCTCGGATCCTGTGCAGTTCGCCTTCGACCTCGAGGCCGATCCCATCGGCTTCGCCGATCTTCAGTGGCTCCCGATACCGGTCCCCACGACCGGCGGAGGACCGGCTTCCGTGGACCTCTGGACCCGGGGAGAGGTGATCGTGGTGGACGCCGGGGACGGAGACGTCCGGGTGGACGACTCGCGGATGACCGGCAGCTTCTCGATAGCGCTGGATAGGACACCGCGATTCGAGAGCCTGGACGTGACGCTCCGCCCCGTCCGGCTGGCGCTCGTCGACGAGCTTCTGGACCGCGAGCCCCTCATTGACGGGTACCTCCGCGGACCCGTCACCGGCACGGGCCCCATAGACCTCGTGAACATCGACGCCGATCTGGAGGTTGTGGACCTGGACGGAGGCGAAGAGCCCTCGCGGGTCCTCGTGCGCGGCGGTGTTAGCATCGGCGAGCCGAAGGAGATGAGCGGTCTGGAGATCACCTTCGGCGAGTTCGAGCCCCGCTGGACGAAGGTGATAGGGATTGCTACTCCGGTCATCGGTCGCACGGCAGGGACCGCGACGTTCACGGGCTTCATGGGGGGACCCTTCGACTTCGAGGCCGACCTGTACCACCGGCAACCGGGAGCCTCGGATTCACATGTGAGTGGCGGGGGTATGGTAGACCTGTCGCAGAGGCGATCGGTGAACGTCCAGCTCACGGCGGATCCGCTGGCCCTGCCGGTCCTCGAACCGGTGATGGCCGAGCTCGGCAGAGAGGTGGATCTGGTGGGCGACGTCCGGGGACCCGTCTCCGCCAGTGGGGCCCTGTCGGACCTGCGAATCGTTGCCGACCTGCGTACGCCCCGCGGGCTGGTCAACTTCGACGGTCGGTTCGACGTCGAGTCCCAGGAGAAGACCTACGACGCCACCCTGGTGGCCCGGGACGTCCAACTGCGCCAGTGGATCGAAAGGGGCCCTGCGACCCGGCTGGCGGTGGAGGGACGTGTCCGGGGACGCGGCACGGATCCGGCCACGCTCGAAGCCACCTTCGATCTTACGCTGCTCCGGTCCCTGGTCGAGGGCGCGCAGGTCGATTCCAGCCTCCTGCGCTTCACGGTGGCCGAAGGACTGGCGACGGCCGATACGTTCGCCATCCGTACGGACGCCGGCCGGATCGATGGACGCGGCTCGTTCGGGCTGGCCCACGGAACCAGCGGCTCGCTGATCCTCGACATCGACGCGTCAGACCTCTCCGCCTGGAATCGCTGGATCGTCCCAGGCCGCAATCCGGCACGCCAGGACACGAGCGTCGAGGCTCTGTTCGAGGCCTTTCCGGAGCCCGGCCAGGCGGTGGAACGTCCGGAGGAGCCGGCCGAGGTGCCGGACACGTTGTCGGGGTCCCTTAGCGGCCTCGGAGTGCTGTACGGGAACGTCCATGGCTACTCCCTGGGCGGGAGGATGTTCATGAGGAACGCGGGGTTCGGAGAGATACGCGCGGACTCGGCGCAGCTCACCGTGGACGTCCTCGATCCTTACCGGCTGTCCTCCATGGAGGCCCGCGTCGCGGCATGGGGCGTGACCGGATACCAGGGTAGGGCCGATACCTTGGCCGTCCGCTGGAAGCGCGCTGGCCCAGAGGACCACGAGGTGGACCTGTTTGCGCGCCGCGACTCCACGCTGGAGGTGGCCACGAGCGGCTCGCTGCGCTGGGCGAAGGCTGCCCGAGAGGTGTTCGTCGAAAGCTTTCGGGCCACCTTGGGCGAGCAGAGCCTGGACCTTACGGGCCCCGCCTTCGTTTCGTACGGCAACACCGGCTTCGTGGCCCGGGGGATCAACCTCTCCGGCGAGGACGGCGCCCTGATAGAGATTCAGGGGGTCGTCCCCGACTCCGGAATCGCCAGCCTGTCGTTCCGGATGCGCGACATCCGCCTAGAGGACGTGCTGCAGCTACCCGTGGAGAGACCCGATCTGGGTGGCACCGTGGATCTGGAGCTCGACCTGAGCGGGACCGCCGACTCGCCCCGCTGGACCGCCCGACTGGACATCCGCGACCCGGCCGTGTTCGGCATCGGGTACGAGGTCTTCCGAGGAGAATTCCACTATGGCGACCGGCGCATCGACGTGGCGACCTCGCTTCGCGCCGAGGGGACTGAGCTCGGAAGGGTGGACGGCCACATCCTCGCCGACCTGACCCTGCGGGCCGCACGGCAAAGGCTTCTGGCCGACCCGCTACACCTGACGGTAGTGGCCGACAGCGTCCCTCTGGAGCCCCTGGAGCTAGCGTTCGAGTCGCTACGGGACGTGACGGGCTTCACCCGGGGAAGGGTGGACGTAACCGGACGGCCGGGCCGGCTCATGTTCGACGGAAGCGCCATCGTGACGGAGGCGGGAGCCACGGTTCCCTACCTGGGGATCCGCTTCGAGGGAATCGAGGGGCATATCACGTTCGTGAGCGAGGAAGCGCGCATCGACTCACTGAGGCTCGCCTCGTCCGCCGGCGGGACAGGGTCGCTGGCGGGTGTGGTAGGCATCGCCGAACTCACCAACCCCCGCTTCGGCCTCACATTCGAGACCAGACGGTTCGGCGCCATGGACCGGCGCATGGCCCGCTTTCTCCTTAACGGCCAGGGCGCTCTCGGGGGAAGCTACCGGGCTCCGGAGCTGATTGGAGCCTTTCGGATCACCGAGGGTGAGATCCGGACGGAACGGTTTATCCTGCAGCGGCAGGCGGTGGACCTCACCGACCCCGACGTCTACGCCCTCGTCGACACCACCCTCGTTATGGAGCAGCGGCTGTTTGAGAGAGCGCAGAACCCTTTCATGCGCAACCTGCGGGCCGACCTGCTGCTGAGCTTCGGTCCAAACCTGTGGCTGCGCTCGGACGCACTGGACGTGGAGGTGCTGGGCGACCTGGACGTCCGGATGGACCGGGCCCAGGAGGACATCGTCGCCTTCGGCACGCTGCAGCTTCCAAGAGGGAAGTACCGGTACATAGCGGGTGCCGGCTCCGAGCTCTCCAGTCTCTACTCGAGGCAGCTCAAGATCACCGGCGGCACCGTCACCTTCGTCGGAACGCCGGGAGTGGACCCGAACCTGGATATCACAGCGGAATACGAGACGCGCACGGATCTGGGACCCGTCACGATCACCGTGAACGTCAGGGGCACATCACTGGACCCGACGATGGAGACGAGCAGCGATCCACCGCTGCCCGCCGCCGACGAGGTCTGCTACCTCCTGTTCTCGGCGGCCTGCGTAGGGGCTGGAAACCAGGGGGGCGAGTTCGCGGCCTCGCTGGTGCGGGAAGGGCTGCTCGGGACCGTGAGCAACCAGTTCTCGCAGGTTCTGGTCAGCGGCGTCGGGCTGGTCGACTACTTCGATATCCGCTCCACCGGCTACGGGCCCGCTCTGGAGTCCGGACAGACGACTACCAATCTGCTCTACGGCACGGAGATCGAAATCGGTCGATACCTCACTCCCGACCTATTCGTGCGCGCCACGCAGCCCATCGGCGGACAGCTCCCCGGCTTCTCTGCCGAATGGACATTCCACCCGCGATGGAGCCTCGAGTTCATCACCGAGGACCGTTTCAAGCGCCACGCCTCGTACGGCTATTCGTTCAGTTCGTTCAGCGATCGGACTTGGGGGCTGATGCTCTTCCGGGAGTGGATCTTCTGAGGGTAGATTCTCCTGCCCCCGCGGCGGTTGCG
Source organism: Gemmatimonadota bacterium (assembly GCA_039584255.1). Lineage (GTDB taxonomy): Bacteria > Gemmatimonadota > Gemmatimonadetes > Palauibacterales > Palauibacteraceae > JBDGYE01. The sequence continues at coordinate 44,604 of JBDGYE010000015.1, forward strand.
CCGCGCGTTAGATTGCCGGGCTCGTCGGTGAGAGGTTGCACGGGCCCCGAAGAGACAGTCCGGGCGGTTGGAAGAGTATGAACGGATCGATGGTTCAGTTTCCGATACCCGACACCGAGCGCTACCTGGTCCTCCTCAACCCGAGGGCCGCGGGCGGACAGCCGGAGGTCCTGCGCCGCCGTATCGCAGGTGCGTTGGGCGCGCTCAGGGTATCGTTCGACATCGTCGAGACCACCGGACCCGACGAGGGGCTCGAGGTCGTGCGAACCGCGGCGAGGATGGGTTACAAGGCGATTGTCGCGGCCGGCGGAGACGGGACCATTGCTCTCGCCCTACGCGGAACGGCCGGCACGGACGTCCCCGTGGCTCTTCTCCCCTTCGGCACCGGCAACCAGCTCGCACTCAACTTCGGCGTGCCAGTCTCGCTGGAGGACAGCTGCCGGGTGGCGGTGGAGGGTGTAGTGGAGCGTATCGACCTGGGGCGGATCGGGAACGAGTACTTCGCGCTCATCGCCGGCGCCGGTCTCGACGCCGACGTCATGGCGAGCGCCACCACGGAGCTCAAGAACCGCCTGGGGGTTCTGGCCTACTTCATCGGCGGGCTCAAGCACGTCATCACGCCCCGTAGCGCCAGGTATCGCATCTGGGCGGACGACACCGAGCTGGAGGTCGAGGCCTCGATGGTCCTTCTGGCCAATGCCGGAGTGATCGGGGCTGGCGGGCTCCCGGTCGAACTGCAGGTGGCGCCCCGCACCTCCTTCCAGGATGGCCTTTTGGACCTGGCCATCTTCGCCCCGCGCCACCTGCCCGACATGGCATCGATGCTCTTGAAAGTGGCCGCCCACAAGTACTCCGGTGACGAGCGGATGATCTTCCTGCAGGCAAAGAAGGTCCGTGTGGAGTCAGACCCGCCGGTGGCGGCACAGATCGACGGCGAGGTGCGTGGCGAGACTCCCATAGAGGCCGAGATCGTGCCACTGGCCGGCCGCATCCTCGTGCCGCGGTGAGCGCTGGTGGACGGGCCGAGCTGGTCCGTGTTCCGACGGCGCGAGAACCTGGGCGATGTGCGGCGTGGCGGACCGGTGCCGCAGGACGATGGCGGCATCGGAGGTTGACGTACGGATGACGCGAGCGGACGAGGCCGGTCGCCTCATCGTACGGGGCGCGCGCGAGCACAACCTCAGGAACATCGACGTCGAGATCCCCCGAAACCGCCTCACGGTGGTAACGGGACTCTCCGGCTCCGGAAAGTCCTCCCTGGCTTTCGACACGATCTACGCCGAGGGGCAGCGGCGCTACGTGGAGTCGCTCTCCGCCTACGCGCGCCAGTTCCTGGGCGTGATGGAGAAGCCGGACGTCGATCAGATCGATGGCCTGTCGCCCGCCATCGCCATCGAGCAGCGCACCGCCGCCCGGAATCCGAGGAGCACTGTGGGCACGGTGACCGAGATCTACGATTACCTTCGCCTGCTGTGGGCCCGCGTCGGGACGCCCCACTGTCCGTCCTGTGGCAGGCCGGTACGGCGCCAGTCGGCGACGCAGATCGCCGAGCAGGTCACGGCGTGGCCGGAAGACTCCAGAATCGAGATCCTCGCGCCGCTCGTGCGCGGACGGAAAGGGGAGTTTCGAGACCTGTTCGACGAGGCGCTTCAGGAGGGATTCGTACGCGCACGGGTGGACGGTGAGCTCATAGACCTGTCGGATCCGCCCGAGCTCAACCGCCGCCAGAGCCACGACATCTCGGTAGTCGTTGACCGACTCGTATTGCAGCCCGACGAGCGGGCGCGGGTGGCCGAGTCGGTGGAAACGGCGCTGCGGATGGCCGGCGGAATGGTGGAAGTATGCCACTATCCGGAGCTTGACGCCGCGCCCGCTTACGAGGTGTCTGCGAAGGACTCGGGCGCTGGCGCGACTGCCGAAACGCACATCTTCAGCGAGCTGTATGCCTGCCCAGTTTGCGGCACGAGCATTCCGGAGCTGGAGCCGCGCCAGTTCAGTTTTAACTCGCCGTACGGCGCCTGCCCGGCCTGCGATGGTCTGGGAGTCCGCCGCGAGCCCAATCCGGAACTGGTCGTGGGCGACGGCCGGATCTCGATCCTGGAGGGAGTGATCCTCCCGTGGGGCGCGCCGACGGGCAGGTGGGCGAAGACCCAGCTGCCGGCCCTGGCGGATAAGCACGGCTTCGACCTCAACCAGCCGTGGGGTGAGCTGAGCGAGGCCCAGCAGGAAACGGTGCTGCACGGCGATCCCGAGCTGCCCTGGGAGGGCGCCCTCAGCAACATCCGGCGCCTCTACCACGAGACCGACAGCGACACGGTGCGCCGCAACCTCCACGAGTATATGACGGCGCTGGTGTGCTCCGAATGCGAAGGGGGGCGTCTCCGCGCCGAGAGCCGTGCCGTGACTGTGGCCGGACGCCGGATCAGCGAGGCCGTGGAGCTTTCCGTGGACGAGGCACTGGCCGCGTTCACCGCTCTTGAGGACGCAGACGGGCCGGACCGCCTCGAGCCGGAGATCGCGGGGCCGATCCTCAAGGAGGTGTGCGATCGCCTCACCTTCATGGCACAGGTCGGACTCGGGTACCTGACGCTGGGCCGGTCGGCCGATACCCTCGCCGGAGGCGAGGCGCAGCGCATTCGCCTGGCCACCCAGATCGGAAGCCGCCTCGTGGGCGTGCTGTACGTGCTGGACGAGCCCAGCATCGGCCTTCATCCCCGTGACAACCGCAGACTGCTGGACACCCTCGAGCAGCTTCGGGACCTGGGGAACACGGTGCTGGTCGTGGAGCACGACGAAGAGACCGTGCGGTCGGCCGATCACGTGGTGGACATGGGGCCGGGCGCCGGTCGGCACGGCGGCGAGATTCTGGTCTCCGGACCGCTGGAGCAGCTTCTGGACTCGCCCGACTCGATGACAGGCGCATACCTGAGAGGAGAGCGGTCCATCCGACTCCCCGAGAGCCGAAGGCCCGGCCGTGACGGTGAGAAGGTGATCGTGCGCGGCGCCCGCGAGCACAACCTGCAGGGAATCGATGTCGAGCTTCCCCTGGGTTGCTTCGTCGCCGTGACCGGGGTCTCGGGCTCCGGCAAGTCGACGCTCGTCGAGGAGGTCCTCTACCGGCGCCTCGCCCGGGAGCTGCACCGGGCGAGGCTGGTCCCCGGGGACCACGACGCGATCGAGGGCATTCCGCTGGTCGACAAGGTCATCGACGTCGACCAGAGCCCCATCGGGCGCACGCCCCGCTCCAATCCCGCCACTTACACCGGAGTGTTCACGCCCATCCGGCAGCTCTACGCGCAGCTTCCTGAGGCGCGCATCCGCGGCTACGGCCCCGGTCGGTTCAGCTTCAACGTCAAGGGTGGCCGTTGTGAGGCGTGCCGCGGCGACGGGCTGGTGAAGATCGAGATGCACTTCCTGCCCGACGTATACGTGCCGTGCGACATCTGCCGGGGGCTCCGCTACAATCGCGAAACCCTGGAGGTCCTGTACAAGGGGAAGAGCGTCGCCGACGTCCTTGACATGACGGTAGATGAGGCGCTCGAGTTCTTCGACGCCGTGCCGCGTATCCGAAACCGCCTGAAGACGCTCTCCGACGTGGGACTGGGCTATATCCATCTCGGGCAGTCGGCGACAACGCTCTCGGGCGGCGAGGCCCAGCGGGTGAAGCTGGCCTCGGAACTCGCGCGCAAGAGCACGGGACGGACCCTCTACATCCTCGACGAGCCCACCACAGGCCTCCACTTCGACGACATCCGCATCCTGCTCGATGTGCTGCACCGGCTCGTGGACCTCGGGAACACGGTGCTCGTCATCGAGCACCATCTGGACGTGATCAAGACTGCGGATTGGGTGATCGACCTCGGACCCGAAGGCGGCGCGGGGGGCGGCCGGGTGGTGGCCGCCGGCACGCCCGAGAAGGTAGCGAACGTGAAGGCGAGCCATACGGGCCGGTATTTGCAGGGCGTTCTTTGACCTCGCCGTCGTGGCACTCTCTCGCCGTCGAGGAGGTTCTTGACCGGCTCGAGGCGACAGAGGACGGGCTGGACGGCGCCGAAGCCGCCCGTCGGCTCGGACGGGTCGGTCCCAACGTGCTCGAGATCTCACGACCGGTTCCCTTCCAAGTGATCCTCGGCCGACAGCTGAAGAGCCTCGTCGTGGTCCTGCTCGTGGCCGCGGCGGCCGTCGCGCTTCTGCTTGGAGACCGGCTCGAGGCGGCGGCCATCGGCACCGTGCTTCTGCTCAACACCGGTATCGGAGCCTGGACCGAGTGGAGAGCGAGGCAAGCCATGGATGCACTTCGCCGGATGGAGGTCCAGTCCGCATTAGCCATGCGTGACGGGCAGCCGCTCCGCGTCGACGCGCGGATCCTGGTGCCGGGAGACCTGATTCTGGTGGAGGCCGGAGATGCGATCCCGGCCGACGCGAGGCTCGTGTCGGAGGCCGAGCTGCGCGTGAACGAGGCGCCACTGACCGGCGAGTCGCTGCCGGTCGATAAGCAGATTCACCCGGTCGAAGACCCCCATGGCTCGCGGGTCCCGCTCGCCGACCGGGCGTCGATGCTCTACAAGGGAACGCTGGCTGTGTCCGGGCGCGGCCGGGCGGTAGTAACGGGCACGGGAGCCGAGACGGAGGTCGGGCGCGTGACTCGCCTGGTCCAGGAGGTGGAGCCTGGCCCGACGCCGCTGGAGCGGCGCCTCGATGTGCTGGGTCGGCGTCTCGTGTGGCTGACGCTGGCGATCGGGGTCCTGATAATAGGCCTCGGGATACTCCGGGGCGGCGAGCTGTGGCTCATGGTGGAGACCGGGCTGGCTCTCGCTATCGCCGCGGTCCCCGAGGGGCTCCCGGCGGTGGCTACGATCACACTCGCCGTGGGCATGCGCCGAATGGCCCGGCGGAATGCCCTGGTGCGGCGTCTTCCCGCGGTCGAGACCCTGGGATCGGCCACGGTCATCTGCACCGACAAGACAGGGACTCTGACCGCCGGGGAGATGACAGCCCGTCGCATCTGGGTGGCGGGCACCGAAGTGGAGGTGACGGGCGTCGGATACGAACCCGCCGGGGCCTTCTTCGTCGGCTCGAAGGAAACGCCTGCCGAGGCCGTGCCGGGGCTGACGCTCGCGCTGCGCGCCGCCGTGCTGGCGAATAGAGCCGCGGTGCGCGAAGAGGACGGAGCGTGGGAAGTCTCGGGAGATCCCACGGAGGCCGCACTCCTTGCCATGGCGGCGAAGGCCGGCGTCGACCGCGACGAGGAGCTGGCACTCCGGCCCGAGGTGGCGGACGTCCCGTTTTCCAGCGAGCGACGCTGGATGGCGACGTTCAACCGTGAGGCCGACGGAAGCGTCACGGCGTTCGTAAAGGGCGCGCCCGGGCGGCTCGTAGAGCTGGCTTCCCACCGGCTCTCGGCCGCCGGCGAGGCGGTTCCGATGGACGACGCGGCGCGGGGAGACTTGTTGCGGATGAACCGCCGGTTTGCGGGAAGCGGCCTGCGCGTGCTGGCGCTGGGGGTCGGTCGGCTCCGTGCGGGGGAGCAGCCCGGGGAGAGCGCCCCGGAAGGGATGACTCTGGTGGCCATGGTGGGCCTGATGGACCCACCGGCCCACGGCGTCCGGGAGGCGATCTCCCGCTTTCACGGCGCGGGAGTGCGGACGGTGATGATCACCGGCGATCAACCGCTTACAGGAGAAGTCGTCGCACGCGACCTCGGCGTTCTGGAACCGGGTCTCTCGGGCGTGATGACGGGGCACGACTTCGGCGCACTCCCGGAGTCGGAACGGGTCGCGACTCTGGAGGACATGGCCGTGTTCAGCCGCGTCAGCCCCGAGCAGAAGCTCCACATCGTAGAGGCCTTCCAGCATAGAGGGGACGTCGTGGGCATGTTGGGCGACGGTGTGAACGACGCGGCAGCCCTGCGCAAGTCGGACATCGGGGTCGCCATGGGCCGCCGCGGCACCGACGTCGCCAGGGAAACCGCCGACGTCGTGCTCCTCGACGACCGGTTCGACACTATAGCGGTGGCCGTCGAGGAGGGGCGGGTCGTCTTCGCCAACATCCGCAAGTCGGTCTTCTACTTGTTTTCGTGCAACTTGGCGGAGATACTGGTGCTTCTTCTGGCGGGGCTCGGTGGCCTCCCTCTGCCGCTGCTACCCCTCCAGCTGCTGTGGCTCAACCTCGTGACCGACGTCTTCCCGGCCCTGTCCCTGGCCATGGAGCCGGCGGAGCCGGGCACGATGAAGGAACCGCCCCGTGGCCCGGGTGACGAGATCGTGTCGCGCGCCTACCTGACCGAGATTGCCGCCTATGCCGCGGTGATCACACTGCTCACCCTGGGTGTGTTCGTCTGGGATCTGGGTCGAGGCGCGCCGACGGGACACGCGGTGACATTGGCCTTCATGACGCTCGCTCTCTCCCAAATCCTGCACGTCTTCAACGCCCGGTCCCGATTTCCCGTGCTGGGCACATCACGTCTGTGGAGCAATCCGTGGGTGCTGGGTGCGGTGGTGGTCACGCTGGGGCTGCAGCTAGCCGCAGCCAACATTCCGCTCCTCGCGCGAGTGCTGCACACAGTTCCGATGACGGCGACCGAGTGGGCGATCGTGTTCGGAGCCTCGCTTCTGCCTCTGCTGGGCGGGCAGGCGGCGAAACGGATCCTGCCTCGTTGATCGCGCCGCCGGGCGGCGTTAAGCTGATTGCCTATCGACGGACTCGGATCCGCGCGAAACCGATTGGCGAGCAAGCTCGTAGAGCGGATACCGACCTGTCGACGGACAGGGAATCAGCGCGAGGCCGGCGGTGTCCACCTTCGTCGTGATCATACTGCTGTTCTTCGTCGCCGTCCCGATAGGGCAGGCGATCGCCAAGCGGATCGCGGCGGAGGCGGACAAGCCCCGGATCGCGGGCGACGATCACGCCGAGGAGCGGCTCGGCACCCTGGAGCGACAGGTTCGGTACCTGGCGGAGCAGGTCCAGGGGCTACAGGAAAACCAGGAGTTCTTGGAGCGCCTGCTCGAGGGACGATCGGCCAGCGACGAACCCGCCCAGATCGAGGAAAAGAGAACATGATCACTCGCGAAGATCTAGAGAGCTTCATCATGCGGACGGAGATGGATCACCGCGAGATCGGTGAGTCGATGTGGCTCGTCGATCCGGTGAGCGGGGGAGAAGGAGATCACCCGGCCGTCGTCGTGAACCTAGCGCCGCCGCTGGTGGTAATGCGGGCGAGCATCGGCGCCGCACCCGTGGGCGCCGACGAGCGGCTCCGGCTGTTCCAGCGATTGCTTGAGCTGAACGCCTCTGACCTGGTCCACGGCGCGTACGGGCTCGACGATGAAGAGGTGGTTATCTCCGACTCGCTGGAGATTCAGGACCTGGATTACTCGGAGTTTCTCGCGTCACTCGAGAGCCTGTCGCTTGCCGTGACGTCTCACAAAGAGCAACTCGGACTGGACTGACACTGCCATGGGTATCTTCGATAGACTCTCCCGACTCATCAGGTCGAACATCAACGACCTGATCGCCCGGGCCGAGAACCCGGAAAAGATGCTGGTCCAGGTCATCGACGACATGCGCAAGCAGCTGGCCCAGGCGAAGCAGGAGGTGGCCATCTCCATCGCCGATGAGCGCAAGCTGCGGGCGCAGGCGGAGGACGAGCGCAAACAGGCCCACGAATGGGAGCGCCGAGCGCGCCTGGCGATCCGCGAGGGCCGGGACGATCTGGC
>JBDGYE010000082.1:0-12483 GCA_039584255.1 Gemmatimonadota bacterium
TCGCCTCCGGCGGGATTCGGCGTCCCTTCCAACGCCGCCTCAGGCGACCCGGCACCACGCCTGCTGCTGCGGGATCGAGTAGCACACGGTAGACGCGGACGGGCTCCGAGATGTTCTTGACGCGCCGGGAACCCAGATCCTCGAAGCCGAGGTCGACCTTGTTGCGGACCGGATCGAAGACCGTTCCGGAGATGAGTATTCCGCCAGGCTCGGCCAGTCCTTCGAGGCGCGCGGCGACGTTCACCCCGTCGCCGTAGATGTCGCCTTCCTCGTGGACGATGTCGCCGACGTTGATCCCGATGCGGAAGGAGATGCGGCGGTCGGTCGGTACGTCGGCCTCGTGCTCGGCCATCGCCCGCTGCAGCTCGGCCGCGAAGGTGACGGCGTCAACGGCGCTCGGAAACTCGGCCAGCAGCCCGTCACCGGTTGTCTTGACTATGCGCCCTCTATACGCCTCGATCCTGGGGTCGATGAGCTCCCGGCGGTAGGTCTTCTGGCGGGTGAGCGTCCCTTCCTCGTCGCTCTCCATGAGGCGCGAATACCCGACCATGTCGAGGGCGAGTATGGCGGCGAGGCTGCGCTGCATGCCCTTGCCTCCGAGGGAAACGGTGGGCGCACGTCTATCTGTCGGCCATGCAATGAGTCAGAGTGGATTTTACGGACTCGAGGGCCACGGCGCGACCTGGCGGTCGCCGACAGGCCACCTTCTCTCAGGGCTATTCCTCAGGCAGGAGCCTTCCCGCCGGCTCCGTTCCGCTCCACGAACCTCTTGAGCCCCTTCAGCCCGGCGCGCATCTCCCGGCGAACGAGCCACTGAACGAGAATCCTGTCGGCCAGGCTACCGAGGACGCCCAGGTGCATCCGGTACTCTACCGTCGTGATCACGGTCGCGCTGTTCGGGGACGGCGCCACGGCCCAGGATTCAGTGATATCCCGCATCGGGAACGGCGCCCCGGCCACGACGAACGAGTAGCCCTCACCCTCGTTCCACTCGACGACCGATTCCTTGAGCTGGAAGCCCCAGGCGTGGCGGAGTGTGCGGCGCGACCCGACCCCGGAGTCTTCCGCAGCCGACCGCGAGTGGATGACGTACGGCGCCCAACACGCTACGTCGCCGAAGCTGCCGAGCACCCGCCAGACTTCCTCGGGCTGGGTCTCTATTTCGATCCGCTCTTCGAGCCTTCGCATCCCGTCGCCTCAGATGTGGCAGCCGATGGTGCTCCTGATTGTTAGACATCGGCCCAGGTTGTGAATAAACTACTGCACAACTCGTTCCAGCCCGAGGACGCGGATATGAGGCTATCCCCCCAGCGGTCCGTTGCCGATACTTTCTCGTCCCTCACCATCGAGGAGACGGGAGACCTGGCACTCCAGGACGGCTCGCGCGTCGCCGTCATCGGAGGCGGCCCGGCGGGTTCGTTCTTCTCGTTCTTCCTGTTGAAGATGGCGGAGGCCGTAGGTCTGGACGTCGAGGTCGACATCTTCGAGCCGCGTGCCTTCACCCGTTGCGGACCCGGGGGCTGCAACCACTGCGGGGGAATCGTATCCGAGTCCCTCGTCCAGATCCTGGCCGCCGAGGGAATCAACCTGCCGCCCGAGGTCGTCCAGCGTGGAATAGAGTCGTACGTCGTGCATATGGACGTGGGCAGTGTGAGTATCGAGAGCCCCGCTCAGGAGCAGAGGATCGCGGCGCTCTATCGAGGCAACGGCCCGCGCGAGGGGGAAGATCTTCCGTGGGACAGCTTCGACGGCTACCTGCAGGGGATAGCGGTCGAGCGCGGGGCGACGGTGGTGCGGAAGCTCGTCACTGGTGTCGAGTGGAGGCTTGGACAGCCGTGGCTCCGCGAGGCCAATGGCGAGGCGACACCCTACGATCTGGTGGCCGTCGCCTCAGGCGTGAACAGCAACTTCCTGGGCCTTCTGGAGGGTTCGCCCGTCCGGCCGCAGCTGCCCAGCACGACCCGGACGTACATCTGCGAGTTCCGCTCCAGCCAGGACGAGATCCAGCGCATCCTCGGCAACTCCATGCACGTCTTCCTGCTCGACATCCCGCGTCTCGAGTTCGCGGCGCTCATCCCCAAGGGCGAGTTCGTCACCGTGTGCATGCTGGGAGAAGAGCTGGACCAGGAACTGGTTCACGACTTTCTGCGGTCACCCGTAGTCAGTCGCTGCTTTCCGGTCGATGCGACGCCTTGCGTCTGCAGCTGTTCCCCGCTCATCAACATGGGAGGAAACAGGCGACCGTACGCGGACCGCCTCGTGATGATCGGAGACAGCGGCGTAACCCGTCTGTACAAGGACGGGATCGGTGCCGCCTTCCGGACGGCGAAGGCGGCGGCCGCGACCGCGGTGTTCCAGGGAATCTCCGCGGAAGCGTTCCAGAGGCATTACTGGCCGGCCTGCAAGGCGATCTCGGTCGACAACGCCATCGGAAGGGTGATCTTCGGGGTCACGACCATCTTCAAGCACTCACGCATATCGCGACGCGCCATTCTTCGAATGACGAGGCGGGAGCAGGCCAGCCGCAACGGCTCCCGCCACATGAGCTCGGTGCTGTGGAACATGTTCACGGGCAGCGCGCCGTACCGGGAGATCTTCTACGGGACCCTACATCCGGCGTTTCTGGGTAATCTGGTGTGGAACCTGGCCCTCGCGCTGTGGCCAGTGGCCTGGGGAAGAAAGGCGGCCTGAAGATGCGGAGAGGGGCGCTCGGCACCGTGTACGCCGACGGAGTGGACATTGTCCGCCAGGGTGAAGTGGGCGATTGCATGTACGTCGTGCAGGCGGGCGAGGTGGAGGTCGTGCTGGCCACCGCCGGCGGCGAGCAGCGCCTCGCGGTGCTGCAGGCCGGTGATTTCTTCGGCGAGATGGCGGTCTTCGAGCGAGAGGTACGGTCGGCGACGGTGAGGGCTCACGGCGAGGCGCGGGTGCTGAAGGTCGACAGAAAGACGCTCATGCGAAGGATCAAGGAAGACCCCTTGCTCGCCGTGAATCTCCTGCAGACGCTCTCCCACCGCATACGCGACCTGAACGCCGAGCGGGCTCGAAGCGGGAGCTCGGTACCATGACCGGCGACCTCGGGCCTCAAGGAGGAGCAGGGGCGACCGGTAGCGCCAGCGAGCGGTTGACACCGGCCTTCAGGCCATCCCAGCTGGAGAGGCAGGCACCCTGCCAGACAGGGTGCCCCAACTGCGGTGATATTCGCGGCTGGATAGGCACCGTTGCCCAGCACGGCAAACTGGGCCTGTCTCGAGAGGAGGCGTACACGCGGGCGTGGCAGATGATCACGGACGTGAATCCCTTCCCGAGCGTGCTCGGCCGGGTCTGCCCGCACCCCTGTGAATCGAACTGCAACCGTGCGGCTCTGGACGGCGCGCTGTCGATCAACGCGATGGAACGGTTTCTCGGCGATTGGGCGATCGACCGCGAGCTCCCGCTTGTCAGGCTCATCGACGATTCCATGCCGGAGTGGATCGGAGTGATCGGAGCCGGGCCGTCGGGCCTCTCCTTCGCTTACCAGATGGCACGCCGGGGATATCGGGTGACAGTATACGAGCGCCGCGACGAAGCGGGCGGCATGCTGCGCTACGGCATCCCGGACTACCGGCTTCCCCCCGACGTTCTGGACTCGGAGATCGGCAGAATACTCGAAGTCGGGGTCGAGCTGCGGCTGGGGACGGCCGTCGGTGCCGACGTGACCCTCGCGGAGCTCCGCGACCGACATGCGGCTCTCTACCTGGGCATCGGCGCCCAGATGGGACGGGGCCTCGACCTGCCCGGCGAGGATGGGCCCGGGGTGCTGACCGGCACGGACTATTTGAACCGGGTGAACTGCGGCGAAGCCGTCGAGCTGGGCCAGGCGGTGGTGGTGGTCGGAGGCGGCAACACGGCGGTCGACGCGGCGAGGACAGCACGCCGTACCGGCGCCGACGTCACCATCCTGTATCGCAGGTCCCGCGACGAGATGCCGGCTGTTCCAGCAGAGGTCGACGAGGCGCTGTCAGAGGGAATCGCCATCGAGTACCTCGCCGCGCCGGTCAGCCTCGAAAGGCGGCACGGCGAGCTGAAGTCGGTGGTGGCCCGGCGGATGCGACTCGGCGAGCCCGACTCCTCGGGGCGACGGCGGCCCGTGCCCATCTCGGGGTCCGAGTTCGAGCTCGTACTCGACTCGATGATCGCCGCGGTCTCTCAGAAGCCCGAGTGGGAGGGCCTGGAGGGCCTGGACCCGGAGGCCGGATGGCTCGTAACCGACGAGGGCGGCGAGGTCGCGGACGGGGTCTGGGCCGGCGGAGATGTGAAGGGTCTGGGCATCGCGGGCATGGCCATCGTGCAGGGCCGACGCGCTGCCGAGGCGCTTCATGCACGGCTGCGGGGGCTGCCGCCGATGCCGTCGGCAGACGGCGACCGTCCTCCCATCGGCCCTGAGGAGATCGTGTTCAGCTTCCATCAGGAGAGGGCGCCCGCGGCGCCTGCCCGCCTGACGCCGGAGGAAGGGCTCGCCACCCCCGACGCGGAGGTGAGCGACGGAATAACGGAGGCGCAGTTCCTGGAGGAGGCGAGCCGCTGCTTCTCCTGCGGATCCTGCTTCGGTTGCCAGCAGTGCTCGATGTACTGCACCCCGCAGTGCTTCACGAAGCTCGAAGAGGTGCGACCCGGCGTCTACTTCACCCTCTCGCTGGACAGCTGCGAGGAGTGCGGCAAGTGCGCCGAAGTCTGCCCGTGTGGCTTCCTGGCGGTCACCTAGGGGACTCCGCCTTTCACAGGTACATACGTCTTTTCGCCAGCACGTAAGTTCTCGGTCCCGGGCGGCATTCTTCCGGTAGGAAGGAGGCGCCCCGTGGACTATCAGGAAGCGATCGATCACATCGCCGCTGGCGTTCCCATCGCACGCATCGCACAAGAGGCAGGCGTGCCGGAAGTGGAGATCAGGCGCGCACGCCTCGACCCCTCCAGCAAGTTCTACCTCTCACCGCCATCCAGCTGGAAACGCCTGCTGGCGCAGCTGGCGGCGGAGCGCGCTGCCGCTCTGCAGAACCTGGCCACCGAGCTGGAGTCTGAAGCGGAGAGCAGCGGCGTGTAGGGCCGTCGAAGGCCTCACCTGACCTGGCAGCCGGTCGCCTCCGACCGATCCGGGAGCTCCGCAGTAAGATTCCAGCCTCGAGCGGCATTTGAAGGAATGCACCCCGCAGAACCTCGACGTTCCGAGATCCCCGCACCCGTAGCAGAAGTTGGTGGAGCTATGGTGAGTTTGGGCGACATTCGGCTGGTCTTGTGGGCCACCGCCGCGGCGGCGGCCGCTTTGGGACTCGTTTGCGTTGGATGGAGCGTGTACGGGGAGAATCGGAGGGAAAGGGGGCGCTTTGAATGATCGGCTGTTGATACCCGCCAAGGAGTTTGCCCGATTGATCGGCCAGCAATACGACACCGTGCGCGGCTGGTGCGTCGACGACGTAAAGCGTCGTCAGCTCGGAGCGCGAAAGGCCGGCAACGGCTTTTCCTGGATGATCCCGCGCAGCAAGCTCAGCGAGTACGAACCGAAGTTCAGGGTCGCCGGTGAGCTCGCAGAAGTGCTGTCCTGGGTCAGAGCGAGGCGGGTGGCCCGCGACTTCCACGCGAGCCAACTCGCGGATGCACGCGCCGCTGTCATCGCGGCATCGCGAGAGGTCGTCGATCAAGAAGGCTCACAGGAGTCGATTCTGGCCCTGAGACGCGCGATCCTGCGCCACGGAAAGGTCGAGGCTCTCGACCAGGTCGTCCGCGAGGTGGAGGAGGAAGCTGGAAGGGCAATCGCGGCTGCCGATTGTGCCGTGGAGTACGACGGCGGAGACGCTGCCTAGCCTATCCGTCTCGGGTCGAGCCGGAGCACGTGGCCGCGCCGATCCCTGGCGCGGCCTCAGTATTCTCATAATCGTCCGTTCCATGCCTCGCCGCGCCCGCTATTGCGAGGGTGAGGGGTACACCATATTGGTATACCATGAGCGGGCAGCCGACTTCCCTCAGCCTGGCCTTGTGCGACGCCGTCGACGGCGCCCCCGGCAGCCTTCGGGCCATCGCTCGCGCCGCGGGAATTCCCCACACAACGCTGGTCCGCATTAGGGCCGGAGACATCGAGGCTACCCCGGCCACGGTCGAGAGGATCGCCGCAGCCCTCGAGCGTTGGGGCGAAACGTGCAAGCGCCGGAGCTTTAGGCTGAGACAGGAGCTCTATCGAACGGAACGGGAAGGCGGGCTCGCCTATTCGCCGCTTCGAGGGGGAAACGCACCGGAGGACCTTCTCGGAGCCTTCAACGCGTGGATCGATACTCGTGGGATCATTGTCGGCCCTGATCGGTGGACGATCGAGCGACCTCCGAAGGTCGCCGGGCGGCCGTTCGCAGGGGAGTGGCTGCTTGGCCAGTTGTGGAACTGCACGGACGCGCTCCCCTCATCCATCTCCTCCGCGCTCGATCTGCCCCGGGGCTCGACCTACGCTCGGGCAGCGCGAAAGGTGAAGAGGCGCGCACGGCAGGGGTGAAGGGGCAGGCAACGGCCGGTCTTGGAGCTGTCTGCTCGCGCAGCGCATAAAGTCGGGCCAAATGGCGGGCCCGTTTCATGATGCACCTCCGGCGATGCGGATGGGCGGAAAGGCAGAGACACGTCAGGAGAGGGGTACTGGGGGCTCGCCGACCGACTCAGTCGGGGACACACCTATAATCTACGACTTGGCCGCGCCGTCGGATCACGCAGGGGTCGTGGCCGAGCTGCGAATCGCTCCGGGGCACGGGCACGCGGAGTGACGAGACCGGAAGGGACTTCCGCATCGCCGAGTTCAGGGTGTACAGGCGCTAAGGATCCTCCAACCGAGCCCGAGGCTGTGCGAGCGCCCGTCCTTCCCACTGAGGGGCGGGCGCTTTCGCTTTCTCCCACGGCGCGGGCCGGACGAGAGCCGGGATGATTGTCGCGCATTTGAGGACCAGCCTCGACAGTCTGTTGACCTCGCCCCACGGTATTCCCAGCCGAACATTAGAGTAAGTGTCGGGCAACTCCACACTGTAAGTGTTTACGAGTAAGGATATTGAGCACCGCGATCACGCTGCCCTCCATCCGCTCACAGAATAGAACAAGACTTGCAGGAGGTTTTTCAGAACCCGGGGGCTGGTCGAACCTCACATTCCAGCACAACGATCATGAGCTGCACGGACCGTCCGAAACTTGGCAAACTGGCAATGACCTTCGACGGCGGAAGGAGGTTTGTATTCGATCTGTACCCGTGGCCTGCACACTTCACGGCCACCGGTGCCGTGTTCGCTCTGACACGAGTTACAGGTACGTCAGGCAGCGGGGCGGAGCATCAGGTCGTATATGTACAGGAGACCGACGACCTATCCTGCTTTCACTTGGACTTCGGGTGTGTGCTAGCCGGCCTTGTGGACTGTATTGGTGTCATTCCCGTGGCTTCGCCTGCCGTTCGGCATCGAGTCGACGTTGAGCTGCGCGCCCGTCTCGATCCCCCGTGTAACAGATGCTGGCCCCCGGAGCCCGGCAGGGAGTGTTTGATCGAGGCGCATGCCGCTACCGCCTAGCAGGGCTCTGAAACCCTCCTATCACCGAAAAGGCCGACTGCAAATCGCAGCACGGCTTTATCTTGACATGAAGCGGAGACGACCACCCACGGCCAGCCGCGGCCAGTAACGGCACCGCTAGCGTCACCTCATTCCCCGCTCCGTGATGGGGCAGCCCAGCGAATATCGAAACTGCTTCCTGAGCGGTCCCACGACACCCAGTCCAGAGCCCCCTCCTGGAGCCGCCTCGCTACGGGAGGTGTATCATGCGCTCCGCTTGTGTTACCCGAACGTCTGAGTCAGCTCGCGACGGCTAGCCCCTAGCGTTGACCATGTTCCCGCAGGTGACCTCTGGCGCCAGTCTTCGGATGCTGGGTCAGATGAGTGACTGCTGCGGGCGCCGGAGAGGGAGCAGGAGCCGCAGGACGGCCTAGCGGTCACGGTTGCACATGACGGACGAAAGGTCGTTCGGGATTACTTCTGTCCGCTGGCCGACTAGGACGGCGATCGGCGATGGTGACTACTTAGAGCTGGCGATCGAGGCGGTGGAGGAGTAGGGGGCGGAGTCGTGCGCCGCACCAATAAACCGAGCCCCGCGCCCGGAACTTCAGGAGCGGGGCTCGAAGCCATCAGCTAAGATTGCTAGTCAGACGACCGGCTCCCAGTAGAAGCGCAGCTCGAGGTTCTTCAGACCCTTGTTGTCGTAGTTCCAGAAGTAGTTCTCGAAGCAGTTGTCGAAGATGTAGATCTTGATGGTCTCTGAGCCTGTAGTTGTGGTGCCGACGCAGGCCGCCAACTCCGGATTGGCAACGCCGTCAATCGTGATGTTCATGTACAACAGATTGTCGGTGACTTCGATGGCCTGACGATCCGACCGTTTGGTCAGCGTGACCCCGTTGTCGCCGCACCAGATGTCGTACCCGGTCGGATAGGGATCGTAATACTCCTCGGCGCACGTCGTGATGGTCGCCGAGCCGGAGCCGGCCTTCGCTCGCGCCCAGATCGCGTACGATGGGTCGCAGGCAGTCTTTGAATCAGCGTCGGCACAGGGATCGGGGATTCCGAACAGGGCGCCGTTGCTGTCGGTCGCGTTCGCGTCGATCACGCCGAATTCACCTACGTTGGCGGTGCGCCAGGCGTCGCAACGACCGTCTTTGTTGTAGTCGTTCTCCCCGTTGGTGCTGTTGCACAGGTAGATCTTGTTCTTGTCGCTGTTCTTGAGATGGTTGTTCTTCCCACCCGGGTTGGTGACTGTGTTGCCGGTCGACCAGAGCTGGACGAAGATCCGGCGGCCGTTGTTGTTGTCCATGTCGGCCGACTTCTCCTGCGGCACGCCGATGATGTTGAGCTTGTAGTCGAAGGAGGGCACCGGGTACCCGTTGCCCAGGGCGAATGCGGTCTCGCTGGCCTGCGAGTCCACCTCGGTCGGAACCTCCTCGTTACACGCGGCCATGAAGCCCACGGCGACCAGCAGGGCCAGCGGCGCTGACCATCGTTTGAAGCCCCGCATTAGACATCCTCCTGTGTGAGTTGCACAGTCAGGGAATCGAAAGGGAACGCCTGACAAGATGCGAGGTGCATGCCACCACCGACCGTCTATTCCTGGAACTGTAGCTCCATTCGTGACATCGGGTTGAAATCCTTCTCGACTTGGCGTGTCGCTTCCACTCTGTAGCGTAGACCCATCAGAACGTGGCGGAAGGACCACACTTAAGGGGCGTTCATGACGTTTCTGCTCGCACTGGGGCGGCCTCGAGGAATCAGCCTGGGTCAGAATCCGGGTCAGTTTGGATGCTATAACCTGTCGTATTCCTGGCTCCGGGATACGACGGGATGTGGTACAAAAGTACGATCAATACTTCTTTTCATTGTATTTGGGCCTGTTTCGAGGCCGACTTCGGATCCGAAGGCTGGCGCGAGCAGGTGAACGGCCGCCTCCATAGCCTATGATTGGGCGACAAGAGGAGGGAGCTATAATGACAACGGCCCGGAAGTCCGGGCCGTTCATCCGAAGCGGGCGACCGGTCTCGAACCGGCGACCTTCAGCTTGGAAGGCTGACGCTCTACCAACTGAGCTACGCCCGCAAAGTCCGCAAATCAGTATGGACGCGAAGCCGATCCTGCCTATACACCGTCGCGGCGAAATCGCAACATTGAGCAGGCAAAGCCTGCGAACAACTGAGCCACCATTGAAATCCTAGCCAGAATAACGCCCCCACCCGCCGACTGACAGCAGCCGGCGTCAGTCAGCAGCGGCACAGTCTGTGGCACAGAACTCAGAATGTCATCATCGGACTCCGAGTCTTCCTCCACCCTCCGAGATCGCCCTTCCTCTGATCCCTCGAACTTCGCTGTCGGCTCTGGGTGACCCGTCCTCTGGGTAAAGAGCCGGCGGGCCTAATTCAGATAGACCCGGAAGCCCAGCGAGGGCAGGAAAGCCGAAATGTCGACCTCTACGTCGGCACCGTCCACGTCAGAGGGCGACTTCCCGTTCAGGTACTTCAGCTCACCGACGAGAGCGACGTTGCTGGCCAGCACGTAGTCGATTCCCAGGCCAGCAGCCCAAACCGAGCCCCACCCGCCTCCGTTAAGCTCGGGACCTTCCACCCCGTTCTCCAGCGTTCGGTCGTTGATGTCGCTCTTGCTGAACCCGAGTCCCAGGAGCGCGTAGGGAACCAGCCTGCCTCGGGCAACTGGATACCGACCCAGAATCTGCCCGAGGACGTTCCAGGTGCCGTACTCGGCCAGCTTCACGTCGCCCAGATCAGCATGCACCGGGAAGTCGTGTGTCTCGGCTGCTACCTCGAAGGCCAGGTACCGGTTGATGCCCAGTCCGACAGATCCGCTGTTGGTCTGTTCCTTGGCGGCAGAGGTGCCAGGCCCGGCGAAGACGGCGCCGCCCTTCACCGCGCCAGGGCCGAACCCGTCGCTGGAATAGAGGCGGACCCCGAAGCGAAGGGCCATGTAGACGCGGAGGCCGTACGGATCGACTTCACGCCACTCGACGCTCTCGAATCCGGCGGGAGGGGTCTCGGGGAAGGACGCCCGGAGCGTGGCGGCGAGGAGGAGCGCACGGGTCGCGGCGTCGGTGCCCTCACCGTCGATCCCGATCTGGCGATCGAGGAACTGGTACTTCGCGTCAACGCCCACCGTCAGGTTGCGGGCAATGAAGTACTCCAGCCCCCCGCCGATGAAGCCGGCCAGCGAGGGCTCGGCGCCGGCCTGTAACCGGTCGGTCCGCCTGTCGTTGAACTCACTCCACCCGACTCCAATGCCGCCCACGACGTGTGGGACCAGCCGGTCGCGAACGAGTGGGTAGCGGAGTCGCAGAGCGGGAATGAATGTATAGGCGGCCCACTCACCGACTGAGCCCAACTCCGAGGAGGAGATCCCGTACTCGGAACCGTTGAAGGCCAGCTCTGCACTGGTGAAGCGGCCCAAATCCACGCCGACTGAGGCGGCGTACAGGTCGCCGCGGCCGAGGTCCAGGCCATCGGCCAGGGCTGCGGTCGGGATGGAGACGCCAACCCTGACCGCGATGTACAGCCGTGCCCAACCCAGGTCGAAGAAGCCCGAGCCGGACTCCGAATCGCTCGCCGTCCGGGTCGCGACGGGGCTCGTCTTTGCTGCAATCCCAATGCTCTCTATCGTCTGGTGGCCGGGTACTTCCTGGGCGAGGGCGGTCGGTGTCTGCGGCAGCAGCGACGTGCCGAAAAGCACCCAGAGGCTCACTGCTTTGCCGGTTGCTCTCATGGCTTTCATTCTCCGAGTTCGACTCCCAACCGACCCTCGATGGCTTTGGACGAATGCGTCATTCGATCTTCCGCTTGCGGGCGGAGTGCTCCGGACCTCTCTTCCGTATACTGATACAATCCCTCGCTGCTGGAGGCGTCCCTGATCTGCCGGTACGCGTCAGGGCAGCGGCGAAAGGTGCATCACATCAGACATCTCGAAGATCCAGACCGAGGGGCGATTTCGACAGGGGGAGTATCCATGAGGAACGAGCTTCTGCGACGGGGGAGAGGAGTTCTCGCCACCCTTTTCGCTCTTGTGCTGGCCGTCGGATGCGGCCAACAGGAGCCTGCTGACAGGACCGGCGGATCGCCGGGCGTCGACGAAGCGCGCGAGTTCATCGGGCGCGTGGAGACTTTCGGGCGCGATTTTGGAGAATACTCCGCCCGCATCGCCTGGGTGAACGCCACATACATCAATTACGACACCGACTGGCTCGAGACGCGCGCAAGCGCTGAAGCCACCGAGATGGGCGTCAGATTCGCCAACGAAGCGAAGCGCTTCAACGACGTCGATCTGCCCGGCGAGATGCGCCGCAAGATCGAGCTGATCAAGCTCGACCTCAACTTGCCCGCGCCGCAACGGCCGGGCGCTGCCAAAGAGCTCTCCGAAATCAACACGCGCATGTCCTCGACCTACGCCACTGGCAAGATCGAACTCGACGGCCAGGAAACGTCACGGGTCGACCTTGAAGAGCTGATGGGCACGATCCGCGACCCGGAAGAACTGCAGGAGATCTGGGTGAAATGGCGTGAGATTCCGGTTGCGGAAGGCGACGACGGCACGACCATGAAAGAAGACTACGCCGTCATGGTGGGGCTCGCGAACGAGGGAGCGCGCGAGCTCGGCTACCCGGATGTCGGCTCCATGTGGCGGGCGCGCTACGACCTCGAGCCCGAGGCATTTGCGGCGGAGACGGACCGGCTCTGGGGCCAGGTCAGGCCACTGTACGACGAACTGCACTGTCACGTTCGTGCGAGGCTGAACGAGCAATATGGCGACGAGGTCGTGCCGCTCGACCAGCCGATCCGAGCGGACCTGCTCGGCAACATGTGGGGGCAAAGCTGGGGGAACATCTACGACCTGGTCGCGCCCGGGGAGGCCGATCCCGGCTATGACGTGACGGCACTGCTCAAGGACAGCGGCTACG
>JBDGYE010000083.1:0-19322 GCA_039584255.1 Gemmatimonadota bacterium
TGATGTACTTCGGCGCCGTGCAGCGTGGGCAATCGCTGGTGCAGACCTTGTTCGGAGGCCTCGGAAGTCTCTACGAGAGCAACCTGTTCCTGACCACGCTGGATGAGTTCCTCGACCTGGAAGTCGGGGTCGCGGAGCCTCAGGAGCCGCTTCCCGTGCCGCGGCCTATGAGGCGCGGCTTTGCTCTTGAGGCCGTGAGCTTTAGCTATCCCAGCGGCACGAGGAGGATTCTCGACGACGTGTGCCTGGAGATCCGGCCTGGCCAGATGGTGGCCCTCATCGGCGTCAACGGATCGGGCAAGACCACGATCGTCAAGCTACTGTGCCGCCTCTACGACCCGACCGGCGGCCGGGTTACGATGGACGGCGTGGGCGTGCACGAGCTGGGGATCGAGAGTCTTCGGCGCCAGGTAGCGGTGGTGTTCCAGGACTTCGTCCATTACCAGCTGACGGCCCGCGACAATATCTGGTTTGGCGATGTGTCACGGCCGCCTGACGAGCCCCGTATCCGGCATGCGGCGGTCAGGTCGGGGGCGAGCGCCATCATCGACCGTCTCCCCTACGGCTACGACACTACCCTCGGCAACTGGTTCGAGGATGGGCAGGAGCTCAGCGCGGGCGAGTGGCAGAAAATCGCTTTGGCGCGAGCCTTTCAGAGTGACGCACAACTCTTCGTACTGGACGAGCCGACGAGCTCTCTCGATCCCGCTTCCGAGATCAGAGTATTCGAGATGGCTCGCGAGCTCGCCGACCAGCGCGCGGTGTTGGTCATCAGCCATCGCTTCTCGACCGTGCGAACGGCGGATCAGATCTACGTCCTTGATGATGGCATCATTCTCGAGTCGGGCACGCACGAAGAGCTCACGGAGCTGGGCGGGCGCTATGCGAGGCTGTTCGAGCTCCAGGCCTCGGCGTACAGGGACAAGCCGGAGGGCTCGCCGCTCTCCCTCCCCGGCGAGCTGTAATGGCGCCTCCACGGTGAAGGTTCTGGCGGACCGAGGCGACACGCCCGGTGGCACCGCGACCGCGCTATCGCGAACCGAGCTGCGGCTCATCACCGCTTCGGCACGATCTACTCTCACTCCCGCTGAAGAGGAGTACCTCGCCGGAATCGTCCAGCACGAAATCGACTGGGTCGCCGTGATGAAGGCGGGACTGAGACATGGCGTGCTGCCCCTCATGTACACCCACCTCCGGCAACGGGCCGAGGTCCCCGAGGAAACGCGCAGCGCCTTGCGCGAGCGCTGGGAGTATACGGCCCGCTGCAACCTCTACCTGTCCACGCAACTGTTCGACACCGTCGACGCGCTAGCCGGGGGAGGGATCCCTACGATCGCCCTCAAGGGACCTGCGCTTGCGGTGGCCCTCTACAGCAGTCTGTCCCTGCGCGAGTTTGGAGATCTGGATCTACTGGTTCGGCGCGAGGACGTTCCCCAGGCCGTCAAGATCTTGCGTGATAGGGGCTTCGAACCGTGGAAAGAGCCCTTGGGTGCCCAGGACGGAGTGGTCCGTCGGTTCGAGTATTCGAGGTCCTTCACAAGAAGGAGTGACGACATCGACCTCGACCTCCACTGGGAGATCGCTAAGGGCTTCTTCAAGAGTCGTTTCAACAGCGATGTCCTGTGGAAGTCGGGCGAAGTCATCTCGATCCACGGGCGCGAGATCCGGGGACTTCCGCCCTTCTACATGCTGTTGTTGCTGGCCGTCCACGGGGCCAAGCACGGCCCCTTCCCGTGGCCGCGGATCAAGTGGATCTGCGACATGGCGGAGTTTACAAGGGCTTATCCTGATTTTGACTGGCCGCATGCTCTGAGAGTCAGCGAGGAGTTCCGCTGCCGGCGGATGTTGCTGCTCGGTCTGGCCCTTGCCGCGGAGCTAATGGATGGCCTGCCCCCGCCGGTACAAAGGGAGGTAGAAGCCGCACCCCGGGTTCGCAGCCTGGCCAATCGCATCTGGCAGTGGATGCTTTCGGACGAGGAAGTCATCCTATCGTTCGCCGACAGAACAGCTGTCGATCTGTCGCTTCGTGACCGTTATTCAGATCGCGTGGTCTATCTCGCCCGGCGAGTGTTCCAGCCGGCTCCTCGGGACTGGGGGACTCTGGAGCTTCCCCGCCGACTGGCCTTCCTTTACTTTCCGATCCGAATCGGAAGACTCGTGGCGGCATACGTATCCAACCCGCGGCGGCTGTCCCGACTGCTGCGCTCCAACCGCGACGACGCTCACCGGAGCTGAGAGAGGCAAGCATTCTGCAATTGCTTTTCGCGAAGTTGAATCGCCTTAATGCGTGCGGACTTTCAGCATCGTGCCTGCCGAAGCAACGGAAAGGATCCCCGTGATGACGGACATAGCCCGCACCGGCCGCGGCCGGAGCACCCTGCTGTGGGTTATCGCTCTCATCCTGATGCTGGGCACCGCCGCCTTCCAACGGCGGACTGGCCCCACGATCCCGGTTTGGGGCGATTACCAGGTAGCGGGTCAGACGTATACGTATCACTTACTGCGCTCGGCATACTCCACGGAAGAAACGGAGGTGCACATACCGGAACCGGCCGTGGAGGCGGAGGCCGACCTCTCCTTCAGGCGTTATCCGGACGGCGGCGAGTGGACGACGGTGCCTATGGGTTCGAGGGACGACAAGCTGGTCGCGTACCTTCCGCCCCAGGCGCCGCTCGGCAAGCTGGAGTACTTCGTGTCACTTCGGGCCGGTGGTCAGGAGGTGCGGCTCCCGACGGCGGAGCGCGCCCCAGTGGTCATTCGATACAAGGACCCCGTGCCGCGGTGGATCCTGGTCCCTCATATCCTGTTCATGTTCCTGGGGGTGCTCGTGGCCATGCGGGCAGGGCTCTCCGCGTTGTCCCAGCCGGAGGGCATGAAGCCGCTCGCATGGACCGCGTTTTGGTCGATCACCATCGGCGGTCTGGTCATAGGACCGTTCGTTTCGGGCTATGCGTTCCACCTGCCGTGGACAGGTGTCCCGGTCGGGTGGGACATTACCGACAACAAGACGGTGGTCATGTGGCTGGCGTGGCTGGTGGCGGGACTGGTGGTCAGGAGAGCCGATGCCCCCGCACCCACGGGATCGGAGGGGTCGTTCGGGCGCCGGCGGCTCACGGTCCTCCTCGCCGCCATCGTCACGGTGGCCGTTTACCTGATTCCGCACAGCACGTAACGCCGCCGCACGCTGATCGGAGACATACGATGGTGGAGATCAACGCAGAGATGGCCGAGGCGATGCGCGTCACCCTGTCGGACGGACGGCACACGTGGTGGGCCGACGAACCCGAGGAGAGGGGCGGCGACGACACGGGCCCGAGCCCGTACGAGCTACTACTGGGCTCGCTAGCGGCGTGCACTCTCGTCACCCTCCAGCTCTACTGCCGCCACAAGAGTATTCAGCTCGATTCCGTCGCCGCGCGGTACCGACACGAGAAGATCCCAGCCGAAGAGACGGGCGTCGAGGGCGGACCGAAGGGAATGGTCGACCGGATTACCAGTCGGGTGACAATACGGGGCCAGTTCGACGACGCCCAGCGGGAGCGGCTGGCTCAGATCGTGAGCCGCTGCCCCGTTCACCGCACGCTGAAGACAGGCGTCTTCGATATGGCGGACGAGGTGGAGTTCGAATAAGCGAATCGGCCTTCCGGAACCCGTGGCGGCGGAAGTTGCGGAAGACCACGAAGCAGCTTCGACTGGCCCGGCCTGACCCCGTACCCGGCGGCCGGGCTTCCTTATTCTCCTGATCTCGTTTAGCCTGGGGTACCGCGGATTCATCGGGAACCAAGTTCGCGGCTCGATCGTTAGAGGCTCAAAGCACCCGGTGCAATAGGGCGTTGATACGCGCCCTGAAACGGTTGACGCGCACGGACGATCCGCCGCGCCAACGAGTTTCCGCACGACGACCCAGGAGGGAGGATGAAAGCGATGCAACGAATGTGGCTGGCGCCTGCCGCCATGTTTCTTTTCGCCGCCTGCGGAGGTGGAGAGAGCGGCGAGCAGCAAGCTGCCGCGAACCCGTGTGCGGCCAATCCCTGCGCCGCCAATCCGTGCGCGGCGACACAGGAGCTGCCGATCGACCGGATCACGCAGGGCGACCGCGACGTGAACGATCATGGCATGTCGGAGGCCGATCTGGTCGCTCGAGGCAAAGAGCTGTGGGCGGACGCATCCCTCAGCGGCGCGGGCGCCACGTCGTGCGGCACCTGCCATTCTGGCGAAGGCTACGGGATGATGAACGCCGGCTTCGCTGCACCGTACCCGCACCCGGTGGCCATGGCGAAGGACCGTGCCGGCTTCGAGCAGGTGACCGCGGCCGAGATGGTCCAGCTCTGCATGGTCATACCGATGGGTGCCGAGCCACTGGATTGGGATTCGGAGGAGCTGGCGGCGCTCAGCGCATACGTGCTGGAACTGCAGAAGGGGTTCGATCCGGCGAGCGCCGGAGGTATGAACCCGTGCGCAACCAACCCGTGCGCAGCCAACCCGTGCGCAGCCAACCCGTGCGCAGCCAATCCCTGCGCGCCGAACCCGTGCGCCGCCAATCCGTGCTCAGCCAATCCCTGCGGGGGTAAGTAGTCGCTCCCGGAGAATACTGGGGAAGCGGTGTTCAGTGGCGACAGTCGAGGCAAGAAGCTGGCCGGCGGCTGGAGGGCCGCCGGCCGCGTTGCATCAGCGTCGTATCAGGCCGTTCGTGCGTCCTCCCTAGTACGTCGGGCCGGCGTCCTCGCCCGCCGAGCTCACTCCCTTGAGCAGCGCCTCCACTTCGTCACAGGCGATACGCCCTGAGTTGGCCGGGTGGTCGGCTATGCTGGGAGTCAGCATCAGCAGCGCCAGCAGCGCGCTCCGCTCCGGCATGCTGCTCAGCAGCACGTGCTCGTGGGCGGCGTGCGCTCCGTCGCCCATCGGGCCGAGTCCGTCCAGGGTCGGGGCGAACAGGCTCGTGAGGTTTCCGTCGGAGCCGCCACCGCTGATCCCTTCTTCCAGCTCCAGCCCGATCCCCCGTCCTAGTTCGCGGGCAATGTCCCACAGGAGCTGGTTGCCGGGAGTCTTCTCCATCGGGGGCCGGTTCATGCCTCCGGTTACGATGAGAGCGGTCCCCGGCGTGGTGGCTTCCAAGGCCCGCATTTCCTGCTCGAGCCGCCTGGCGTCGTCGAGGCTTGCCACCCGCACGTCCACCGTCGCCTGGCTCTCGGGTGCCACTATGTTAGTTCGAAGGCCTCCATCGATGGTTCCGACGTTAACGGTGACACCTCGCTCCGGATCGTTGAGCGCGAAAAGCCGCTGGATGACCATCGACAGCTCGAGAATGGCACTTGCCCCTCTCTGCGGCTCCACGCCCGCGTGGGCAGCCCGCCCGACGACACGCACCTGGAAGGCGCCGTTTCCCTTCCGTGCAGTCTTGAGCCGGCCGCCGGGCCCGAAGGCTGGCTCTAGAACGAATACGCGCTCTACTACTCGGGCGAGGCGCTCGATGTGGGGAGCGGAGTCGTGACTACCGATCTCCTCGTCGCTGTTCACGAATACGATGGGAACGACCTCGGGCTCGAGCCCGAGCGACTGGAGCGCCTTCACCGCGAAGACGACGTTCACCAGACCGCCCTTCATGTCATAGGAGCCCGGGCCGTACAGCTTGCCGTCCCGCAGCCGGACCGGCATCTGCTCCAGGGTTCCTACAGGCCATACTGTGTCGCAGTGACCGATCGACAGCTGCAGCGGCCGCCTCTTCATTCGACCGTGCGGGATCGCTAGAAGCTGGCCGCCGCTGTAGTTGCCCGAGATATACCTGACCACGTAGCCGAGACGCTCGAGCTCGCCGCGCAGGATCGCCTGCGGGCCGGCCTGGCTTTCCGGCTCGAGTGACGGGGACTCCGCCTCCACCAGACGCTTGAGGAGGCGCGCCATCTCCTCTTCTCTTCCCCGGAGGTGCTCCAGGAGACGAGGGCCGACTCCCTTCTCGGTCACCCGATCAGCGCTCGAACCCGGCAGGGAAAGGGAAGGAATACGTCCGCTCGATGCGCGCGAACCTCTTGGGTGGGAGATAGGCCAGCAAAGGGGCGCCGCGTATCAGGTCCTGCCCGTCACGCTCCAACGTGCGGAGTGAATCGGGCGCGACGGCCGCCGCCACGATCTGTCCGACAACCAGGCTGTTGTCGCCAAAGTCGTCGACCATCCGATCCAGCTCGCATTCCAGGAACAGATACGATTGTGCTATGAAGCTGCCCTTCACGGTCGTCGCCGGCCGGGTCTGCAGAAGCTCAAGCTCCGGCTTGGCGCTTTCCTCGAATCGCGGCGAAGCGCACAGGCTAGCCAGCACCACCTGGTCGGGACGCGGCATGCTGACGGTAAAGCTCCCGTCTCGAATCACGTTCTGGTAGGTAGAATGCCTTGGTGTGCAAACGAACCCGAAGTAGTTGTCCCAGCCCATGGGCATAACCATGTGCTTGGGGGCGAAGTTGGGTGCGCCGTCCTGCTCCAGTGTGCCGATCACCGCTAGCGGAGAAACCCAGAAGAAGCGGTCCCAAATCGGCCGGTCGAGGTCGAGCTCGACGAGGTTTTGTAGCGGCTTTGGTTTCATGCTGGTCTCCCGGTCCATCTTTACATTGTGTCACCCGGTCGAGTAAATAGCCACAAGCTAGATACGATCAAAAAAAGGCCGCGATCTATGCAGACTCAGATATCAGCCAGGGGTTTCGATCTCAGCGAGGAGCTGCGGAGCAGGTCTCAAGCCGTAGCTCTCGTACTCGCCGAGAGGGACCCCGATATCAGGATAGTCAAGTTCGTCCTGGAGGAGCGCGAGCTGGATCGCGCCATTGGAGTCGTGCTGGCCTTCGGGGACGGCGGGACCCTGGTTCGCCATGCCCAAGCCAACGACTGGGACCGGGCATTCTTGGAATTGGAGAGAAGACTGGAGCGAGCCTTCGAGGAGTAGCCCTCTTGCCGCCCGCCGAAGACATCCTCTAGACTCGATACGATTCCCGGGTGGGGAATCCGTCGGCCGGTCGCCCCGGGGCCGAGGCACTCCGGAGCGGCGCACCGCGCCCTTTCATGCCGTGTCCGGTCTACCCAATCATGGCATGAAAGGAGGCGACCGTGCCGCAGACCTACGAGCTCGCGCTCACCGGCTTCCAGTTCCCCCGCAAGCTGCCCCGACGCAAGGCAAACTTCCGGTTCGTGGCCGACGTACGTTACGTGAATGGCCGAGGCGAGCACTCCACCGAGCACTCCGTAATGCCTGATCTGGATCGTCACTGGGAGTGCGATCCGGAAAAGAAAGATGCGCCGGACTACGTGCGCGGTCTGCATCAGGGCCGCGCCGCGTCGTTCGACATGGACCTCATCGATGCGTGGGACAGCCTGGTCCTGCTCGTCCGCGGCGACGGGATCCACTCGGTGCAGTTCAAGGTGTTCGACGTGAACCGACCCGACGCATGGGACCGCCTCAGGCGCGCTCTGGGAGATGTGGTCCGGACGTTGGTCGGGCGAGCCCGGGCGGTGCTTCCGGAGAAGGCCGGCGTTCTTTCGGACTCGCTGGGCTCGGCGGCCAGCGACCTCGAGTCGGCGCTGCTCACGCGTCTGGCCGGCGGGGAGAAGCTGCTGTTCCGGGGGTCCACACGACTCGAAGCTCCTGGCGGGTACGTCGTCGAGGGAAAGGGAAGAGACGGCGGTTACGTGATCCGCTGCGAGTTGAAGGTGCAATAGCACCCGCCGCCCGTCTCCGCCCCCGGTGGTCGGCACGGGGGCGGGGCGGGCGAGACCTGGAGATTCATGGCTATGGGGTCAGGACCCTTCGGCGCCTTCGATCTCCTCTTCCTCCTCCGGCGGATGCACGATAGACCAGATGTTGTCCTTGTGACGCTTGCAGGCTTCGGTGAACTTCTTGCCTACCTCCCCGTCGGGGTCGTTCTCAGCGGTGTACTCGCTGATTCGCCGAGTGGCTTCGGACCATGCCTCGTGAAAGGCATGCATGTCTTGGACCGAGAACCAGTCCATCAGGTTCCACTCATCTCCCCACGCGTGGGTGAGAATCCCGTACCCCTGAATCATTCCCTCGTCCCTCAGATCCTCCATGATGTCGCGCCACGCTCCATTGAGGATTTGGGCGGCGTTGCCAGCCTGTCCGAGCTCGCACTCGAAATAGCGCACGACGACCAGGTCGGGACGCGGTGTTTCTTCTTCTTGGGCCGAAGCCTCCGGAGCGAAGACCATGGCCATAGCGAGCAAGGCCAGCGAGAGTAAGCGAATCCTCATGGGTGCCTCCTGATTATGTTGCGGATGTGGGTATACTCCGGGCTCGATTGTCGTCACCGACTGGGCCGCGCCAGCCGAACTGATATCCTGGCCGCAGCCGGGATCTGGTTAGGTCGCCCGTGCGGCGCCGCCCCAGAGTAACCAAGACCAGCGCCTCCGTAAAGGTCGATCCTGAGGGCTGCCAGCCGGGCGGGCAGGCTCCTTCGGATTCCCTGTCGCCGGTACCAGATTCGCCGCTCTCGCGACGAGCGACATTCCGGTTGTGCGCACTTGATAATGTCCTTAACAGCGTTATATTGACGGTGTTAACCTTACGTTGTTAAGCAGGAGGAAACGTAGATGACTTTGCCGAACGCGGCACCCGTCCCCAGGCACTGCGATACGGAGACTGCCATCCTCGAGGCGGCCCGCGATCTCCTGGCCGAGGGCGGACTGGAAGCGCTGTCGATGCGTGCCGTGGCGGCCCGAATCGGTGTAAGCGCCACGGCCATCTATCACTGGTTCGAGAACAAGGAAGCCCTCGTCGACCGTGTCGTTTCACACGGTTTCGATCGCTCAGAGGCTTACCTGTGGACAGCGATCGAGAGCCTGCCCAAGGGCTCCGTGGAGCGACTGGCCGCGCTCGGGGAGGCCTACATCCGATTCGCTATCGAGAACGAGCAGTACTTCAAGGTCATCTTCGCGATTCAGCCCCCCGCGCCAAGACACATCGACGACGTGCCCGGACATGGTGGCTACCGGGTGCTGCGCCAGTGCGTGGTGGACGCCATGGAGGCCGGCAACATCCGCCGGACGGATCCCGACCTGGTCGTGCTCTTCCTGTGGTCGGTCGTTCATGGGCTAGTGACGATCTTCATGGCCTGCGACCCGAAGGACATGCTGGCCGAGTGCGAGGCGTGTAACAGCGCGGTCGAGCATCTCTCCATCAGCATCTTCCTGCACTTCCAGGAGCTGATCCGCGAGGGGCTGACGCCGCGGGAGGCACGGGAAGCGGGAAGCGCTGAGCGGGAGACCACTGCGCCGCCCGGTCGTGACGGCCCGGGCGTGACAGGGAACGCGCAACCAAGAGGATCATCGTGTTGACCATAGGAGGCGAACTGAACAGCGGAGGGTCGCCCGTCGCAGGGCAGCATTGCAGTCGCGCCGGTGCGAGGACACTGATAGCGGCCCTCCTGCTGGTGGGGCTCATGCCCTCGGAGTCAGCCGCACAGACCGCCGGCGAGCTCCCGCTGCCGACGAACAGGGCACGCCGATCGCCGGTATTCGTGGTGCCGGACGGCGCTCCACCGGGAGCCGGAGCCGGCGAAGGTTCGGCGACAGCGCGACCCGGCCGGACCTACTCGCTGGATCGAGCGGTGACGATCGCGCTGCTGAACAACCGCCTGCTGCGGGTCGCGGAGCTGGACCTCGAGACCGCGAACAAGCAAGTGAAGGAGGCGTACGGCGCCCTGTTCCCCACCGTTGACGGGACGGCCTCGCTTCAACGCAACCTGAAGCTGCCGACCACGTTCCTGCCCGCAGTCTTCATAGATCCGGAGGCGGATCCCGGCGAGGTCGTGCCCATCACCTTCGGCGCCGATAACGAGTGGTCTGCGGGGTTGACGCTCGAACAGAAAGTGTTCGACGCCGGAGTATTCATAGGGGTCGGCGCGGCAGGCAAGTTCAGGGATCTCAACAAGGAGTCCGTGCGCCGGACCGCGCAGAGGGTGGCCACCAACATCCGGATCACCTACCTGAACGTCCTTCTCGCTCATGAGCAGGTCCGGGTGACCGAGAACAGCATTCAGCGGGTGGAGCGCACGCTGGCGGAGACGAGAGCTCTGAACCGCGCGGGCCTGGCGAGCGACTACGACGTCCTCCGGCTGGAGGTCCAGCTCTCCAACATCCAGCCCAACCTCCGGCGCAGCCGCAACGAGCTGGTAGAGGCGGAGCGGGTTCTGGCCATCGAGATGGGCCTCGACGAGGTGGAGTCCGTGAGTGCCGAGGGTCAGCTGCATCTGATCGACCTCGCGCAGCCGGCGGACAACACGGAGGCGAACCGCTCGCTCCTCGACTTCATCGGGTACGCGGGGGCCGAGGAGGCGACCCTGGATGAGTTGTTCGCGGTTGCGTTGGAGAGGCGGGCAGACTTGCGAGAGGCGCGGGTCCAGCGTGAGCTGGAAGACGTCCAGGTAAAGGTGGCTCGAACAGAGCTCTTCCCGCGCCTCAATCTGTTCCTCAACTGGTTCCTGTTCGCTCAGGAGAACGGGGCGCTCAATTTCTACGGCGACAACCCGGATCAGCGGGCCACGACCGCCGCGGTTGGCGTATCGCTTGAGGTGCCGATCTTTGCCGGTGGAAGCCGGTGGAACCGTGTCGAACAGAGGAAGATAGCCCGGCGCCAGGTGGAGGAGCAGATCGTCGACCTCACGCAGCGCGCCGAGAATGAAGTTCGGACGGTCTACGAGCAGCTCACCGAGTCTCGTGCGCGGGCGGAGGCACAGAAGGCCGCCGTCGGCCAGGCGGGGCGAGGGTTCGACATCGCAACAACAGAATACCTGGCCGGTACGGCACCTCGACTTGAGGTGACCGAGGCCGAGCTGGCCCTGCGGCAGGCTGAGGTGAACTACGCGGTGGCCGTCTACGATTACCTGGTAGCGCAGGCGCGGCTTGACCTGGCCGTCGGAACGGTGCCGATGGTGGAGACGTACTTCGGGGTCGATGAGAGTCAGGCCTGGGCAGAAGACCTGGCGGCGCCCGCCGAAGCAGAGGAAAGGCGAGGGGACTGATGTACATAGATCGAGTCGGTTCGGGGATGGAGATGGGGCGCCTTCGGACTCGCACCGCTTTGCTGGTGGTCTTCGGGATCGTTCTGGCGCTGGCTGGCGGGGTGGCGGGCTGCGGGTCCTCGGAAGCTAGCGAAAACGGAAACGCATCGGCGCCCCACGCTGCCGGAGGACCCTCGGGCTACGTGAAGGTTGTGAACGTAGAGGCCCGGGCGGTGGATCGAGGCCCCTTCACAACGTACGTCCGCCTGACTGGAAGCGTCGATGCGTACGAGGATGTGGTCCTGAGCGCCGAGGAAGCCGGCGTGATCGAGCGCTTCTTCGTCGACAAGGGAGCCCGGGTGCGGTCCGGGCAGCCCATCGCCCTGATCGAGGCCGAAGTTCTCAGGGCGCAGATCGACGAGGCAGCAGCGGTCGCCGGCCTCGCGCGCGAGCGGTACGAGCGTCAGCGACAGCTCTGGGAGGAAGAGGGCATCGGTAGCGAGATCGCTTACCTGCAAACCAGGTACGATGCCGAGTCCGCGGCCGCCCGTATGAAGCTTCTGCAGGCGCGCCTCGACCGTCACACGATCGAGTCACCGATCGCGGGGATCGTCGACGATCGTTATGTCGACGCTGGCGAGATTGTTGTGCCTGGGACCCAGGTAGCCCGGGTGCTGAGGCTCGAGCGACTCAAGATCGTCGGCGGAGTGCCGGAGCGATTCGGACCGTACGTCCAGGCCGGCGGAGAGTCGCTGATCACCTTCGACGTCCTGCCGGGACGGCTGTTTGTGGGAGCGATCGGCTTCGTGGGGAACGCGGTGGACAGGAACAACCGCACCTTTCCGATCGAGATAGTGATGGACAACCCGGACGGGATGGTGAAGCCCCAGATGGTGGCCAACGTGCGGGTGGCAACAGAGCGCCTCGAGAACGTGATAGTCGCTCCTCAGGATGTGGTTCTCCGGACCGAAAGCGGCTACCAGGTGTTCGTGGTGGTCGATCGCGAAGGGGTGACTTTTGCCGAGGCCCGTGACGTCGTTCTGGGGCCATCGTTCGAGAACCGCGTCGTGATTGACTCGGGACTCGAGGCGGGCGACAGGCTGGTCATCAGGGGACATCAGCTGGTGGATCCTGGAGACCGGGTGAGCGTGGTGGGTGACGGGGGAACGGGACGATGATCTTCGGACGCGGGGACGACGACGGCGCGAAGCGTTGATCACCCGACCAGCGTCTTGGTCGGAACGCTGATCATCATCCTGGGCGGCCTCTGGTCTTACCTCACGGTGCCCAAGGAGGCCTCGCCGGACATCACAGTCCCGTTTATGGCCGTGAATACCGTCTACGGCGGCGTTGCCCCGCAGGATATCGAGACGCTGATCACCCGGCCGATAGAAGAAGAGCTCAACAGGATCTCCGAAATAAAGACACTGACATCGTCATCGGTGGAGGGGTTCTCAAGCATAGCCGCCGAGTTCCAGGCGGGGATGGACATGACCGAGGCGCTCCAGCTCGTGCGCGAGAAGGTGGACATCGCGAAACCGGAACTCCCCTTCGCCGCGGAGGAGCCGCAGATCGTGGAGTTCAACTTCGCGGACTTCCCGATCATGCAGGTGAACGTTTCGGGCCGGTACGATCTGGTTCGCTTGAAGCGGCTCGCGGAGGACATCCAGGACGAAATCGAGCAGATCCCCACAGTGCTGAGCGTCTCGCTGTCCGGCGGCCTCGAGAGGGAGGTCAAGGTAGACGTAGACCTGGCGAAGCTGAAGTTCTACGGCGTCAGTTTCGAGGACGTGATCGACGCGATCGCCTTCGAGAACGTCACTATTCCGGGCGGGACGATCGACGTCGGCGATATGAAGTACCTGGTACGGGTGCCCGGTGAGTTCGAGGAAACGCGCCCCATCGCGGACATCGTGATAACAGCACCCGTAGAGCGTCCGGTCTACGTGCGAGACGTGGCGACGGTGGACTTCGGCTTCAAGGAGCGTGAGAGCTACGCGCGACTGAACGGCAACTCGGTGGTGACGCTGAGCGTCTCGAAGCGCTCCGGCGAGAACATCATCGAGACATCAGAGGCGGTGCGGGCGGTAATCGCGGAGATGGAGCCCGGTTTTCCGCCTACAACAGAGGTGGCGGTCACCTCCGATCAGGCCAAGTACGTTCGCGACATGGTGGACAGCCTGGAGAACAACATCATCTCCGGCCTTATCCTGGTCGTATCGGTGCTGCTGTTCGCTCTCGGCGTGCGGAACGCTTCATTCGTCGGCGTAGCCATTCCGTTCTCGATGCTCCTGTCGTTCAGCATCATCCAGCTGCTGGGCTTCACGATGAACATGGTCGTGCTGTTCTCGCTGATTCTGGCGCTCGGGATGCTGGTCGACAACGCGATCGTGATCGTCGAGAACATCTACCGCTTCCGCGAAGAGGGCTTCGACCGGCAGAGGGCCGCCAAGCTAGCCACCGCCGAGGTGGCAATGCCGGTAATCGCCGCCACGGCCACCACGGTGGCGGTCTTCGCGCCGATGGCGTTCTGGCCCGGCATCGTGGGTGAGTTCATGGCCTACCTGCCGTACACGTTGATGATCACGCTCTCGTCGTCGCTGTTCGTCGGCCTCGTAATCAACCCGACCCTGTGCTCGCTGTTCATGCGAAGCGAGGACGAGCCCAGGATCCTGCTCACCCGCGAGTTCCGCATCGGCTTGTGGGGGCTGGCGGGACTGTTCTTCCTGATGGTCTTGGTCCGGCAGCCGCTCACGGCGGTCCTCCTGGCGGCTACCGTGTTCGGCCTTTACTACCTGCATCGATTCGTCCTCGGTCCCGTGGGCCACTGGGTGCGCGAACTGGCTTTCCCGGACACCCTTCGCACCTACGAGCGCGTGCTGCGGTGGGCGCTGCGGCACCGCTTCCTGGTCATGGGTCAGGCGGGAGCGACTCTGGTCGGCGTGGTCCTGCTGTTCGTCGCGTTCAATCCGGGCATCGAGTTCTTCCCCGAAGACGTGCCGCCTGACGACCTCTGGGTGCAGGTCGAAACGCCCGTCGGAACCCGGGTGGAGGTGACAAACCAGGTCACGGAGCGGGTGGAGGCCGAGCTCCGGCACATCGAGGGTCGAGCGGACTTCAAGTCAACCGTGGCCACCGTAGGCTCCAGCATCGCCGACTTCGGCGGTGGCACGGGAACCCATCTGGCGACCGTGGCGGTGAGCTTCATCGACTACCAGAGGCGCGAGCACGACGCGTTCGAGACGCTGGAACGCATGCGGAGCGACATCGGCGGCGATATCGCCGGGGCGACGATCAGCGTTGACATGCCGTCCATGGGTCCGCCTACGGGACTGCCGATCAGCATCGAAATCGCCGGCAAAGACTTCGAGGTGCTGAAGGGCCTGGGTGACGACGTTGTCGCCATCCTCTCCAACGCGCCCGTGGGTCCGAAGATGGAAGGGCTGGAGAGCGACATGGACGCGGCACGCCCAGAGCTTCGTATCGACGTAGACCGGGAGAAGGCGGCCCTGTTCGATCTGAATACCCAGGATATCGGGTTCACCGTACGCAGCGCCATCAACGGAACGGAGGCCTCGGAGTTCCGTGACGGCGAGGATGAATACGACATCGTCGTGCGGCTGGCCAAGGAGTACCGGAGCGACCTGAGCGCCCTCAACGATCTGACCGTTACGACGGAGATGGGCCACCAGGTGCCGCTGCCGGCTGTAGCCACTTGGCACGTCGAGGAGGGCTTCAGCGGCATCAACCGGAAGGACCTCGACCGGGTGGTGACTGTCTCGGCCGACGTACGGGCGGGATACAACGCCAACGCCGTGCTGGCCGACGTACAGGCCACCCTGATCGACTTCGGGGCATCACTTCCGGAAGGGTACAGGATCGCCTACACGGGTGAGCAGCAAGATCAACAGGAATCGCAGGATTTCCTCTTCGGAGCCTTCGTCATGGCGATCTTTCTCATCGGGTTCATCCTCGTGTCTCAGTTTGACTCGATCGTAAAGCCGCTGCTGATACTGAGCACCGTGTTGCTGTCGACTGTGGGTGTGCTGGTGGGCCTGCTGGTGTTCCGCATGCCGTTCGGCGTAATCATGAGCGGCGTAGGCGTGATCAGCCTCGCAGGGGTGGTGGTGAACAACGCCATCGTGCTGGTGGACTACATACACGTCCTCCGCGACCGGGACGGGCTGAACGAGCGGGAGTCGCTTGTTCAGGGAGGCGTGACACGTTTCCGGCCCGTGACCCTTACGGCCATCACCACGGTCATGGGACTCATTCCCCTGGCGATCGGCCTCAACTTCAGCTTCAACGGCTTCTACGAGTCGCTGAACCCAGACTTCTATTGGGGTGGCGCCAACGCAGCGTGGTGGGGACCGATGGCCATAGCGGTGATCGCTGGCCTTACGTTCGCCACCTTCCTGACGCTGGTGCTGCTACCGGTGATGCACTCGATGGCGGACGACATGACGCACTTCCTGATGCGCCACTTCCGCGCCAACGGGATGCGACCGCTGGCCGAGCCGGCGGATGGAATGTCACTGGAGGGCTCGGGGCGGCCGCGGCACGAGCCCGAAGAGCCGGAGCTGGCGACCGTGTAGGGGCACTCGCCGCGCGGCCGGGTTCCCAAGCGGCCGGCGGCCGGGCCCTCCGGACCGGCGTGTTATCCAGCCAGAACGCCCAGCATCCACGCCGCGCCGAGTCCGGCGTAGATGCCCAGAACGTAGCCGGCTACGGCCATCAGCAGGCCTACCGGGGCCATCGCGGGGTGGTAGACCCCGGCCACTATGGGAGCCGTCCCCACGCCCCCGATGTTGGCCATGCTCCCGGTGGCGACGAAGAAGAAAGGCGCTCGGAACAGGCGGGCAGTCAGAATCAACACGACGGCGTGTACGCCGATCCACAGGATACCGGCGAAGAAGAAGGCCGGGGCCGAGAGCACTTCCACCAGATTCCCCTGGGCCCCGATTCCCGTCAGCATCAGATAGAGCGCCACGTACCCCATCCGGGAGGCACCCACTTCGTCGAGGCGTCGAACGCGTGTGAAGCTGAGAATCAGCCCGCCCGTGACGACGATGAGCACGGCCCAAGTCGTGTGGCTGATGATGGTGGGATCGCCCAGCACCGGCAGCCGGTCGCCCAGGAATACCGAGCCTATCGCGCCGGCGAACCCGAAGCCTACGATGACGGCGATGTCCGGCACGTCCGCCGGCCGGCGGATCGCGTCGACCTGCCGCAGGCGGCGGTTCGTGTCCTCGAGGGCCGAGTGATCGGCATGCAGGGCTCGGTCGAAGCGGGCCTGCCATGCCGTGAGCAGCAGCAGGACGCCCATCCACCCATAGCCAACGACCGTGTCGACTACGATCACAGGGCCGAAGACGGCCTCAGGCGTGCCCACGCTTTCGGCGATTGCCACCATGTTCGCCGTCCCGCCGATCCAGCTTCCCGACAGCGCCGCCAGGCCCTTCCAGGCGTCAGGCGGGAGCCATCGGCTGAAGACGAGATAGGTGATCTGGGCGCCGATCACGATCCCCAGCGCGCCTGCCGTCACCATGGCCACGGCCGTGCGTCCGAGCTTGACTATGCTCTTGAGGTCCACCGAGACCATCAGTAGGAGCAGCGAAAAGGGCAGAAGGTACCGCGTCATCCAGTCGTAGACCGGTGATGACTGTGGGATGACGCCCAGCGTGGTCGATATCGTGGGTATGAAGTACGCGTAGATGACGGGCGGCGTGAGCCGGAAGAGTCCATTCATCCGCGGGAGTTCGCTGAGCCAGAAGATGAGGCCGAGGACGGCCGACAGATACGCGAAAACCGCCATCGGGTCCGACAGCAACGGGCCCGACCGGAGGATCTGCAATTGGGAGGTCAGTCGGTCGAGGCCGCCACGGCCTCGGTCGACTCGCCCGTCGCCGGGGCTCCTCGCCGGGGCGCGACCCTGTTTCCGCCCTCGGCCTTGGCTGTGTAGAGCAACGCGTCGGCCGCCTTAACGAGGTTGTCGGCTTCCGCCATCGTGGGCTCGAAGGCGGCAACGCCAGCGCTCACGGTGATCTGGGCGCCAGTGGGCAGCTGATGCCTCGCCAATGCGTCCCGCACCCTCTCGGCGAAGATGCGTCCGCCGTTCAGCTCCGTGCTCGGAAGGACGGTGAGGAACTCCTCCCCGCCATACCGGCCACTGAGGTCGGATGTCCGCGTCTGCACCTTGAGGATTTCCGCGAACTCGCGGAGCGCCTCGTCGCCGGCATTATGGCCGAACTGATCATTGTATGCTTTGAAGCCATCGATATCGAACATTACCACGGCCAGCTTGTTGCCCCGCTGCGCGCCGGCGAAGTGGTGCCTGAGAAAGAACTCCACGACTCGCCTGTTCGGCAGGGCCGTCAGCGAGTCCGCGTACGCCAGCTGGAGCGCTCCCAGCTTCTGGCGCCGCAGCAACTCCGCGATCGACCCGGCGCCCAGGCTGGCCGCGATGAAGACAACGGTGAGCCCGGCCGCGATCCGCCAGTCGACGCGGGTCCCGGTGAGCAGGCCGGGGACGATCTCGATGAGTATGAGAAGCGCCATGGCCGCCGCCAGGCCTCCGGCGGCTCCCTCCCATCCTCTGTAGTAGGCGAACAGGAAGGACGGGATGAGGGCCAGCAACCAGACGAGGGTGGCAAGCTCCTGGAGCGACTCCGGCCACACGAGGCTCGCCAGTGCCGCTACTGCCAGAGCGACGAGGCTGAGCAACAGTGCTTTGAGTGGAACGTGCGTTTCGAGACCCGGAACGCTCCGCTGCCCCTGTTTGTCGCTCGGTAGCGCCAGCACCGTACCCCCTTGGGTTTGACCCAAAATGCCGGGCGGGAATCAGGCGCACAAGCCGCAATGCGGCCCTGGTGGCTCCGCGTTTGGAGGGAACCGCTCTTCCTTTGAGCCAGCGAGGCGACCTCCGCGTCAGGGAACTCGAGGGAGGCGGCGACCCGTTGCTCATGCGCGGGCGTGGGGCGATCTTCCTTCCGCTTCCGACGGCCTCTTCTGCGTCCGGCCCGACCGGGCGAGCAGCGAGATGTGAATGGGCAATAGCGATTGGACTGTAATCAAGGTCCGTGGCGAGCAGGGATTGCCCGCCATCGACGGACTTCAGTTCCTCGCCTGCTTGGTGGCGGTCCGGGGCTCGGTCGGCGATGCCCGGTGGCATTATCGCTGGATGTCGGACGGGCAGCGTGCGATCCGAGACGGTTTCCGTATCGAGCTGCCGTTCGGGTCCGTCGCGATGGAGAAGGTATTGCGCGCCCTGGAGGCCCGAGTTCCTCCTCCCGACGGCGTGTTCGCCGAGCCCATGCGAATCAAGGTCGACCTGGATCCGATTCAGGACGGCGCGGAACTGGACGAGTGCCTGACGCTCCTGTGGCGCTACTCCGAGTTCCTGTCCGATCTGACGACGCGGAACCCGCAGACGGCGGTGAGGCAGTTTATGGCTCTAACGTCTTACGCCCTGCTTACTTTCATGACGGGAGATCGCCGTCACCTGGAAGCCGGCATGCAACAAAGCGGCTTCGCCAAAGTGCCAGTGGTTCCGCTCAGCCGCGTGGCCGATCTGGTGCGCGCGGAACCGATTCCGTACCGACTGCCACCCAGGGATCGGAAGGAGGCCGTGAGCGCGGTCCGCATCCACCATCTGGCCGCCTGCACCTTCGCCTCCGAGTACTATCCGTTCGCACGGATCACCTGACATGACGCGGCGTCTTCTGTTCTGGTCGGCCCTCTTCGCGAGTGCGGTGGCGGCCTCCTTCGTCGGCTACCGCTTGGCCCGTGCGCTTACGACAGCGACCAACGGCGAGGGGGTAGTCTCCGCGACGATCTCCGCGCGCCCGCACGCCGCTGGCGCCGACACCTGGCTGGGGATCCCGGCTCCCGACGTCGTGTTCGAGACCGCGGACGGACTTCCCGCGAGGCTGGCCGATTACAGAGGGCAAATCGTGCTCCTCAACTTCTGGGGGAGCTGGTGCCCACCCTGCCTGATCGAGATCCCCCACCTGATCCGGGTGCAGCAGGCCCTGGAGGAGCTCGGCGGGACCGTCATCGGGCCCGCAGTGGACTCGGGAAGCGGTGAGGACGTCATGCGCTTCGCCGACGAGCAGGGCCTCAATTACCCGGTGTGGATCGCGTCCTACGATATCGCTGTGGGGGAGTTCGGGGCGGCGGGTTACCCGTTTACGCTCCTCATCGACCGAAACGGAGTCATCCGGAAGCGCTATCTCGGACCGCAGACGGACCAAACGCTCCTTCGGGACGTCGGAGCTCTGGTCGTCGATGCGCCTCCAGTGCCGGAACGACCTGAGGGAGCTGCCGAGT
>JBDGYE010000084.1:0-20763 GCA_039584255.1 Gemmatimonadota bacterium
GGGGAAGCCGTGCGTTACCGTCGCCACGACGTGTCCCGCCTCCCGGAGCCAGCGACTCACGGCGGCCGCCAGAGGAGTCTTGCCGCTGCCGCCCGAGGTGAGGCCGCCAACCGAGACGACGGGCACGGGCACGGGCCACCGTCCGCCGATTCCCGCATCGAAGGCGGCGTTCCTCAAGTCCGCAGCGGCTCCGTACACAACCGATCCCAACCGCAACCCCGGTCCGGGTCCGCCCCGCCATGCCCGACGAAGCCGCTCCTCCGCTCTACCACGGAGGCTCATCGGTTTCGTCTCACTCCCTCTGCCGTCCTGCCGCAGAGGGCGCTGACCTCGTCGATCGCCTGGTCGACTCGGGCTTGCCACCGGCCGATGTCCTCCTTCGGCACATCGGATGGAACCTCGATCGGCTCTCCGTACGAGACGTAGACCGTGGCTCCGGGGTACGGGACGATGAACTCGTCCCAGCTTCGGATGCGCCACGCCCGCCTCGTCGCTGCGCCGATCGGAACAATGGGAAGACCGGTGGCCGCCGCGGCGTGTATCGGGCCGGGCTTGCAGCGCCTGGCCGGCCCGACCGGGCCGTCCGGCGTAATCGCGAGCGCTTGTCCCGCCCGCGCGGCTCGGATCATCTTCAGAAGGCCGGGGGCCCCGCCTCGGGTGCTGGAGCCCCTGATCGCCAAGAAGCCCAATCGCGAGAGCACCGAGGCCAGATACTCGCCATCCCTGTGCCCACTCACGAGCACGGCGAGGTTCTCGTCGCGGTGCAGCAGGGCCTGGGGAAGAAGCTCTGCGTGCCATACCAGGTAGATGGCACCGTGAGCGCGCAAGACCGGACGTCCTATTGTTCCGTCCGGTGCCACCTCCCGGAAGCGCCAGCTGGAAACCAGAGCCCTGGCGAGCGTCGGCCCCATGATCCGCACAATCGTCGGGCCGGCCTTCACGGTGCGGCCTCCAGGAGTCGTACGCACTCGTCCGCGACGCGACTGGCCGCTCCGGGCCTTCCCAGTTGGCGGGTGACCCCTGCTAGCCCGGTGACCACACTCTCTCTCCGCGGCTCGCCTGGTCGGAGGAAGGGGGCGACAGCCTCTGCCAGCGCGGCTGGCGTGACTTCGGCCTGGACCAGTTCGGGGACCAGACTCCGGCCGGCCACGAGGTTGACGAGAGCCATGTGCTCCACCGTCACAAGGCGCCGGGCGATTGCGTAGCTTATGGGACTCATGCGGTAGGCCACTACCATGGGCACACCGCTGATGGCGAGCTGAAGGGTGATCGTTCCCGATTTGGTCAACGCGGCAGTGGCCTCCGCAGCCACCGCCTCCGGCCGGGCCAGGTCGGCGCCGTCTCGGGTCTCGTAGAGGCTAATGGGAAGATCCTCGGCCCGGGCGATGACCACCTTGAGCTCCGGGTGCTCCTCCTTGAGACGCCTGGACGCGCCGAGGAACGGGGGCAACATCCTGCGCACCTCCTGCACCCTCGACCCCGGAAACAGCCCCAGTAGCGGACTCGCTTCCCCCGAACCTCCGGTCCCCGGGGGCGCACGATCCAGTAGAGGGTGGCCCACGAAGCGCACGCGTGCTCCCCAGCGCTCGAGAAAGGGACGCTCGAACGGAAGGACGGCGCAGACGAGGTCTGTGTCCGAGGCCAACCGCTTCGCTCGCGATTCGTGCCAGGCCCATACCTGGGGAGCGATGTAGTACAGAACAGGGATGCCTCGCCGCCGGGCGAACCGGGCAAGGGCGAGGTTGAAGCCCGGATAGTCGATGGGCACCAGCAGATCCACGCCCTGGTCGACGAGGAAGCCACGGACCAGGCGTCTCAGGCTGGCCAGGTCCGGAAGGTGCCGCACGACCTCGGCGAATCCGAGAACTGCCAGCCGGTCGAGGTCCGCCAGCAACTCGACGCCGGCAGCAGCCATGCGACTTCCCCCGAGGCCGCACAGTCGCAGATTCGGGATCCGACGCTTCAGCTCGCCCGCCAGCTCGGCGCCGTGAAGATCGCCCGACTGTTCGCCTGCTGAGAGGAAGACCGTTCGGCTAGGCAATGCGATCCAGGTAGGCGATCAGGAGCAACACGAGGATAAGCAGTAGGATCAGCGTTATCGTCCGCGGGCCTCGCTTCGCTCCCAGGCCGAGCTTCTTTCTCTCCTCACGAATCTTGTGTAACGACATGCGCAAACTGCTCGATCTCGAATCCGATGCGGAGGGCGACCTCCAGCGCGGCGCGACCCTCCGCGGCCGCCACGCACTCCGAGTTCCGCTGCAGGGCCGCATCCCGAAAAGCCTCCAGCTCCAGTCGAAGGGGCTCGCCGGAGTCGCCTCGTATGGGGATCCTCTCCACCAGGTCGCCGAGGCTGAGGCCACTTCCTCCGGTCGCCCGCCACAACGCCTTGGGATCGACGTCGGCTTTGCGTCGGAGAAACTCGCCGCTCCCGCCCGCCAAATCCAGGCTGAAGTAGCCGGTGGGCTGGAAGAGGCGGAGCGCTCGCGTCCGATTGACGGAGACCCGGCTGGCGCTGATGTCGGCGACGGCTCCGTTCTCGAAGACGATCCGGGCGTTGGCCATGTCCACTGATCCGGTGAGAACCGCCACGCCGACGGCGTGCACCGAGGCCACCGGACTGTCGACCAGACCCAGCACCAGGTCGATGTCGTGGATCATCAGATCGAGCATTACCGGTACGTCGGTTCCGCGAGGCTGGAAGCGGGCCAGCCGCTGGGAGGCGATGAACCGCGGATCATCCAGGTAGGGCCGGCAGGCCCTGACAGCCGCATTGAAGCGCTCGATGTGTCCCACGCCGAGGAATACGCCTTGAGCTTGGGCGAACTCGATGAGATCGTCCGCCTCCGCAAGCGTCGGGGTGAGAGGCTTTTCGACCAGGACGTGACAGCCGGCGGCCAGAGCCTCTCTGGCCACAGCATGGTGGTCCGACGTGATTCAGGAGGTCGGCGGGCCCCAGAGCGGGAGTCTTCCACCGGGCAGCGGTCTCTGCTGCACGCGCCTCATCCGTGTCGCAGACACCTGCCAGAAGGCAGTCGGGCAGATCGGACAGGATGCGAGCATGTTCCGCACCCAGGCGCCCAACTCCCACCACTCCTACCCGGAGCTTGTTCACGTGGTGATGCCGCGCTCGCTCGCCCGGATGAACGAGACCATGTGTCCGACCTCACGCGGGAGTCCGCTCCGGGCCTCCAGCTCATCGAGGGCCTGCCCGATGTTGATCTGAGATTGGAAGACGAGGCGATATGCGTCGCGCAGGGCCTTGAGCGTCTCTCGCGGGAAGCCGCGTCTTCGAAGCCCCACCAGGTTGAGGCCGAACGCTGCGCAGGGATTGCCGGCCACCATCGTGTACGGCACCACATCCTGGGGAAGACGTGACCCGCCGCCGACGAAGCTGTGCACCCCTATGTGGACGAACTGGTGAATCGCCGTGAGACCGCCGACGATAGCCCAGTCGTCGATCTCGACGTGCCCCCCCATGTTCACGGAGTTGGCCAGGATGACGTGGTCACCGATCTGGCAGTCATGGGCCACATGGGAGTAAGCCATCAGCAGGCAATCATCTCCGACACGGGTCGCCCCAGCCGCCGAAGTGCCTCGGTTGACGGTCGCATACTCCCGGATCGTGGTACCGGATCCAATCTCGAGCGTCGATGGCTCTCCCTCGTACTTCAGGTCCTGGGGATCCGTGCCCAGTACGGCGCCCTTGCAGATATGGCAGCCAGCGGCGACTCGGGTGTCCTTCTCGATGAG
The DNA here is from genome assembly GCA_039584255.1 of Gemmatimonadota bacterium. Lineage (GTDB taxonomy): Bacteria > Gemmatimonadota > Gemmatimonadetes > Palauibacterales > Palauibacteraceae > JBDGYE01. The sequence goes on from JBDGYE010000084.1 coordinate 3,751, forward strand.
CACGTGAGAGTCGATCACGGTTCGGTCGCCAACCTCGACACCCGGTCCTATGATCGCGTACGGCCCCACCGCTACCGATTCGGCCAACTGCGCAGCTGAATGGATGATGGCCGTCTCGTGCCGCGTTCCCTCGGCCGCCTCGACGGCTCCGCCGCTCATCGGTCCACTACCTGGGCCATCATCTTCGCCTCGGCGACCACAACTCCGTCTACAGTCGCGATGCCCCGCATCCGGCACGTGCGCCCACGGAACTGAACCATCTCGAGCTCGTACACCAGCTGGTCACCTGGCGTCACCGGCCGGCGGAACTTCACCTCGTCCATCGACATGAAGTAGACAACCTTGGACTGGGGATCGTCGAACTCGTTCATGAGAAGAAGCCCACCCGCCTGCGCCATTCCCTCGATTATGAGGACGCCGGGCATGATGGGGTGACCGGGGAAGTGGCCCTGGAAGAACGGCTCGTTGATCGTAACGTTCTTCACCCCGAGGATCCGCTTCCCGGCCTCGAACTCGACTACCCTGTCCACGAGCAGGAACGGGAAGCGGTGCGGAAGGTACTCCATGATTCGGCTCGTATCGACCACCGGGCTGCCGTCGGCCGGACGCGACAGGAGTCTCTTCAGCGCCCGGGCCACCTCGACATTGCCGCGATGGCTCGGCCGTTCGGCGATCACGTGAGCCCGGATCCTGGCTCCGACCAAGGCCAGGTCGCCGACCACGTCGAGCATCTTGTGCCGGACGAACTCGTCGTGGAACCGGAGCTCCGTCCCATCGGCGAGCCCGGTCTCCGTGAGGACTATCGTATTCTCGTAGCTGGCCCCCAGGGCGAGCCCGCGGGCGTGGAGAATCTCGGCCCAGCTTTCGAGTCCGAAGGTGCGAGCCGGGGCCACCAGCTCACAGAACTCACCCTGCTCGACTTCTGCCGAAGCGAACTGGCGGCCGATGACAGGATGCTCGAAGTCGATCTCGGCTGTCACGCGAAAGCCGGCATACGGGGCGATTGTATACGTGGCCTCGCCTTCAGCGATCCTGAGCGGCTTCCTGACCACGACGGTGCGGGCTGGAGAGTCCTGCTCAACCGTGCCTACCTCGCTTATGGCTTGGCACCAGCGGGCCGCGCTCCCGTCGAGAGCGGGCGGTTCGGCACCCTCCAGTTCGACCTGAAGGTTGTCGATTCCGTGGACCGATACGGCTGCCAACAGATGCTCCACGGTACGCACGACGCAATCGTCGATCCCGAGGGCAGTTTCCCACGCGACACCCGTAACGAGATCTACGTCCGCTGGAATCTCGGGGGCATGGTCCAGATCCACCCGGCGAAAGACGATGCCCGTGTCGGGTTCGCCGGGTTGGACCGTTACCTGAACCGGCTCTCCGCCGTGCAGCCCGGTCCCGGCCAGAGTGAAGGCTCCGGCCAGCGTGCGCTGTCGCGGCGCGTCGGCTTCCACCTGCCTACTCCCCTTGCTCGGAAGTGCCTTTCTCCAGCGCCTCGAGACGCTTGACCAGCTCAGGAAGCTTGTAGAACACCGACGAGGACCGCAACCACATGCCGTGCGGGCGCGCCGGGTATCCCGTCCACGTCTCGCCCGGCGGAATGTCCGTCATGACACCGCCCTGTGCCCCGATGCGAGATCCTTTGCCGATCTTGAGGTGTCCGGCGAGCCCAACCTGCCCGGCGAGCTGAACTCCGTCCTCGAGCACCGAGCTTCCGGCGAGGCCGACCTGCGCTACGAGGAAGCAGTGGCGACCGATCCGGCAGTTGTGACCCACGTGCACCAGGTTGTCGATCTTCGTGCCTTCTCCCACCACCGTGTCGCCGAGTGAGCCCCGATCGATAGTCGTGTTAGCTCCGATCTCAACGTCGTCACCTATCAGGCACCGTCCCACTTGAGGAATCTTTACGGCACCCTCCGGTCCGGCGGTATAGCCGAATCCGTCGATACCCACGCGTGCGCCGGAATGGAGCCGCACCCGGTTCCCGAGAACGGTTCCCTCCAGGACGCTGCAGGACGAGTCGATTTGACAATACTCCCCTATCGCGACGTCCCGGCCCACGAGAGAGTGGGCCCCGATCGAGGTTCCTTCCCCGATGCAGGCGCCGTCCTCGACAGTGACGTATGGGCCCACGGCCACACCGTGGCACAGTTGAACGCCGCGGCCCAGAACGGCCGTCGGGTGCACTCCGGGAGGAAGCTCCTGCGGCGGAAAGAAGACTCCGAGCAGACGACTGAAAGCCAGCTCCGGGTTGTCCACCCGAATGAGGGCCGTTCCGTCGGCGTCGGGCTCCAGCCCGGGTGGGATGAGCGCCGCTGCCGGCCGGTTGAGTTTGAGATGGCGCGCGTACTTCTCGTTCGTGACATACGTCAAATCTCGGGGCCCTGCAGCATCGACCGGCGCCACCCCGGCGACCTCGCGCGCCTTATCCCCCTCTACCCTGCCGTCCACTATCTCGGCCAGCTGTGCCACACTGAACGTCTTCATTATGTCTTCATTCTACCTGGGAGCCTCGCCTCCTCCCGGAAGAGACGCCAAGCCCGAAGCTCTTGGCAGCACGTCTCGTCCAGAGAGTGCCTGGTCTCGACCGGCGCCCGGGCCGGCTACTGGCTGTCCGGCGCCGGCGCTGGCGTCGGCGGAACCGCGACATCCTGGCCCAGCTCGGACATAACCAACGCCGTGATGTCGAGGGTCGTGTCCGCGGCCACCACGCCTTCGGTCGAAGCGTCGAGCACGATCGAGTATCCGCGCTCCGTGCGAATCTGCTCGATCACGCCTGCGACTCGGTCGAGAATGGGCTGTAGCAAATCCTGCTGGCGCTGCTGGAGTGAGGTATCCAGCTCACGCTGACGGTTCGCGAGTTCCGTCTGGAGGTCTCGGATCTCCTGCTCTTTTTGCGTCTTGGCCTGCGGGCTCAGCAGTACTTCCTGACGCTGATAGTCCTGCATCATCGAGTCCACCACGGCGGCCTGTTGCTGAAGCTCGGTACGGGCCTCTCCAAGCTCGCGCTCGAAGGTCCGCTGTGCTTCCGTGGAGCCAGGTGCGTTCTGAACGATCTGCGCCGACCGTAGATAGACGACCGTAGTGCCCGTCGGCGGACCGTCCTGAGCGAGAGCCGGGCCGGCGATGATCAGCAGCCCCAAGATTTACCTCGACTGCCTCTAAAAAAGCCTTCCGAATCGGAAGTGAAGCTGCCAGCCGGGATCGGGTCGTCCCACGACGTCCCGGCGGTCGAAGCCATACGCGTAGTCGAGTCCGATGGGACCGAACGGTGTCAGGAGACTGACTCCTAACCCGGTACCCACCAGAAGGTCCGTCGGATTGAACTCCGATGACGTGGCCCAAGTGTTTCCGGCATCGACGAACGCGCTCGCGAAGATGTTGTCCGTGAGCTTGACGCCGAACGTGGCGCTCGTAGTGAAGAAGGATTCGCCTACCCTGGCTAGACTGTTCACAGGCGCGTTGCGGGGCACGTGCCCGAAGGGCGTCACCGTTGCCTCCTCATACCCGCGGAGCTGGTTGCCCACTTGGGTGCCTCCCACATAGAACCGCTCCACGAAGAACGGGTTGCTTCCGAAGATGAGCCCTGCCCGGAAGGAGAGCCCGGCCACGAGCTCGATCGGGACCTTTCCCGGTCCCCCACCGATCCGGCCTACGTTGGCGAACCATTCGCTCGCCAGGTCCCACTTGTTGTAATCGCCGTCGCCTCCCAGGAATCCTCCGGTCTTCCTGAAGCTCACCGAGTTCCTGTTGCCCGACGTCGGAAAGAGCCCTCCGCCGCGAGTGTCGCGAACGAAACGCAGGGATACGGTGCTTCGGGTTCCCTGGGTGATGAGTCCTTCGGAGCTCGGCCCGATTCCGAAAGCGTCTAAGTCGTCGACCTCGTCGCGGAACAGCGAGTACCCGGCGAAGAAGCGCGCACCGCGGAGCCGGAAGATCGGGATTCCGAACTCGAGGAAGCCTCCTGTCTGACGCCGGGTGCCCAGATTGAACGTCTGGAACTGGTCACGCGAGCTCTGGAGGCCCACGGTGGCGCTGTAACGAGTCCCCAGTATCTCCGGATCGGAGTAGCTAATCTCGATGTCCTGTGACCTGCGTCCGAACAGCCACCTGAAGTGTCCTACCTTCGCCTGCCCGAAGAGGTTTGGCTGGTCGTATCCGATGAACCCCGCGAGACCCGTCGACGCCGCCGCGGACAGACCGAAGTTGACGTTGCCGGTCTGCTTCTCCTTCACCCGATACACCAGGTCGATGTCCCCATCGTCCCGTGGCTTGATCTGGATCGCCTCGTCCGGGGGAAGCGTCTCGAAGAACCCTAGCGATTGCATGTTCCGAATGCTCTGGATAAGCAGCTGCTGGGAGTAGACGTCTCCCGGAAGCGTCAGCAGCACCTTTCTGATCACGCGGTCGTGGGTGTAATCGTTGCCTACGATCTCGACCGTTCGAATGTAGGCCGGCTGCCCCTCGATGATCATCCACTGCGTATCCACCAGAGGCTGCCCTCCGACGCTGTCCGGTGGGCTACGTTTCAAGTCCGGGATCACACGAACCTGTAAGTATCCCGCGTCTCGGTACAGATCGGCCACGTCCTGGGTAGCCTTCTCGAAGGAGGACTGATCAAAGGCAGGTAAGCCGCGCTCGGCGATCTTCTCTTCGGTGAGGGAGCCATCACGGACCGTCTCGAAGAACTCCTCCAGCTGCGAGCTCGGAAACCGGCTGTTTCCCGTGACGTCGAACGATCTCAGCAGGTACTGAGGGCCCTCGCGCACCCGGATCTCGATCCGTCCCTTCCCCGAGATCGTGTCCACGACGACTGTGTCCCCGAGCACTTCGACGTCGATGTATCCGTGCTCTCCGTAATAGGCCGGTATCCGATCGGTCAGGTCGAGGCGGTACTCGTCCTGGTGCAGCTCGCCGGGCTTGAACCAGAAGAAGCCCTCCTCGACGGTCTGCATCGTCCCGCGCAGCTGGGCGTCTGAGGTCCAACTGGTCGAGCCCGCTGGGGTCGGGGGTGAGCACGGTGTCGACCTCCGACTGAGGGAAGCCCTCGTCGCTCAGAAGTGCCCTGATCATCGTCTGCGCACGGGCGATCTTCGCTGGATCTATGGCCGTGCCTCCCACCAGGCCGATCGTGTCGACGACTGATTTCTCCTTTACGTGGCGGAGTCCCTCGAACCGGTAGGCACCGATGATAGGCCGCTCCACGACTTCGAGGTAGAAGATCGCGGGCGTCGCGCGGGTAACGAGGACGCGCACGTCCGAGAACTCACCCGTAGCGAAGAGGCGTCGGATGGCATCCTGGAGGTCAGGGCCGTTGACGACCTCCCCCACCCGCAACTGTGAGATGCGTCGGATTCCGGTCTCAGAGAACCTCTGGGCGCCGCTCACGACGATGCTGTCCACGCGAACGGCCAGCAGTGTTTCCGGCGGTTCCTGTCCCAATAATGGAGCGACCCTCGCCACCGGGAGCATGGCGAGGGCCAGCCATAGGACTCTTATCGGACTGCGTTTCACTTGGCGGATGAATGCGAAACCGCTCGAAATTCGAGGGACTCGGCGTCCGCCGCTACGTCCACCGCGATCTCGTCACCCGGAGCGAATTCCGCCATCAGGATCTTCTCTGAGAGCGCGTCCTCCACATACCTCTGGATTGTCCGTTTCAGGGGACGCGCTCCGAACTTGGTATCATATCCCCGCTCTACCATGAACTCCACAGCCGCATCGCTGAGCCGCAGCGTGAGTTCCTCCTCCGCCAGCCGGCCCTGGACCTCGCGGAGCATGATGTGAACGATCTCTCCGATTTGCTCCTTCGAGAGCGGATGGAAGACGATCACTTCGTCCAGCCGGTTCAGGAACTCCGGTGTGAACGTCCGGTCGATTTCTTCCCTGACCCGCTCGGCCATCCTCTCGTAGTCGGCAAGGACGTCCCCAGAAGTGAACCCGAGTCCGGAGCTGGAGGCGATATCCCGCGCGCCGACATTCGAAGTCATAATCAGCACGGCGTTCTTGAAGTCGATCACACGGCCGTAGTTGTCCGTCAGCCTGCCCTCGTCAAGCACCTGGAGCAGGATGTTGAACACGTCCGGGTGTGCCTTCTCGATCTCGTCCAGCAGCACGACGCTGTATGGTCGGCGCCGGACAGCCTTGGTAAGGGCGCCGCTGTCCTCGTAGCCAACGTAGCCGGGTGGCGCTCCGATAAGGCGGCTCACCGAGAACTTCTCCATGTACTCGGACATGTCTACCCGGATGAGCGCCTGCTCGTCGGCAAACAGGAACTTCGCGAGCTGCCTGGCCAACTCTGTCTTTCCGACGCCGGTAGGCCCGCAGAATACAAATGAGCCGATAGGCCGATCGGGGTCCTTCAGGCCGGCGCGCGTCCGCCGGATGGCGCGGCTGATCGCCGTAATCGCCTCGTCCTGACCCACCACGCTCTCGTGGAGCTCTTCCTCCATGCGAAGCAGCCGTTCCGACTCCTCCTCCTGGAGACGCTGCACGGGAATGCCCGTCCAGCGCGAGACGATGAAGGCGATCTGCTCTTCGTCCACGACCGGTCGGAGCTCGCGCTGCTGCTTCTCCCATTCCTCCTGGGTGCGGCGAATCTCGCCTTGCAGCTCCTTCTCTCGATCGCGGAGGATGGCGGCCCGCTCGAAGTCCTGGTTGCGGATGGCCTCGTCCTTCGTGGCGCCGAGGTCCTCTTGCTCTTCACGAAGCTGCTGCACCTCTGGCGGAGGCACCTGCGCGCCGAGACGAGAACGGGCGCCGGCTTCGTCAACGACGTCGATTGCCTTGTCGGGAAGGAACCTGTCCGTGATGTACCGGTCGGCGAGCCTGGTCGCGGCGACCAGGGATTCATCCGGAATCGCGACCCCGTGGTGATCCTCGTAGTTCTGCCTCAGTCCCTTGAGGATCGCAATGGCCTCCTCGACGGTAGGCGGTTCCACGATCACTGTCTGGAAGCGTCGCTCCAGGGCTCCATCCTTCTCGATGTGCTTCCGGTACTCGTTAAGCGTAGAGGCCCCCACGCACTGTAGTTCGCCCCGGGCAAGAGCCGGCTTGAGCATGTTCGAGGCATCGATCGCCCCCTCTGCGGCACCGGCCCCCACCAGAGTGTGGAGCTCGTCGATGAACAGGATGATTCCCTTGTTCTGGGAGATCTCGTTTACGATGGCTTTCAGCCGTTCCTCGAACTGGCCCCGGTACTTGGTACCGGCGATGACCGCCGCCATGTCCAGGGCGAGGACTCGGTGCTCCTTCAGACTGTCGGGCACGTCGCCTCGCACGATCTTGGACGCGAGCCCCTCCACGATGGCCGTCTTTCCCACCCCCGGCTCACCGATCAGGACCGGATTGTTCTTCTTCCGGCGCGACAGCACCTCCATGACCCGCTCGATCTCCGCCGCCCGGCCGATCGTGGGATCGAGCCTCCCTTCCCGAGCCAGGTCCGTCAGGTCACGGCAGAAGTGATCCAGCGCCGGGGTCTTGGACTTCGATTCCGCTCTCGCCGCCCCGGGCGTGGCCGCCCCCTCGTCCCCGGCCATCTCGGTCCCGAGCAGCTTGAGCATCTCGGCCCTGGCCTCCTCGAGGCCGATGCCGAGCTCGCCCAGCACCTTGGCGGCCAGACCCTTCTCCTCGCGAAGCAGGCCCAGGAGAAGGTGCTCGGTGCCCACGTAGCTGTGATTGAGCTCGCGGGCTTCAGCCATGGCGTACTCGAGCACCTTCTTGGCGCGAGTCGTGTACGGGAGCTCCCCTATCGCCGCAGTGGACTTACCGGGTCGAATGTTCTCCTCGACAAGCCGGAGCAGGTCGTCGAGATCCGCGGCGAGGCTTCTTAGAACTTCGGCCGCCACGCCGTCTCCTTCCCGGATCAGCCCCAACAGGATGTGCTCGGTTCCGACGTAGTCGTGCTGAAGGCGCACGGCCTCCTCGCGAGCCATCGCCAGCACCTTCCGAACGCGATCGGTGAAGTTGTAGTTCATCCGGCCCCCGGCGGATCAAGGTCCGCCTGCTCAGTCCTCCATTTCGTCCGTCGGCGTCCCGGTGTGGTCGCCCTCTGCATCGGCGGCGAACCCCTCCCGCACGAAGCTCGCCCTGCAGACATCCGCCTCGGCCTCCTCGAGCCGCCCCCCGGCCGCGCGCTCGAGATGGGACGTCTGCCCTAAGACCATGATTTCGTTGAGCGTCTCTACCCTGGGTGTCTGGAGAAGTTTCAGAGAAACGCCCAGCCTGACGCCCGACAGGAGATTGACCATTTCTTCAGCGCTCAGACTGCGAGCGTGGCGCAGGATTCCGTAGGCACGCCACACCTTGTCCTCGAGAACTGCCGGCGCCTCGCGGAGCAAAACCGAGCGGGCACTCTTCTCGTATTCGATGACCTTCCCCGCGATACGGGCCAGGTGGTCTATCAGATCCTCCTCACTCTTGCCTAGCGTGGTCTGGTTGGACACCTGGAAGAAGTTGCCCACGACCTCCGAGCCCTCGCCATACAGTCCACGGTACGTCAGGCCCACCTGCGAGATGCCCTGAAGGACCTTGCTGATCTCCTTCGTGAGAACGAGGCCCGGCAAGTGCATGAGCACCGAGGCTCGGAGGCCCGTGCCTACATTCGTTGGACACGACGTCAGGAAGCCGAACTCGTGATGGAACGCGTAGGGCACCAGAAGTCCGATCTCTTCATCCAGGCTGTCTACCCGCCGCCAGGTTCTGTCGAGCTGGAAGCCGCTGGCCAGGGCCTGCATGCGCAGATGGTCCTCCTCGTTCACCATGAGTCCGAGCGGTTCGCTCCGCGACAGCACCAAGGCTGCGCCGGCGAGAGGCGGCGCCTCCTCCGTTCCGACCAGCTCCGGGCTCACGAGGTGGCGCTCCCTGAGAAGCGTCCGGTCCGCGGCTCCCAGCGAGCCGATCTCCCACATATCCGAGTCTGTCAGAGCATCGCTCTCCCCTGCGGCGGCGAGCACGCGCTCCAGGACTAGCTGCCGGTCCTCCGCCGTTGCGCGGATGGGAAAGGGGTATCCCTGGAGATTGCGGGCTGCCCTGACCCGTGTGGACAGAACGATCTCGCTTTCGTCCCCGTCGGCGCGGATCCAGCCCAGACCCTGGTCCGTCAGCGGCGCATCTCTCCGAATCATTCGGCGCCCTCCAGCTCGTGGATGCGGTCGCGTAGCTCGGCTGCTGTTTCGAAATCCTCCGTCTCTATCGCACGCTGGAGGCGACGCCGCATGCTGGCGAGCCGGCTGAGGCGGTCACCAACATCTGAGCTCTCGCTCATGTACAGCTTACCCGAGTGCTGAGCCGATCCGTGGAGGCGGCGCAGGAGCCCCCGGAGCTGCGACTCGAAATGGGCGTAGCACTGTGAGCAGCCGACCCTTCCCGTCTTCCGGAAGTCCTCCACCATGGTTCCGCAGTAGGGGCATGGCTCACCCGGGCCCTCCACCGAGGGAGCCGACTCACCCTTCCCCAGCTGGGCCAGGAAGTCCACCAGCGGCACCTTCGGAGCCTCAGTCTCCGACAATCCCTTCTCATCAGCGCAGGTCGAACAGAGATGAACGGTCTTCATCTCGCTGTCCTCTATCACCGTGAAGGTGACTTCGGCCGGCCGCTCCCGGCAGTTATCGCACTCCACCGTGCTCTCCGCCTTACTCTTGTTCGCCCCCGCTGGCCGTCCCCACTTGGGCCACCGGCTGGAGGATTCCCCCGGCCAGCCTCAGAATACGATCTGTCTTGTCGGCCAGCGACGGGTTGTGCGTGACTATCACGAGTGCTGTTCCATGCTCTGTCACGAGCTCGAACAGCACATCGTGCAGTCTCTCGCTCGTATCGTTGTCCAGGTTACCCGACGGCTCATCGGCCAGCAAGACGGGTGGTTCGTTGGCGAGCGCACGTGCGACAGCCACCCGTTGCTGCTCGCCGCCGGAGAGCTTGGACGGCCGATGTCCGGCCCGGTCCCGCAGGCCGATCGTCTCCAGCAGTTCCATCGCTCGCCGGCGGGCCCTGGTTCGTGGCGTCCCGGCGATCAGCTGCGGCATCATCACGTTCTCCAGGGCGGAGAAGTCGCGAAGCAGGTGGTGGAACTGAAAGACGAAGCCGACGTAGCGGTTCCGGACGCGGGCCAGCTCGACGTCATCCAGCTCCGCCAGGCCACGGCCTCCGAGAGACACATCGCCCCGAGTCGGCATATCGAGTCCGCCCAAGATGTGAAGGAGGGTCGACTTGCCGGATCCACTGGGGCCGACGATGGCGACCGTTTCTCCCGGCGCGACCAGCAGGTCCACTCCTCGCAGAACGCGGATGTCACCGCCGTCGACACCGGCGAACGTCCGGTGCACCTCGTGGGCCACGACGGCAGCGCCGTTCGCGTCGGGCACGCCGACCGCCTCACTCATGACGGATCGCCTCCACCGGCGTGTAGTCGGCCGCGCGACGGGCCGGATAGATCGTCGCCAGGAACGAGATCGCCAGAGATGCCACCACGATGAGACCGACGTCCGCCACGTTTACGTCTACGGGAAGCCGGTCTATGAAGTAGACGTCTCCGGGTAGCGTGATGAACTCGTAGCGGTCCAGGAGCCATGACAGCACCAGCCCCAGCGACGTGCCCACGGTCGTGCCGACCATCCCGATTACCGTTCCCTGGAAAACGAACACCCGCGTGATGTCAGAGGCCGTCAGGCCCATGGCCCTGAGAATGCCGATCTCGCGGATCTTGTCGGCAACGACCATGATCAGCGTCGAGACGATGTTGAACGAGGCCACGAGTACGATGAGCAGAAGAATCACACCCATGGCGAACTTCTCGAGCTTCAGGGCCGAGAAGAGATTGGCGTTCTGACGCTGCCAGTCGTCTACCGTGTAGGGAAAGCCGAGGCTTTCGCGGAGCCGCGCGGCGACCTCGCCGGAATTCCACGGATCCTGAACGTTGAACTCGACACCGGTAACGGAAGAGTCCAAGCGAAGGAGACTCTGGGCCGATTCCAGGTCCACGTACGCGAACTTGGTGTCGTATTGATGGAGCCCTGTCTCGAAGATGCCCGTGACTTCGTACAGGCGCAGCTGCGGCTGGATGCCTGTGGGGGTGAGCTCGGCGCCCTGGAACGAAACGACGGTGACGTTCCTGCCCGGATAGAGCTGGAGTCGATCGGCCAGGCTCGCTCCTAGGACGATCCCCGGACGCCCCGAATCGGTCTCGCCGAACGGCATTCTACCGGTGATCAGCTTCTCGTCGATCTCGGTGATCTCAAGGGCCACAGAGTCGTTTGGCAGGCCACGGAGAACCGCGCCTTCGGAGTAGCTACGCCCCGGGACGTTCAAGCCGACCTCTGTATATACGAAAGGAGCGGCCGCCGTTACCTCGACATCTCTCTTGACCCGGTCCAGGACCAATTGCCAGCCGTCCATCCGGACGGCTTCGCCGATCTCCAGCACCATGCCGTGGGCACTGGCCCCCAGGATCTTCTCCCGAAGATCCGCCTGGAGCCCGGACATGACCCCGATTACCACGATCAGGGCCATCACGCCGACGGACACGCCTCCGATGGCGATGATCGTGATGAGAGAGAGGAAGCCCCGGCCGCGGCGACTGGACAGGTAGCGCCGCGCCATGAACCAGTGCAGTGCGCGATCGGTACGATCGCGGCGGCTGCCGGACACCCGCTCAGACTCCTTCATCGTCTCTCAGCACCGGGAACAGGATGACCTCGCGGATCGACGACTTCCCGGAAAGCAGCATCACGAGGCGATCCACTCCCAGGCCCAGGCCTCCGGTGGGGGGCAGGCCGTACTCCAAAGCACGGACGTAGTCCTCGTCCAGCACCTGGGCCTCGGCATCGCCCGCCGCCCGCGCCGTGGCCTGCTCGACGAACCGCTCCCACTGGTCGATGGGATCGTTGAGCTCGCTGAACGCGTTGACGAGCTCGGTGCCCGCGACGATCACCTCGAATCGCTCCGCCAGCTCTGCATCTCCGCGCTTCCGCTTCGCCAGCGGGCTCATCTCGACGGGGTAATCGTAGACGATGGTCGGATCCACGAGCTCGGGCTCGACCCATTCCGAGAAGACGAGATCCAGGAGCTTGGTCCGTCCGAGATCCTCCGCCTCTTCCTTTCCCGCCTCCCGCATACGCTGGCGCAGCTCATCGGTCGTGGCGACCCGCGCGTCGAAGCCCGCGTGCATGGAGATCGCCTCGAAGAAGGAGACCCTCCGCCACGGACGTTCGAAGCTCACCTGGTGCCCATCGAACTCCACCGTCAGCGAGCCGATCACCTCCTGAGCTGTCTCCGATACGAGACGCTCCGCGAGATCCATCATGCCCCCGTAATCCGTATATGCCTGGTAGAGCTCGAGCATCGTGAACTCGGGGTTGTGCGTTCGGTCGATTCCCTCGTTGCGGAAGCTCTTCCCGATCTCGTAGACCCGGTCGAGCTGGCCCACGATCAGTCGCTTCAGGTACAGCTCGTCGGCGATGCGAAGGTAGAGTGTCCGGTCGAGCGTGTTGTGGTGTGTGGTGAACGGCCGGGCGAACGCCCCCCCGTATAGCGGCTGAAGGACGGGAGTCTCGACCTCCACGAAACCCTCGCGATCGAGGAGGACCCGGAGCGCGCTGATGATCCTGGTCCGAGTGAGGAAGACTTCCCTGACCTCTGGATTCACCGCCAGGTCGGCATACCTCTGACGGTACCTGGACTCGACGTCCGAAAAGCCGCTGTGAACGACCCGCTCTCCATTCTCGGTGATCTCGGTCTTGCCGAGAGGTAGTGGCCGCAGCGACTTGCTCAACAGATAGAGGGCCTCGGCGCGTACCGTGACCTCCCCGGTGCGGGTTCGGAACAGCGGTCCTTCGACGCCGATCCAATCACCCAGGTCCAGCAGGCCCAGAACCGACGTGTCCGTTTCATCGAGCCGGTCCAGGCGGAAGTAGGTCTGGAGCCGACCGGACCTGTCTCCCAGGTGGGCGAAGGCACTCTTGCCCATGTCGCGAAAGGCCAGGATTCGGCCCGCCACCCTCACGCGCGGCCCCTCTTCTTCGTCCCGGTACAAAGCGAGTGCGGATGCGAGATCGTGGGTCGGGTCATACGAGTAGGCGTACGGTTCGATTCCCAGCTCGCGCAGCTCGACGAGCTTGGCGAAGCGGTCACGTATCGGCTTCGGCCTGTCGGCGGCGGCGTACCACTCCATGATCGGGAGCCCGTCCCGTCTACCTACCGCTTCTTGTTTGGAGTCTGCGGCCGGGTGCGTGCCTTCCTGGCTCACTGACCTGTCGCCCCCTTCTGGCGCAGGAAGCCTTCCACGAACGGGTGTATGTCGCCGTCCAGAACGCCGTCCGCGTTGCCTACCTCGACGCCCGTTCGGTGATCCTTGACCATTGTGTACGGCTGCAGAACGTACGAGCGGATCTGGTTGCCCCAGGCGATCTCCGCCTTGGTGTCTTCCAGGGCCTGGCGCTCCGCCTCCTTTTCCTCCAGCGCGCGTTGATATAGAGCCGCCCGAAGCATCTTCATCGCTTTGGCCCGGTTCTTATGCTGACTCCTCTCCTGCTGGCAGGCGACCGCGATTCCCGTCGGCTCGTGGGTGATGCGGACGGCGGAGTCGGTCTTGTTCACGTGTTGACCTCCGGCGCCGGACGACCGGTAGGTGTCGATCCGCAGCTCCGACTCGTCCACCTCGATCTCGATGTCCTCGTCGACGACCGGGTAGACGAAAACGGATGCGAACGAGGTATGCCGCCTTCCCTGTGCATCGAAAGGCGAGATGCGAACGAGACGATGAACCCCGTTCTCGGCCGTGAGGTACCCGTACGCGTGGTCGCCCCTGATCTCGAGCGTCGCCGACTTGATGCCCGCCTCTTCGCCGGGTTGGAGCTCAAGCACCTCCACGGCGTACCCCCGCCGCTCTGCGTAGCGGGAGTACATGCGCACGAGCATCTCCGCCCAGTCCTGGGATTCGGTCCCCCCGGCCCCCGGATGGACGGTGAGGAGTGCGTCGCGATGGGCGTCGGGCCCGCGCAGCATGTTGCGCAGCTCGAGCCCGTCAAGGTCTCCGGCCAGCGCTGCCACCTCGGCCTCCAGCTCGGCGCACATGGCCTCGTCTTCGGTGTCCTCTAGGAGATCAGCCAGCTCCTGAAGCTCGTCGACCCGTACAGAGAGGTGGTTCCAGGGCCTGGTCCAGGACTTTAGCGTGTTGGCCCTATCGATGACCTTCCGGGCTTCCTCGGGGTTGTCCCAGAATCCCGGGTTGGCCATCCGCTCCTCCAGCTCGGCTACATCGGACTCCTTCTCTGAGATCTCAAAGAAACCCCCTCAGCTCGTCCAGACGACGCCGCTGGTCGTTGAGCTGCTCAAGGCTCGCTTCGGAGACTGTCATGGCCCGCTCCTGCCCTGGCGGTTTCGACGTTGTGCGAAACGGGGCCTCCCGCCTTGCGGAAAACCCCGTCTCCGGGGCGAGTCTAGCCCTCGGGTTGGTCCGGGTCAAGCGGCCCGTCCCGCAGCTCCAGGTCTACCTGCCGGGTCTCCGTGTCTACCCTCGCGACCCGAACCCTGACCCGGTCGCCCAGCCGCAACCGCCGGCGCGTTCGTCGCCCGGCGAGCGCGTAGCCGTCCTCATCGTACGAGTAGTAATCGTCCAGCAGTGAGCTCACCCGAGTGAGGCCCTCGACGAAGCATCCGTCGAGCAGCACGAAGATGCCGAAGCTGGTCACCCCACTGATCGTCCCCGTGAACTCATCACCGACATGCTGCTGCATGTACTGGATCTTCTTGGATTCGACCGAGTCCCGCTCTGCCGACTCCGCCACTCGCTCGCGCTGGGAGGAGTGGCGGGCCGTAGCCTCCAGGTCCTCGATGTCCACCCTGGCCTTCTCGTGCCGGTCCACGAGGCGGCGCACGACCGCCCGGTGTACCAAAAGATCCGGATAGCGGCGTATGGGTGACGTGAAGTGGACGTAGGCCCTGGATGCGAGCCCGAAGTGACCTACATTCCGGGTAGAATAGCGGGCCTGACGCATGCTTCGAAGAGCGACGGTCGAGATGAGGAAGGCGTGGGGAGTTCCCTCCGCCGCCCCGACCAGCCGTGAGAGGTCGGCAGGGGTAACCCGCCCCGGCGCCAGGGTGTAGCCTAACGCCGCCGCCAGCCCGCGCAGGCCGTCGATCTTGTCCTCATCGGGCTCCTCGTGGATTCGGTAGACGAGCGGCAGGCCGGCTTCGCCTCCCCAGCGGGCTACCGACTCGTTGGCGAGGATCATCAGGTCTTCGACGATCCGGTGTGCTTCCAGTCGCGGCCGGGGTCGGATCTCCGTCGGACTTCCCCGCTCGTCGAGGAGCACCTCCGCCTCCGGGATAGCGAAGTCGATCGCGCCGGCCTCGGTCCTCCGCCTCCGTACCCCCCGACTCACTCTGGCCAGGCCGGCCAGGGCAGCTCCGACTCCACTCGTTTCCGGATCCGCCGAAGGCCCGCCCGCCTCCGCGAGCGCGAGTGCCTCCTGAGCCTCCACGTAACTGAGCTTGCACCGGCTCCGGATCACGCCCCGGACGAGGCGGTGGTCGCGCGGCACTCCCTCGGAGTCCAACCGGACGAGCAGCGACAGCGTGAGCCGGTCCTCGAGCGGCACCAGCGAGCACAGTCCT
The DNA here is from genome assembly GCA_039584255.1 of Gemmatimonadota bacterium. Taxonomy (GTDB): domain Bacteria; phylum Gemmatimonadota; class Gemmatimonadetes; order Palauibacterales; family Palauibacteraceae; genus JBDGYE01. Next base: position 19,357 of record JBDGYE010000084.1, read on the forward strand.
GAGGACAGCGGTTCGGGCAACATCGGAATCGCCCGGTCCACAAGGTACACGCTCGTTCCGCGTTCCTGAGCCTCTCGATCCAGCGCGCTTCCCTGCTTGACGTAGTAGGAGACATCGGCGATGTGTATCCCGACCTCGAGCGAGCCATCCGGGAGTGGCCGCAGCGACAGCGCGTCGTCGTGGTCCCTGGCGTCCGCGGGGTCGATCGTGAAGACGACCAGGTCGCGAAGATCCTCACGCTCATCCAGATCCTCCGGCCTGATGCCGCGTCGGGCGACCCGGTCGGCCTCGCGCTCGACCGGATCGGGGAACTCGAGCGGCAGCTGATGGCCGATGATGATAGACAGGACGTCCACCCCCGGATCTCGGGGGCGGCCGAGCGTCCTCTCAACCTCACCCACCGGCCGAAGCTCGTCGTCGCCCCATTCCCTGATGAAGACTTGCACCACGTCTCCGTCAGCAGCGTCTCCCGCTAGAGTTGCCGGCACGAATACCTCTGCGCGAATCACGGGCTCCTGGGAGACCACGATCCCGTATCCCCGTCGGCGATGATAGGTGCCCACGATCCGCGAGACACTGCGCTCGAGGACCCTGACCACTCGTCCCTCCGGGTTCCGGCCGGGGCGTCGCCGCTCTACACGCGCGACGACGCGATCCCCCTCGACGGCCGAGCCCAGCCGCCTCGCGGGCACGTAGATGTCCTCCGATCCGGGCTCCTCCGGGATCACGAATCCGTCTCCGGATCGGATCACATCCACGCGGCCGACCACCAGCGCGAACATGCTTGGCGTCCCGTAGCGGCCCTTCCGCTGACGATATACCGAACCTTCCCGCTCGAGTTGCCGGAGCCGCTGCCGGAATTCACGGTAAGCCTCGGCGGACACACCCATTCTCCTCGCGAGCTCTCGCGCGTTCAGCGGACGCTCGGTCGAAGTGCCGAGGCAAGCGAGTATCTCCTCGCGCGATGGTATGCTAGATTCTCTGGTCACTTTAGTTACGATGCATGAACTCCAGTTGTTTCTCACCCCATCCAGGTTAGAGCTTGAAGCCGAGCGAGACCTGGAAAGGCGCGTCAGTGTCGAAGCCGGCGAAGTCGTCGAACGCTCGGCCGAGGTCGAGCATGAAACGCTTGTAGCGAAGACCCAGCCCGATGGCGGGACCGCTTCTTCCTTCCCCCGACCAGGAGTAGCCGGCACGCGCGTAGAGGATCTGCCGATACTCCAGCTCGAGTCCCAACGCACCGTCTAGGTCGTCGAACTCCGTCACGGTCTGCTGGAGGTCGGCCAGCACCAGGAGGCCGACCTGACGCTCCCGCTCCCGCCCGCGATCGACAAGAGGGAAGACGTCCACGGACAGCCCGAGGCGAAAGCGTGCGGGCAGAGGGTCGGAGCGACCGGCGTCCGCGAA
>JBDGYE010000085.1:0-12018 GCA_039584255.1 Gemmatimonadota bacterium
GGATGCCCCGGCCCAGGAGATGCCCGGAGACGAGGCGCTGCTCCGGCGGGCCGCCCAGGGAGTGTCGCGTCTGAACAGCTCGTGGCGCGAGGACGGCCGGACCCCGTTCTTCCTTCTGCACCGCCAGCGGCTGTGGAATCCCGGGGAGGCGTGCTGGATGGGCTGGGAACGTAAGAGGGGGAAGCTGCACCAGCTCAATCGACTCCTGATTGGCGAGACCGACACCGGCCTCGAGGGCGTGGAGGGAGATCTAGGCCAGCTCGATGCCGTCCGATACGTCATCACCCTCGATGCGGATACGCACCTCCCGCCCGGGAATGCGGCCCGTCTCATCGGAACCCTGGCCCATCCTCTCAACGTGGCCGGATTCGACGAGCACGGTGGGGTCGGGCCCGGATACACCGTCCTGCAACCCGGCATCGAGACGGGACTTCACGGGGGCAAGCCCACACCGTTCGCCCGAATCATGGAGGCGGACTCGGGATACGATCTCTACTCGCATGCCGTGTCCGACGTCTACCAGGATCTGTTCGGCGAGGGAATCTTCGCGGGGAAAGGGATCTACGAGATCGCGAGCTTCGAGCGCAGCCTCGAGGGCAGAGTTCCGGAGAACGCCCTTCTCAGCCACGACCTGTTCGAAGGGATTCACGGCCGGGTCGGTCTCGTTTCGGACATCCAGGTGTTCGAGGAGTACCCCACCGATGTGGTAAGCAACATGCGGCGGCTGCACAGGTGGATTCGGGGCGACTGGCAGCTCCTTCCGTGGCTGCTCCCACGGGTGCCCGCGCGCGATGGCGGCCGGCTGCGCGGCACGCTCGGTGCGCTGGATCGCTGGAAGATACTGGACAATCTGCGGCGCAGCCTCGTAGCCCCCTCGCTCCTGACGCTGGCCCTCGCCGGCTGGATCCTCGGCGTCGCGTCGCCGTGGCTGTGGACAGCCCTCCTCGTCGCGGTGCTAGGCGTGCCGAGCTTTCTCGGCGCCGCCTCGGTCACGCGGAGGCTGATCGGCAGTCGAAGGGCGCGGCACTGGCAGACGGCCACCGCCCGAGGACCGCTGGATCTGTTCGCCCCTCCCAGCTGGGCCTCCGTGGCGCGCTGGTTCCTGGCGCTGGTGCTCCTGCCCTACGAGGCGCTTGTGGCAACCGATGCCATCGGCCGAACGCTGGTCCGTCTCACCCTGACCCGCCGGCACCTGCTCCAGTGGACGACGGCGGCGCACTCCGCGCCGTCCACCGCGAGGTCGGGCAGCGCCACGGATCCCTGGACAGCCATGGCTATGGCGCCGCTCCTTGCCGTGAGCACGCTGGCCGCCGTCGTGCTGCTCCGTCCGGCCGCCGTCTACGCGGCGGTGGGGCCGGCCGTCTTGTGGCTCGTCTCGCCGCAGATCGCAGGCTATCTGAGCCGGCCGAGCCGTCGAGCACGGCGCACAAGGGTGTCGCCTGCTGACGAGCGGTTCCTGCGTTCCGTCGCGCTTCGCACATGGCTCTTCTTCGAGAGCCTTCTGACCCCCGAAGACCACTGGCTGCCTCCTGACAACTACCAGGAAGGACGGGAAGGAGCCGTTGCCCGTCGGACGTCGCCCACCAATGTCGGGATGATGCTCACCGCGACCCTGTCCGCCTTCGACCTAGGCTACATCGGGCCTCTCGAGCTGGAGGCGCTGATCCTCAACACCCTGGATTCGATGCACCGGCTCGATCGATACCGCGGCCACTTCCTGAACTGGTACGCAACGGACGATCTTCGCGTGCTGGACCCCCGGTATGTCTCGACGGTCGACAGCGGCAACCTGGCTGTCGCCCTGCTCACGCTCCGGAACGGGGTGGACGAGGTCGTGCGACGCCCCGTGTATCGGCACGAGCTTCGGCGAGGGCTCTGCGACACGCTGGAGAGCGCGACGGCGGTCCTGGCCTCTGGCCGCGAGCCGCGGCTCCATCAGGCGGCGGCCGCGGTGGAGAACCGACTTGCCGAGCTGAAAGACCGTGTCGAGAACGGGGCGGGGAGCCCGACCGAATGGGCCTCCCTGGTGCGGGAGATTGGGCAGGAACGGCTGGCGGAGCTCGACGAAACCGTCGCGTCTCTGGCCGATGCCGCGGCCGACCTCCACCCACTGGAGCTGCTCCGCGACGTTCGGGTGTGGATGCGGAAGATCCATCAGCACGTGGCGCTTCTTCGCCGCCTCAACGATACGCTGTGCCCCTGGCTCGAGCTGATCGCCGACCCGCCGCGTGCGTACGCGGGCGCGCTGCCCGGCTCGACGTTGGAGGGAAGCTGGCAGGAGCTGCTGGAGGTGCTGTCCGAACCCGTAACTCCCCTCGATCTCCCGGCCACCGGGGCGCGGGCTCGGACCGTCCTCGAACGCCTGGACGCCGAGCTCGGCGCCGAGGCTCCCGCATCCGATCGGGCGGAAGCGAGCGAGTGGAGCCGAAAGCTGGCCGGGGCGCTTCAGGCGGCGGAGACGGCGGGAGGCAGGCTCGTTCACGGCCTGCGGACGGTGTCCGATACCGCGACCCGGCTCGTCGGCGAGATGGACTTCGGTTTCCTGTACGACCGCCATCGGGGCCTGTTCCACATAGGCTTCAACGCCTCGACGGAGGAGATCGACCCCAACTACTACGATCTGCTGGCGTCCGAGGCCCGGCTGGCGAGCTACCTGGCCATCGCCAATGGAGAGGCTCCGCAGGAGCACTGGCTCCGGCTGGGTCGTCCCTTTGCGCGGGTGGGGGAGCAGCGCGTGCTCCTGTCGTGGGGCGCGACGATGTTCGAGTACCTGCTGCCCAACCTGTTTCTCAAGCTGGCGCCGCACTCTTTGCTGGACGTCAGCTGCCGGGCGGCGGTGAGAGGCCAGATCCGATATGCCCGCCGGCGCGGGATCCCGTGGGGCGTGTCCGAATCCGGCTACCACCAGGTCGGCAGCGATGCCAGCTATCAGTACCGGGCTTTCGGCGTGCCGGAGCTAGGTCTGCAGCGCGGAATCGGCGAGCGCGTGGTCATCACTCCCTACGCCTGCGTTCTCGCGCTGTCGCTGTCGCCGGTGCAAGTGGTGCGCAACCTCCGGCGTCTCGTGCGGATGGGTCTGCTGGGCCCGCTCGGGCTCTACGAGGCGATCGACTTCGGGCCGGAAGACCGGATGGATTCGAAGCGGCCGCAGCTCGTACGTTCGTATATGGCCCACCACCAGGGCATGATTCTGCTCGCCATCGGGAGCCACCTCACCCGGCGGGGAATGGTGTCGCGCTTCCACGCGAACCCGAGAATGACCGCCATCGAGTTCCTCCTGCACGAGAGGACTCCGTGGCGCGTGCCCGTCCGCGAGGCCTGGACCGATCGGCGCCGAGCCGCCGCCGAGGTCGCGCCGGCTCCTCCTGCGCTCCGTTCCTGGCCGTCGTCGCTCGCCTCCGCTCTCCCCGAGACCCAGCTCCTCAGCAACGAGACGTACTCAGTGCTTGTGAAGAACACGGGTGCCGGGGGGAGTTACTGGAAGGGGCTTGCTCTGACGCGATGGGACCCGGATCCGACGCTGGATGACGGCGGGACGTTCGTCTACGTGCAGGACATGGACTCGGGCGAGCTCTGGTCCGCCGGGCTCGCCCCGACCGGCGCCAGACCCGACTCCACGCGGGTGGGGTTCGCCCCGCACATGGTGGAGTTCCGCCGGCACGATCGGGGCATCGTTCTCAGAATGCGGGTCGGTGTTCCTTCGGACGACGACGTAGAGATCCGGTACGTCGCGCTGACGAACGAGTCCGCCAGCCCGCGGCGGCTGGCCGTGACCAGCTACGGCGAGGTCGTCCTGGCACGAGCCGACGATTACCGCCGGCACCCCGCTTACAGCAAGCTGTTCGTGCGGAGCTCGTACGAGGAGGACCTGGCGACCCTGCTGTACTGGCGGCGTGCCCGATCGCCGGAGGAGAGGGCGGTCGCGCTCGCGCACACGCTCGTGTTCCCCGGAGACGGGAAGCCGCCAGGGCTGAGCTTCGAGACCGACCGGCAACGCTTCCTCGGGCGGACGGAGTCGGTGAGAGAGCCCCTCGCCTTGCGGGATGGAGGAGACCTTCTCTCGGCCGCCGACGGCACGAGCCTGGACCCGATCTTCGCGCTGCGCTGCCAGCTTGAACTCCGGCCCCGGGAGACCCGGCAGCTCGCGTTCCTCACCGCGGCCGGGGAGTCGCGTCACCGTGTGCTGGCCGCGCTCGACTTCTATCGGTCCTTCGGACGAATCACCTCCGCCTTCGAGATGGCCCGTCAGGGGGTGGAGCTCTCGCTTCACGATCTCGGGATCGAGCCGCGGCAGATGGCGAGCCTCCAATCGCTTCTCTCTCTTTTGCTGCATTCCTCACCCGCCCTCCGCGCCGGCCCCGACGTGTTGGAGCGCAACGAGCGCTCCCAGCAAGCGCTCTGGAAGCACGGCATCTCCGGCGACCATCCCATCCTTCTCGTGAAGCTCCGGGCCATGGAGGAGATCGGCCTGGTCGAGGAGCTGCTGCCGGCGCATCGATACTGGCGCGCGAGGGGGCTGACCCTGGACCTGGTCGTTCTGGACCTGGAGTCTGCAGGCTACGCCCGCCCGCTGCGGGACCGCCTGCGGGCCGCGATCGAGGAGGCCGATGGAGGTCCGTGGCTCGGCAGGGCCGGTGGGATCCACGTGGTGGGAATCGAGGCGTGCGACACGCAAGACCAGGTGCTACTGGAGAGCACGGCCGCCGCGGTCCTCAGGGGAGACCGGGGTTCCCTGCGCCAGCAGCTTCGGGGAGCGCGTCGGCGCCGAACCCGACTTCCGGCGTTTGTGCCGGTGCCTCACGCTCCGCTCACCGACGAGCCCACGCCCGGCCTGGAGCCGCCCGATGGCCTCCGGTTCTTCAACGACCTGGGCGGCTTCAGCCAGGGCGGACGGGAGTACGTGACCCGGACCCGGCCCGGCGTCCGAACGCCGGCCCCTTGGGTCAACGTCATCGCCAACGCGGAGTTCGGGTGCCAGGTGTCGGAGGCGGGCCTCGGGTGCACCTGGTCGATGCACAGCGCCGAGAATCGTCTGACTCCGTGGCGGAACGATCCCGTGAGCGACCGGCCGGCGGAGGCGCTGTACCTGCGGGACGAGGAGACGGGCGCGATCTGGTCGCCCACTCTGCTCCCCGCGGGCTCGGGCGGGGAATACGAGGCAGCCCACGGCGCGGGCTACTCGGTCTTCCGGCACAACAGCCATGGCCTGCTGCAGCGCCTCACCGTCTTCTGCCCACCGGACGCTCCGCTCAAGATCGTGAAGCTCCACCTCGCCAACTGCTGGAAGCGTCAGCGGCGGATCACCGCCACGTACTACGCGGAGTGGGTCCTCGGGTCGAGCCGGGCGAGGAGTGCGCACCACGTCATACCGGCGTATGACCCGCGGGAGTGGACGCTGCTCGCCCGCAACCCGTTCCACGAGAGCTTCGCGAGCCGGATCGCCTTCCTCGGAGCGAGCGAGCCGCCACACGGGCTGACGACCGACCGCATGGAGTTTCTGGGCGAGCCCGGAGATCCGGCGCGCCCGGCGGCACTGTGTCGAATCGGTCTCTCCGACACCGTACGGGCGGGGACAGATCCGTGCGCCGCCTATCAGCTCCACGTCGATCTCGCCCCGGGAGAGGCGCGGGAGGTGCACTTCATCCTCGGACAGGAACGCGACCGCAACCGGGCGCTGGCGCGGGTGCGGGAGTACCGGAGCCCAGATGCAGTCGAGGCGGCGTGGAAGCGGCTTCGAGAGTTCTGGGATGGCCTCCTGGGCTCGCTCACGGTGGACACGCCCGACCCGGCCATGAACCTGGCCCTCAACCGGTGGCTCCTGTATCAGAATCTCGTGTGCCGGATGTGGGCGCGCGCCGCTCTGTACCAGTCCAGCGGTGCCTTCGGTTTCCGCGACCAGCTCCAGGATTCGATGGCCCTCTTCGACGCTGCCCCGCACCTGGCGCGCGAGCACATTCTGGAGGCCGCCGGCCGGCAGTTCCTGGAGGGGGACGTCCTGCACTGGTGGCACCCGGGCACGGCCACGGGGGTCCGAACGCGCTGTTCGGACGACCTGCTGTGGCTGCCGTACGTCACCGCGGAGTACGTCTGCCGAACCGGTGACGCCTCGATCCTCGAAGCGGATGCCCCGTACCTACGAGGCGCCCCACTGGAGCCGGACGAGGCCGAGCGCTACGGGCAGTTCGAGATCGCGGCGCGGATGGGATCCCTCTACGAGCACTGCGTCCGCGCGATCGAGAGAGGAGCGACGCAGGGCCCGCACGGTCTCCCTCTCATCGGAAGCTGCGACTGGAACGACGGAATGAACCGAGTCGGCCTGGAAGGCAGGGGGGAGAGCGTGTGGCTGGGCTGGTTCCTGTACGCAGTGCTCCGGTCGTTTACCAGACTCGCGCGGGAGCGCCTGGATGACACGCACGCGCGCATGTGGGAGGAGCTGGCGGAGGAGTACCGGGGGCGGATCGAGGAGGCCGCATGGGACGGCGATTGGTACCTTCGTGCCTTCTACGACGACGGCACCCCGATGGGATCGGCGGCCGCTGACGAGGCGCGGATCGACGCGATCAGCCAGGCATGGGCCGTGTTCTCTGGGGCGGCGCCGGACGAGCGGGCGGCGAGGGCGCTCGACTCGGCCAGCCGGGCCCTGATTCGAGACGAGGAGCGCCTGATACTGCTTCTCGAACCGCCGTTCGACCGAACGGAGCGGGACCCTGGATACATCAAGGGTTACCCGCCCGGAGTGCGCGAGAACGGCGGGCAGTACACGCACGCGGCGGTCTGGCTGGCCTGGGCGTTCGCCGCCCGAGGAGACGGGGAGCGGGCGCTTCAGCTCTTTGACTACATGAACCCCATCCTGCGAGCGACCACGACCGAAGAGGTCGAGAGATACCGCGTCGAGCCGTATGCGGTTGCGGCGGATATCTACAGCGCGCCGCCCCTGGTGGGCCGGGGTGGCTGGACCTGGTACACGGGCTCGGCGGCCTGGCTGTACCGGCTGGGCGTGGAGGCGATCCTCGGTCTGCGGCGAGAGGGCGAGCTCCTGCGGATCGAGCCCTGCCTCCCGCCGGCCTGGGCGGGTTACGAGGCTCGGTTCCGGGTCGGCGGCACGGTATACCGGATCCGGGTCGACAACGGCGAAGGCACGGGGCACGGCGTGCGCTGCATCTCTCTCGACGGGGACGAGAGGGCGGTGGGGCCGATTCCCGCCGTCGACGACGGCAAGACCCACGAGGTAGTCGTCCAGCTCGGGGCCAGTTCGGCCTGAATCCGCTCGAGCGGGAAGTCCGGGCGTCAGGCTTCGAGCTGCTCGATCCGTCTCGCCAGTGGTGGATGAGACGGGGTGCTTTCGCTCCAGCCTCTGGTGCCGCGCTCCAACGGATCCACGACGAAGAGATGGGCACTGGCGGGGTTGACCTCCATTCGACCCACCGCGCCCGTGCCCATCTTCCGCAGGGCGCTGGCCAGGGCGCCGGGGTTCCGGGTCAGGAGCACCGCGTCGGCGTCGGCCCGGTACTCCTGCTCCCGGGATATCGCCGAGCGCACGAGAAGGCCCAGCAGGGGCGCGCCCACGAAAGCATAGACCGGCAGCGACATCAGGATCAGCAAAGTGATTCCCCCTGTCGGGTCGGTGGCCATCATGTCGACCACTGCCAAGATGCCGAACGAGAAGCTGAGCAGGATCGGTAGCCCTATCCAGATCGCGCAGCCCCAGCCCACTACCGGATTCAACCGGAAGAAGAAGCGAACGACTCGCCTTACGACGTTGATCGGAAGCCACAAGACCATCACGATGGCCGCCAGGGCCGTCTTGAGGTGGGTGTCGTAGCCTCCGATCTGCACGACCTCGCGGGCCAGTACTCCCTCCATCTCCCGGCGGTCCAGCAGATCGATGAGTCCGCGGGTCACCACCAGCGACGACTTCTCCGGCTCGAGACCGGTCGAGAAAGCGTTGGCAGCGGCCGACTCGACGACGAGCAGAGCCGGTTGTGGCAACCCCGAGCCGATGCAGAGGTTCTCGACGAGCCGGGTGAGGAACGGCTCCTGTTCGCGATCGACCGGGCGGGCCCCAGAGGTCCGCAGGACGATGCGGGCGGACCACAGGTAGCTCAGCATCACGGTGAGGGAGAGACCGATGAGCGCGAGCCCCAGTGCCAGGATCCGAGCGCCACGTAACAGACGGTCCGGCGCCCCCGCGGCGGCTTCCCGCGCGAATTCGCTCGCGACCTGGCTGTCGGCCGAGCCGAGGAAGAACATCGCCACCAGGAAGGTGAGGTACTCGTACAGGTAGGCCGCCGCCGGAATTAAGGCGACGGCGAAGACGGACAGCAGAAGCCAGGTGTCGCGCCGGTTCCGGGCGATGCGGTCGTAGACGAGTATCGATCCGGCCGCCCCGTTCATTCTTGCTCGGGAGCCCCGTGCGTCCCCGAGAACCGTACGCCCACCGCGCCGGTCTCGTCCGCATCGAAGAACTCCTCCGGACGGAACCGGAAAGCGCGCGCGATGAACAGGGTGGGAAACCTGCGGATGCGAGTGTTCAGGTCCAGGACGTTCCGATTGTAGAACTGTCGGGCGTAGGAGATCTTCTCCTCGACGTCCGACAGCTCCTCCTGGAGAGCCAGGAAGCTCTCCAGAGCCTCGAGATCGGGATAAGCCTCCGCCACGGCGAACAGCCGGTCCACGGATCCACTCATCCGGCGGTTGGCTGCGGAAGCCTCGCCCACCTTATCGGCCGAGTGGACGGCGGCGCGGGCCCGGATGGCCTCCTCGAACGCCTCCCTCTCGTGCGAGGCGTATCCTCTCACGACTTCGACCAGGTTCGGCACCAGGTCGGCCCTGCGCTGGAGCTGCACTTCGACGCCGGACCAGCCCTCCCGTGTCCTCTCGCGTGACCGGACCAGGCCGTTGTAGCCGCGAACGACCAGGTAGAGAAGAACCACGACGGGAACAATCCACCAGCTCATTCGGCGAGGCCTGCCTCGATGCTAAGCCAGGGGGAAGTAGAGGGACCGCGCGCTCAGGGCCTGAAGCACCCCGAGTGCGTGAAGCTGTCCTCTACCTCTCGTACTCCTTCGCGAAGAGTCTCGTCCCGGTCGGCCACTTCGGCGGGCCATTGGTCGCCGAACTTTGCCCTGCGCTCGGCGCCGTACGCAACCCACCTGTCGTCGACCGCGACGTAAGCCGCTCGAAGCTGGCCACAGGCGAGCCGTCCACTCTCGAACACGCCTGCCACCTCCTTGTAGCGGCCGATCGCCGCTCGCAGAGCCAGGTCCGAATCGGACAGGGGACCACGCGGCGCTACAGTCTGAGCGACGGCTACCTGGCGGGGTTCCGGCAGTGCCGGACGCTCCGGTGCGGCCGCAGCGAGTTGAGCAGCCTCGGCCGCCGCCGGGCTCGCGAGCACGGTTGGGCCCGCTATGAGCAGTGGGCGGGCGCCGACCGCGACCGCGGCGAGAGCTGCCGCGGCGAGCAGCAGCTCCGCAGACGTTTCCAAGATCCCCCGCAACCGCGTTCGCTCCTGTCGCCAGGGCTCGTCCCGACGGGTAGTGTGCGAAGCGGCCACCCCGGAGGCCGCCGGTGCCTCGACCGGCTCAGGCAGTCTCGAGGGCTCGGCGGCCAGCGAAGCCAGCCGCCCCCCATTGTCATCGTGTGGTTGGAAGTGCTCGGGGGTCAGCGTTACCGTCACCGTTGCAGGTGCCGGTTCTCCCGCGTCGTCGGCAACATCGGCGCGTGCGGCCAGATCCTCACGAAGCGGCACCGCGTCCGCTGCGGGCTCTCGGTCTGCCGCGGGCTCCACGTCCGCCACGGGCTCTCGGGGCGCCGCGGGCTCCGAGACCGGCGCTTCCTCCTCGATGACGATCCGCGGTCCGCGCCACGAGTCCTCTTCCGCCTCGGCGGAATCCCACGTCGGCACATGCTCATCTGGGAAGTCCGCGACCAGCGCCTGGCTGGCTGGACGCTCATCCACCTCGGCGCGCGGCTCGCTCCCTGCCGGCTCTACCTCGGCCGGGGCCTCAGCGACGACGGCGCTGTCTGGCTCGCTCCCTGGGAGCTCCTCCTCCGTTTCGTCGTTGGCACCCCACAGGCTCTCGGCCTCGAAGAGGAAGCCCGACTCCGGCCCGGTATCGCTGGCCGTGAGCGCAGAGATCGCGGGTTCCGCTTTCGCCAGGGCCTCGGAAGCAGGTTCCGGTTCTGGTTCCGACGGCTCGTACTCGGCCTCGAGCAGCGGCTCCGACTCGGGCTCGGCCGGTTCGTACTCGGCCTGGAGGAGAGGCTCGAGTTCCGGCTCCCGAGCGGGTCCGTACTCGGCCTGCAGAAGTGGCTCGAACTCCGGCTCGCTCTCCGAATCAACCGCCCGCACGGATAGGGGCGACTGCACGGGAACCACCGATCTTCTCGGCCGCGATACCGACTCGCGGGCTCGGTCGGCAAGCGTTCCGGCCAGTGCCGTCGCCCCCGAGAGAGCCCGGGCGCCCACCTTCCCGATCCAGAGGGCCGGCAAGCTCCACCGAATTCCGGGCCTCTTGCGCGCGGAGATCCCCGCGAGCCTGGACCTGGCAGCCCTGAGCACAGGCTCCTCGGCCGTGTCCGGTTCTGTGAGCTCGAAAGGCTCCGTCGCCTCGGCGGCCACGGCATCTTCCGGTTCTCGGCCCTCCGAGCTCTCCGAATCGTCCTCGCCAGCCACGAGGCTATCGAAGACCACCACGATGTCCGGCTCGACGGTGTCAGCAGATCCTTCGTCGGATTCGGCTGACACGTCTGCCGCCTCCGCGAGTTCCGTCTCCTCGATGGTCTCGGGCTCGTCGGCCGCCTTGGACTCCTCGACCGTTTCAGGTTCTTCGCCGGCTCGTGGCGCCTCCGTCACTTCCGCCGGCTCGACCGACTTCGGTTCGTCGGCGACCTCCGCTTCGGCGAGGACGTCATCTAGCTCGACCTCTTCTGGCTCCTCGGCGATCTTGGGCTCCTCGGCGGCTGGCGCCTCCTCGACAACTGGTCGCTCCACCGCAGCCGGCGGCTCGACGACAGCCGGCGGGGCCGGCCGTGGAAGTGCCTCGACGATGACCGAGTCGTCGGTGGTGACGTTGCTCCAGTCGACCCTCGAGCTGCGGAGGCCCTTCGCCTTGAGCGACTCGAGCCTGACGATCTCGTAGAAGGGCAGGGCGTGATCAGCCGCGAACCCGTCGCGTGTCCGAAGGAAGCATCCACCGGTCGAGTCTGCGTGATCCGTTACGAACAGGAAAGCGACCTGCCACGGCTCCGGAAAGAGCCGCTCGTGGGTGCTCGCGTCCGTCTTGGTAAGCTCGACCGGGCCTTCCCGGTGCCGATGGTACCAGCCAGCCAGAACTCCGCGCCGCCTGGCCACGTCTGACTGCAACGCCTCGGCGACGTCTCGGGTGATCTGCTCCCGCTCATTCTCGCGGAACGGTACGTGAGAGGGGATAGCCGCCTTCACGATGACATAGCGGCGGTTCGACTCTCGATCCTCACAGAGGTCGCCCACCAGGTAGCCGAAGGGCTCCTCCTCGGGGGAAGCGTTCCAGACGTGCTGATGCATGGCCTCGAAGACGCGCTGATCCATGAAGACATCGTATGAACTGGCCGCTGCTTCCTCGTGCCCTTCGGGGGTCGGCTTCCAAGAAACGCTTCGGACCAACGGGCGCGGCTTCCAGATGTGGTAGTCGTCGCTGCCGAGCTGCCCGCCGTCCGGAGGCGACGATCCGGAGGCCGGCTTCCGTTCGCTTTTCGGTCGATTGGCCATGTAGACCTACGAATCGTGGTTGCACCCAAATGTCTGGGCGCGATATGAAGCGGCCGAAGCGTTCAAGGTCTTCGCAGTCAGCCCGGGCCATCGATGATGGGCAAGAAGTCCAAGGTTCCGCAAGTTGTTGGGTGTGGCGAGAATGCAACATATTGGGCATCAAGAGCTTGAGTCTTCACGGGTTACTTCGCGGCTCCCTCCTCGTAGGATTTCGGGAACCGGCTGCCGCTCGGCACCAACTCAAAAGGGAGAACTCATATCACTCC
>JBDGYE010000086.1:0-11995 GCA_039584255.1 Gemmatimonadota bacterium
TTGCGCGACGAGGTACAAGCTGCTGAAGCCGATCCCCGGGCGGAGCCGGAACGTGTTGAGCAAGCGTTCCGCACGGCCAGGGTCGAGACGGAGCGACTGCTGAGGCAGACCCGTGAGCGGCGCCCGGCTGCGGCGAGCGACGCCACCGTGGGAATGGAACTAGCTGTCGGCGACCGGGTCCGCTCAAAGTCGTTGGGAGTCGAGGGGCGGGTGGCGGAGTTGCGCGCGGATGAGGTTGTGTTGGAATCGGGGGTCCTACGGTTCACGCTCCGGCCCGGCGATCTCGAGACGCCGGACGGCCGTCAGTCCGGCTCCTCAGCGCCCGTGTCGCCTCCGCCTCTGCCGGAGTTGGTGGCCCGCCCGGAAGTGGACCTCCGAGGGCTCCGCGTGGAAGAGGTCGAGGGGATGCTGGCACCCGCTCTGGACGCAGCTGTTGTCGGAGACCTGCCCAGCCTTCGCATCATACACGGCAAAGGCACCGGCGCCCTTCGCGACGAGGTCCGCAGGCTACTGGAATCGGACTCGCGGATCTCGCGATTCAGAGGCGGTGGTTTCGATGAGGGTGGATCAGGCGTTACCGTTGTCGAGTTCTGATAGAGGGAAGCAGATGGAGGGTGGTGTTCGTATCGTGCGCTTTGCCCTTTGCTCGGGGCACACGGGGACCGGCGATGGTAAGTGACGCGCTGGTCCAGGAGATCAGAGAGCGCGCCGACATCCTCGAGGTAATCAGCGAGTTCGTCCAGCTCAAACGATCCGGAAAGACGTATCGCGGCCCCTGTCCGCTGCACGGCGGCGAGGGGCCAAACTTCTCCGTGGACCCCACCCGCGCGATCTTCAAGTGCTTCGTGTGCGGCGAGGGAGGAGACGTCTTCTCTTTTCTGATGAAGCACCTGGGCCTCGACTTTCCCTCGGCCGTCCGTCAGGTCGCGGCTCGAGTGGGCGTAGAGGTCCCGGACGAGGGAGAGCGCCGGGAGGACCCTTACGCCTACCTGCGCGAAGTAACGGCTTTCGCGGAGGAGTGGTTTCTCGAGCGGCTGGAGGACGATTCCGCCGGAAGACGGGCAGGAGAGTATCTCGCCTCGCGCGGAATCGCCTTGGAAGAGGCCGGGCGGCTCGGCCTTGGGTACGCTCCCGACTCGTGGCGGGATCTGCGGGCAGCGGGCCTGGCCCGTGGTCTCTCCGAGGAATCCCTTCTCGAGGCAGGTCTGCTGGCCACGAGCGACAAGGCAGAAGAACCCTACGACCGCTTCCGCAACCGCCTCATGTTCGCCATAAGGGATCTGCGCGACCGTCCCATAGCGTTCGGTGGCCGGGTGCTCGGTGAAGCGGACGACCACACTCCGAAGTACATCAACTCTCCCGAGTCGCCGATCTTCCACAAGAGTCGAACCCTCTTCGGTCTGTGCTGGGCGCGGCACGCCATACGCCGCGACGGCCACGCGCTCATCGCGGAGGGTTATCTGGACGTTCTCTCCCTCCATGTGAACGGATTCCACACGGCCGTGGCGCCGCTCGGGACGGCCCTGACAGAGGAGCAGGCGGAGCTGCTGGCCCGATACGGAAAGCGCGCCTACTTGCTGTACGACAGCGATGCGCCGGGCCTGCGCGCCACGTTCCGGGCCGCTGACGCACTGCTGGCGGCAGGCCTGCACCCGATGGTGGTGAGCTTCCCCGCCGGCGAGGACCCGGACTCGGTGGTGCGAGCGGAGGGGCCGGCAGCACTCGGTCGCTACCTGGAAGACGCGGTGGACGTTCTGGAGCGCAAGCTCCAGATCCTGGAGCGTCAGGGCTACCTTGGTACCATCGAGGGCCGGCGCCGTGCCGTGGACGGGCTGTTGCCGACGCTGAGGGCGGTGAAGGATCCGGCCCTGTTGGACATCTATCTCAATCAAGCGGCGGAGCGGACTGGTGTCCGCAGGGAGACGTTGGTGAGCGAGGTGGCCCGGGGCCGCTCCACACGGCGGCGCGTACGTGGCAGACTCGTGGGGGGCACGGCAGGCCGAGAACCGGACGAAGCGCTTCCGATGGCGGAGTCGTCGGCGGAGAGGATTCTCACGCTCTTGATTCTCCGCGATCCGACTCTCGCCGAGGACGCCCGGGACGCGGGCCTGGCGGAGAAGCACTTTCGTAATTCGCGGCTGAGGGCCATCTATGTAGCGCTGCTGGAGCGGCAGGAGACGGAGACCGAGCCGCTCGCGGGGCGTCTGGATGAGGAGACGGCGACGGTCTGGGGGGAGCTGATGGGCGACGACACGGAGGTCGTCCATCCGGACATAGTGTTCAGCGAAACGATCCGACGGATGCTGCATCGCGAGCTGATAGACCGGCTGGACCAGATCGACCGCGAGCTGGAGATCGCGGCTGAGGGTCAGGCCCGGCAGCTGTTGGTGGAGAAACAGAGGATCGCGCGGGAGTTGAGAGAGGCTGGGGTTTCCCTCAGCTTTCTTCGAAGGTACTCGGAGACCGCGCCTTCGTCGGGCCGCGAGCGTTGACGAAGGGACACGTGAGAAGGATTACCCACGGCGAGGGAAATGGGAAGTGAAACGGTAGAAGCGCTGCTTCTTCTCCAGGAGATCGACTCTCAGATCGGGCTTTACCGGTCCGAGCTCAGAGAGTTGCAGGCGGAGGAGGGTGCTCTGGACGAGCAGATCCAGGTTCTTGGGAAGAGGGATGCCGAGCTCCGGACGCAGTTGCAGCAGGCAGAGCTGGAGATGCGCCGCTGCGAGCGCACAGTGCAGGCCGGGCGCGAGACCCTGAAGCGCCTCCAGGCGCGTGCGCAGGAGGTGCACAACATGCGTGAGCACCTGGCGGCCCGGGCCGAGGTCGATGCGGCGCGCCAGAATCTCGAGGCAGCCGAGGATCGATTGCTGGACTCGATGCAGGATCACGAGCGGGCACGCTCGGCGGTGGGCGAGGTGGAAGACAGCCTGGCGGAGACCCGAGACGAATACGATAGACGAAAAGGCGAGATAGCAGCCCGTTGTGCAGACCTGGAGGCGCAGATCGCGGTCCAGGTGGATCGCCGTGAGAACCGGGCGCTCCGGATGGATGAGGGCGTGAGGAGCCTTTATGATCGAGTCAAAGGTGGTCGCGCCTCCAGTGCCCTGGCCCCTCTGTTAGACGGGGTCTGCGGTCATTGTTACACGTCCATCCCCTTGCAGACGCAGGCTGAGATCAGGGCTGGCCGGCACCTCGTCGTATGCGAGACCTGCGGCGTAATACTCCACGTGGCGGAGTGAGGCTAACGCTCGCACGCGGCGTGAGGCGCCCCCGTCGCCAGCGGAGGGTACGAGTGTGACCCGTGTCTCTCCGGTTCCCCGACGCTGGGTCGAGCCGGAACCTGTCCCCCCGGACCGGATCGAGGCCCTCGCCGGCTCACTGGGACTGCCCCCGGACGTCTGCAAGATTCTCATACGGAGAGGAATCTCCACGCCGGAGGCCGCCCGCCCGTTCCTGCGCCCGGTTCTCGCCGGATTGCATCCCGCCATGGATCTTCCCGACATGCCACGGGCCGTGAAGCGAGTCGAGAGAGCCGTCACGGATGGCGAGACGATCCTCGTCCACGGGGACTACGACGCCGACGGCATGTCGGCATCAGCGTTGCTTGCCCTGGGACTGAGCCGTCTCGGTGCGCGCGTGGAGACTTTCGTTCCGCACCGCACCCGGGATGGCTACGACCTCTCGGAAGCGGGAGTGCGAAGGGCAAGGGACTTGGGGTCGACGCTCATCGTGACGGCGGACTGCGGGGTGACTGCCGTGCAAGCCGTGGCAAGCGCGGCCGAATCGGGTATTGATGTGGTGGTCACCGATCACCACCGACCGGGGCACAAGCTTCCGGACGCCGCAGCTGTGGTCGACCCACTCCGGGACGACAGCCAATACCCGTTCCCGGGTCTCGCCGGTGTTGGCGTCGTCTTCAAGCTGATGTCAGCCTTGTACGAGCGGGCGGGGCTGTCGGAGCCGGAGCTGAACCAGCATCTGGACCTGGTGGCGATCGGCACAGTAAGCGACCAGATGCCGTTGCTGGGAGAGAACCGGATCCTGGTCCGCTCCGGACTTCGGGCTCTTGCTCGCACCAGAAAGCCCGGCCTGCGGGCCCTACTCGGACGAACTGGGGTTTCGCAGGGCCAGGAGGTGGAGGCGGAGCACATCTCGTTCCGGCTCGGTCCCCGACTGAACTCGGTCGGACGAATGGCGGAAGCAGAGGCCGGATTCCGGCTCCTGGTCACGGAGGACCCTGCGGAGGCCCAGCGCCTGGCGGTTCACATGGATCGGCAGAATGCGCAAAGGAGAGCTGCCGACAGCAAGGTCTACTCGGAGGTGGAAGGCCGCTTGGCCGCGCAGTTCGACGAGCAGCGCGATCGGGCGGTCGTCCTGTGGGGGGACGGCTGGCATCCGGGGGTCATCGGGATCGTCGCGTCGCGGCTCGTGGAGCGCCTTCACCGTCCGGCGGTAGTGGTGACCTTTGACGGCGAGGTCGGGCGTGGCTCGGGTCGATCGGTTGACGGGTTTCACCTTTACGAGGCTCTGCAGGAGTGCGAGCCGCTGCTGGATCGCTTCGGCGGCCATCGGATGGCGGCCGGCCTCTCGATTCGCCGGGCCAAGGTAGAGGAATTCGCCGCGAGCCTGCGAGAGCTGGCCGACCGGAGTCTGAGTGATAGCGACCTCGTCCACGAGCTCAGGCTCGATCTCGAACTGACTCTGCGGCGCGCCCAACGCGAACTGCACGGTTGGCTCGGACACCTGGCGCCCTTTGGGGCGGCCAACCCCAGCCCCGTCCTGATGGTCCGGAGCGTACAGGTGTCGAGACCGAAGCAAGTCGGCACGGATGGTGATCACCTCCGCGCGGAGTTGGTGGACGGCGAGATCCGCTTGCCCGCCATCGGATTCGGCCTGGGCAGGCGACTGGCCGAGGCTCTGGAGCACGATAAGGTGGACGTCGCCTTCGAGCTCTCGGAGAATCGGTGGAACGGACGGCGCCAGCTCCAGGCCCGAGTTCTGGATTTCAGACCGGCAGAGTGAGCCTTCGAATCATCGCCGGCCGCTTTGGCGGTCGCCGCATCGAGGCTCCGCCCGGCAAGCGGACGCGCCCCACCCGAGAGGTGGTAAGGGAGGCCTGGTTCAGCGCCCTCGGCCGACGGATCGATGGGGCGACAGTCGCCGACCTGTACGCCGGCTCCGGGGCGCTGGGCATCGAAGCGTTGTCGCGAGGCGCCAGGAGCGTTCATTTCGTGGAAGCCGACCGCCGGGCGTGCGCAGTTCTGCGGCGCAACCTTAGACGGCTCGGAGTCGAATCGCAGGCCCGCGTGACGTGTGGCGACGCACTGGCGTTCGTCGGCCGGCTGGGGACAGTGGAAGAGGCGCCCTTCGACATCGCGCTGGCCGATCCGCCGTACGAGTCCGATGAAGCGGCCCGCCTGGTGGAGAGGTTTCGGACGATTCCCTTCGCCAGCATTCTGTGCGTCGAGCATGCCCCCGACGCCGTGACCGATTTGCCGTCGCTGTGGAGCCGCCGGTACGGCGACACATCACTGTCGTTCTTCGGGACGAGCGCGGAAGGAGCTTCAGGTGGAGACTGAGAATCGGATTGCCGTATACCCAGGATCGTTCGACCCCCTGACGCTGGGTCACGACGATATCGTCCGACGCAGCCTGAAGCTGACGGAACGGTTGATCATCGCCGTAGCGGAGACGGCCACTCATGCCAAGGAAGCCGCGTTTCCGATTGACGAGCGGGTTCAGTTGATCAGGCAGGTGTACGAGGAAGAGCGGCGAATTGAGGTCGTTGCCTTTTCGGGGTTGCTGGTGAAGTTCGCGCAGGAGAACGGTGCCCGCCTCATCATCCGCGGACTGCGAGCTGTCAGTGACTTCGAGTACGAGTTTCAGATGGCCTTGATGAACCGCTCCCTGTGGCCCGACGTCGAGGTGATCTTCATGGCGCCGGGGAGCAGCTACACCTTCCTGAGCTCCTCCCTTGTCCGCGAGGTCGCCAGCCTCGGCGGAGATGTCTCGGACTTCGTCCCTCCGATGGTGCTGGAACGCCTCCAGCGGCGGTACGGGCCCACCGTCGGATGAGCTTCGTCCACGCCCTCGCCGAGCGTGTGGCCGGGGGCTCATGGCGCGTCGGCTTCCCGGAGGCGCGCGAAGTCAGAACCCGCGAGGCTATCCGACGGCTCTCGGCCGAGGGACGCATACGTCCGGTGGTCGTGGAATGGCTGGACGAGGTGGCGGACCTGCTGGATGATCTGCCGACGCTCGAGCTACTGGACCCTTCGGACCTCGAGGTCCGAGAGTCGACGCGCACGTATCTGCCAAAGTCACTGCAGGGCCGGGTCGACGATCCTCTTCTGGCCTCGGTGGCACTGCTCAAGGAGGGACGCCTGGACGGAGTTGTGGCAGGGGCGCACAATCCAACGGCAGAGGTAGTACGGGCCGGGCTCAAGGTTCTCGGAACCGCGGACGGGATCGAGACCGTGTCCGGCTCCTTCTATATGGTAGTTCCGCCGCTGGAGGGACAGCCGGAGGAGGTGCTGACCTTCACGGATGCGGCCGTCGTGCCGTACCCTTCGGCGGCACAGCTAGCCGACAGCGCCGAAGCAGCCTGCAGGGCACGCCGGCTGGTCGTCGGCGATGAGCCGCGAGTAGCGTTCCTCTCCTACTCGACTTATGGCTCGGCCGGCGGCGAGTCGGTGACCAGGGTCAGAAACGCACTGGGGCTCTTCCGCTCCCGCTGTCCCGATGTGGTCTGTGACGGGGAGCTTCAGGTGGACGCGGCCCTGAACCCGGAGGTCGCTGAGCGAAAGGCGCCGGGTTCACCGGTGCGAGGCCGGGCGAACATCCTGGTCTTCCCGGACCTCAACGCCGCCAACATCGGGTATAAGCTTGTGCGGCGTCTCGGCGGCGCCCGTGCGCTCGGGCCCGTCCTGCAGGGGCTGGCCCGCCCGTTGAACGACCTGTCGCGTGGAGCGGCGATCGATGACATCGTCCATGTGTCGTACATTACGGCTCTGATGGCTCGGCCAGATCCGGCACTTGATGGAGCTTCTCAACCCGCGGGGGAGTGAGCATGAATTTTTCGATCCTGGAACAGAATGGAATCACGATCGTCGAAGTGAACGGCGAGCTGATCGTAGGCAACCGACAGGAGCTGAAGCAGACCGTCCTCGACCGTCTCGGGGCCGGCGATTCACGGTTTCTCATCGACTTCTCAGAATCTAGCTATATCGACTCGTCGGGGCTCGGCGTGCTGGTGAGCCTGTCCAAGAAGATTCGAGAGTCAGGAGGCACCCTGCGGCTGGCAGGCCTCAACGAGGATCTGCGGACGCTCTTCGAGCTTACCAAGCTGGACACGCTGTTCCACATCGCAGACACGCGGGCGACGGCCCTCGCCGATTTCTGAGACATGGACGCGCCGCGTTCGGCGGTCTTGGTTTGTTCGAGCCGCGATGAGGTAGTGGGAAGCCTCGTTCGAGAGCTGGAGGGGCTCGGGGCCGTTCCGTCGATTGCCGCGTCCCCCTCCGAGTGGCCGGATCGCCCACCTGACCTCGCCTTCGTGGATCTGGCCGACTCTGACCACCCGGTTCGAGAGGCGCGCCTGACGTTCGGCGAGGACGTGGAGTTGATCGCGATCGTGGATAACGAATCCGTAGACGGACTGCTGGCGGCTCTCGCTGCCGGCTGTGGCGACTACCTGTTCTACCCGATCAACCCTGCGGAGCTCGGTTTTCGGTGGCGTCGCCATCTGGCGGGTCGGGGCGGGACCCGCGCCCTGCGACCCGCGGGCATGAGCGGTCGACTCGAGCTGGAGTTTCCCTCCAGCGTCAGGTACGTGCGCGAAGCAGTGGCAGAGGTCGTGGATGCGTGCCAGCGACTGGCCTTCTCGGGTTCTCGGGCTACGCTGAACCTTCGGGTGGCGATCGGCGAGGCTCTGGCGAACGCGATCCTGTACGGAAATCGTGAGAACCCGGAGAAGCAGGTCCGGGTCGACGCCGAGCTCTCCCCCGGGTCGGCCGTCGTCACGGTCACCGACGAGGGGGCCGGGTTCGACCCGTCGGCCGTGCAGGATCCGACTCTGCCGCAGAATCGTCTCAGGAGCCACGGTCGCGGGCTGTTCCTGCTCCGCTCGCTGGCGGACGACGTGAGCTTCAGCGAGCGCGGCAACTCAGTAACGCTGACACTCAGAGGATGACGTCGAGGATCGCCGAGTACCTGGAGCAGTTCGCCCGGTTGGCGGGCCTGCGGTTCCGTTGCGTCCTGGAGCGAGATGGCGGAACCAGCGTCGTTCACGACTCGTTGGGCCACACCGTCGACACGGATGTCACCGAGCAGACGTGGAGGTTACTGCCGTCAGTGTCCGTCCGCGTGAGCCTCGGCCTGCATGACCGGAGTCAAGAACGCATCCTGCTGCCGCTCCTCCGCGAGTCGCTTGGGCGGCTGCTCGCTTCGGAGCAGGATGCCAAGTTCTTCAGCGATGAGCTGTCGGACCGATACGAAGAGATCGCGCTACTCACGTCGATCAGCGAGACGCTCGGGTCGATCATCCACCTGGAGCGAGCCGCCGGCCGCCTCCTCGGGCAGGTGGTCGAAGTAATGGAGGCGGACTTCGCGGCCCTGTGGGTGCCGGATGCGTCGGAGAGCGAGCTCAGGCTCTTCGCGGCCGGCGGCTCGGAACAGGCCGAACCGCCGCGCGTTTCGCTGCGCGACGGGGAGTCGCCGCTGGCGGAAGTGTACGGCTCGCAGAGCACTCTTCTGCGCGAGGCCGTTCCTGCGGCCGATGGCGAGCCGGTGCGGAGGACGTTTTTGGCCGTCCCCGTCCGTCACTCAGCCCTCCACGGTCAATCACGATCGGTGGGCGTCCTGGGAATACGTGGCTGCGGGGATCGTCCGAGCTTCTCCCAGGGCGACGCGAAGCTCGCCGGGGCGATCGCCAGCCACCTCGCGGCGGCGATAGAGAATGGACGGCTCGTAAGGGAGACACTGGAACAGGAGCGGTTGCTGGTCGAGCTGGAGCTGGCGCACCACCTGCAGCTGAAGCTCCTTCCCGAGCTCGCCGACTTCGCCGGACTGGCCGACGTCGCTGCCCGATGCGAGCCGGCCGAGTCCGTCGGCGGTGACTTCTACCACTTCTTCAAACTGCCCGGAGAGCGGCTGGGAGTCATGCTCGGGGATGTCAGCTCCCATGGCTACTCAGCTGGGCTCATCATGGCACTGACCATGAGCGCCGCCTCGATCGTGGTACAGGATCGGGAGCAGCCGGCCGAAGTGCTGAAGGGCATTCACCGCGAGCTGGTCCGGAAGCTCGAGTCCACAGAGATGTACATGACCCTCTGCTACGCCGTTATCGATCCCCGTTTGAGCCTCCTTCGCTACGCGAACGCGGGCCATCCCCACGCCTATCTGATCGGCCCGGCGGGCTCCGTCCGGCTCGAGGCCCTGAACCCACCGCTGGGGATCGCCGAGTTCGACTCGTATTCCCAGCGCGACATGGAGTGGATTCAGGGCAGGGACACGCTGCTCATGTTCACCGACGGTATCAGCGAGTGCCTGCGCACCGACCAGCTGTGGTCGGACGAGCAGCTGACCGCCATCGCCCGGGAGAGCTCCGGGGCCGCCTCCCGGGAAGTCCTCGACAGGGTGTTCGAGCTGGCAAGCGCTCCCGGAGGCATCGCGGCCGATGACCGGACGGCCCTCGTCGTCAAGTGAAGAAGTGGTACGCGCCAAGAGATCTCTCAGCCAGAACTTCCTCACAGACCACAACATCCGGCGCAAGCTGGTCGCCGAGCTCGAGGCAGGTCGCGACGACGTCGTCCTGGAAGTAGGGCCCGGCCACGGAGAGCTCAGCGACCTGTTGGCTTCTCGCGCGGGCACCCTGATCCTGATCGAGAAGGACGACCGGCTGCATGCGGAGCTGGCGCGCGGCCTCGGCCGCAGGTGCAATGTCGAGCTTGTGCACGCCGACGCCCTCGAGTGCGATCTGTCGTCCCTCGTGGGCGAGCGAGTGCCGGTGCGAGTGATCTCCAACATCCCGTATTCGATCACTTCGCCGCTGCTGTTCCGCTTCTTGGACCTTCGACCCGTCGCCCGGCGGATCGTGGTGCTCGTGCAGCAGGAGGTGGCGCAGCGAATCACGGCAAGTCCCGGCTCACGAGCGTTCGGGGCGCTCAGCGTCGGAGTGCAGGCGCAGGCTGAGGCGAAGACGGCGTTCGGCGTCGGTCGGCGGGCGTTCAGGCCGGTACCTGGAGTGGACTCGGCGGCTGTGGTCATCGATCCTATCCCCGACGCGCTGGGGCAGGAGGAGGCCCGGGCGCTCCGCCGCCTGACCCGGACGGCGTTCTCCATGCGGCGAAAGCAGCTCCAGAAGATACTGCGGGCCTCGGCCGAGTATCGGCTCAGCCCGGCGGCGGCGGACAGCGTGCTGGCCGACCTGGGTTTGGAGGCTAGCGCCCGCCCGGAACGGCTGACCCCGGCCGAGTTCGTCGCGCTGGCGGCTCGGCTTGAGAGAGAAAGGTCATCCGGCGGGGCCTGAGGCTCGTGTATTGAGATCGGACCATGCCTCCCGTATCTTCTTGTGAACACTTTCACAAGCGGGCGGATGACGAGACGCAAAATCTCCGATTCGACGGTACGGCGCCTCTCCGCATACTTGCGGTTGTTGCGCGAGATGGAGCGCGAGAGGAAGGGCCTCGTCTCCAGTCGGGACCTGGCCGAGGGTAGCGGCACAACGGCCGCCCAGGTACGGAAGGATCTCAGCCATTTCGGCTCTTTCGGGAAGCGTGGCCAGGGCTACGACGTCGAAGAGCTGACGCGGTCCCTCGAGCAGATCCTGGGGCTGCAACGACAGTGGCGGGTCGCTCTGATCGGTGTGGGAAGGATTGGCGCGGCGCTGCTGGGTTATGGCGATCTGGCGCAGCGTGGATTCGAAATCGTGACGGCGTTCGACGCTGATCCCGGGAAGGTGGAAAGTGAGCTCTCCGGTGTTCGGGTTCGTCCTCTGTCCGACCTCGAGTCCGACCTGGCCAGGGAGGATGTCGACATCGCCATCATCGCCACGCCTCCCGATTCCGCGCAGACGGTGGCCACACGACTCACCGCCGCCGGCGTCCACGCCATACTCAACTTCGCGCCCGTGAAGCTGGAGGTCGGTGCCGACGTGGTGGTTCGCACGATGGACGTAGCCATGGAGATGGAAGGATTGAGCTTCGTCCTGACATCGGGGGAGACGAACGGCGCTGGGGACGAGTGAAGAAGTCTGACCACGAGGTGCGGCCCGGCGACAGTCGTGGGAAGGGACCGGGTGTGGAGAGTGACTGAGGGATGAGTACGTTCGGACTGGACTTCGATGCTGATTCCTCGCTCGTGGGACTGGCGCTGACGGCGATCCATAGGTCACCGATATCCACTGGCGAGCTGGCGCGAGAGGTATTTGGCCTGCGCCAGGCTCCGCCGGGCCTGGCCAGTCGGTTGGTTTACGAGCTGCTGGGGACCGATCGACGGGTGCAGGTCGACGGCCGGGGAGTATGGAGTCTGACGGCGGCCACGGAGACCGCCGAGGTGCCTCTCGCCTCCGTCGGCTTCGTCGTGGTGGATGTCGAGACAACAGGAAGCTCGGTGGCCCGGGGCGCACGCATCATGGAATTCGCCGCCGTGGAGGTGAGCCGGGGGAGGATCGTCGGCGAGTACAGTACCCTAGTCAACCCGGGGGCCCGGATACCCCGCTGGGTAACGCGCCTCACTGGAATCGACTCTCCGATGGTGGTCGATGCGCCCCGATTCGAAGATATCGCCGGTGAGGTGGAGCGAAGGCTGAGAGGCCGGGTCTTCGTCGCCCACAACGCGGGCTTCGACTGGCGATTCGTTGCCGAAGAGATGAGACGCGCCCGGGCCGTGATGCCCTCAGGTCCCAGGCTGTGTACGGTCAGGCTGGCCCGGAGGGCGCTTCCCGGACTGCGTCGGCGGGGGCTGGACTCGCTCGCTCGTTACTACGACATCGAGATCG